>WHSY01000064.1 GCA_009379815.1 Pseudonocardiaceae bacterium
ATGTAGTCCCCGGAGATCGCCAACCCGTTCTGCGGGCCCGTGAACGACCGGCCCGCCGCGTAGTAGTCGGCCGCGGTCGTCGTGGACCGGCTGACCCGGAACACGATCACCAGAGTGATCACCACGAAAACCGCGAAGATCCCGATGTTGACCAGCGGCTCGCCGATCTCCTCCTGCGCGAGGTGACCGATCACTGCGCACCTCCTTCGAGCCGCTCACGGATCCGCCTGCCGACCGGATCCAGGTTCTTGTTCGCGTAGCGCACGTACAGCGTGGCGATCAGGAAGGTGGACACGAACTGCAACAGCCCGATGACCAAGCCGACGTTGATGTTGCCCAGGACCGGGATCGCCATGAAGCCGGGGGCGAAGGCCGCCAGCGCGACGTAGGCGAAGTACCAGATCAGAAAGAACGCCGTCATCGGGAAGATGAACCTACGAAGCCCCCTACGTAACTGGGCGAACTCGGGACTTCGCTGCGCGGTGACCCAAGGATCCTCAGTCCCCGCCGACTGGGTCCCCGATCCACCGTGCTCGGTACTCACACCACACCTCCAGTACATGGGTGACGAAAACGTGGTTCGGACGGTAAGAAGAGCACCGTCACCCTAGTCAGCCGCCGTTCGGATCACGGAGCCCGAACGGGGCCGCAGGCGCCGGAAATGAGACGAGCGGTCGAGATCAGGCGACGAGCGGCCCACGGACGGTCCAGCCGCTCCGGCGCCACCGCTCATCGGCGGTGCCTGCCGCCCTTGGTCCTGGGCAGCGCGACGGTGGTCATGCCGAACCGCGCCACGCCACGGTCCTGGCTCAGACCCAGCCGATCAGGAGCATGCAGCCGCAGCAGGATCCGGGAGACGTCGGCCGGCACGCGCTCCGGGGTGGCCCGGCTGACCAGGACCATCGTGAGGAAGGCGATCGGCACGGTGTACGCGGCCGGTTGGGCGAGCAGGGCCTCCCAGAACGGCGAGACCACGCCCAGCGCGGCCGGCAGCACCGCGGCGAACGACAGCCCGCCGCCCACCACGAGGCCGGCCGCGGCGCCGGTGTCGGTCAGGCCGCGCCACCAGATCCCCAGCACCAGCAGCGGGCAGAACGATGACGCGGCCACCGCGAAGGCCAGCCCGACACTCTGCGACAGGTCGAGCTCCGACGCGGCGAGCGCGAACGCCAGCGGAATCATGCCCGCGACGACCGCCGCCAGCCGGAAGTCGCTGACCCGGCCCGGGAGCGCGTCGGTGGACAGCACCCCGGCGATGCTGACCACCAGCCCCGACGCGGTGGACAGGAACGCGGCGAAGGCGCCGCCGGCCACCACCGCGCCGAGTAGGTGCCCCGGCCAACCGCTGAGCACCTGCCCGGGCAGCAGCAGCACGGCCGCATCGGTGTTGCCGCTGACCAGCAACTTCGGGACGTAGAGCCGCGCGAGCACCCCCGAGATGGTGGGGAACACGTAGAACAGCCCGAGCAGCCCGAGCACCACGACCGTGGTCGCCCGTGCCGCGCGCCCGTCGGGGTTGGTGTAGAACCGCACCAGCACGTGCGGCAGGCCCATGGTGCCCAGCGCCAGCCCCACGATCAGTGAGTACGTCGCGAACAGCGGCATCGCCCCGGACGACAGCGGTTGCAGCCAGTCCTCGTTGTCCACCGGTGCGCCGGCGACCACGGGCACCCTGCTACCCGCGGAGAACCGCAGCTCGGCGCCCTCGGCGACCTGGTGGCGCCCGGGCGCCCAGTACACCGGCCCGTCGGCGGCCAGGCCGTCGACGGTGCCGGTCGCCTCGAGCAGCATCGGGCTCTCCACCTGCAGCACGACGTCGGTCTCGACGTCGACGGTGGTGTCGGTGGTGAAGAACGGCGGCGCCTGCGCGCCGAGCGAGTCGCGGAACTCGGCGTCCTCGCCGGCCTGGTAGATCAGTAGCACGAACACCGGGACGGCCAGCGCGCTGAGCTTGAGCCAGTACTGGAAGGCCTGCACGAAGGTGATCGAACGCATCCCGCCGCTGACCACATTGAAGATCACGATGACGGCCACTACCGCGGCGCCGACCCACAGCGGGTAGCCCGTGACGGTGGACAGCGTGAGCCCGGCGCCCTGCAGCTGGGGCACCAGGTACAGCCAGCCGATGATGATGACGAAGATGGTGGCCACCCGGCGCAGCCGTACCGAGCCCAGCCGCGCCTCGGCGAAATCCGGCAGCGTGTAGGCACCGGAACGGCGCAGCGGCGCGGCCACGAACAGCAGCAGCGCGAGGAAGCCCACGGTGAAGCCGACGGGATACCACAGCGCGTCGGGGCCCTCCTTGAGGATCAGGCCGGCGATGCCGAGGAACGACGCGGCCGACAGGTACTCACCGGAGATCGCAGCGGCGTTCCAGCGCGGTCCGACTGTGCGGGAGGCGACCAGGAAGTCGGAGGTGTAGCGCGACATCCGCCCGCCGAAGGTGCCGATCAGCACGGTCAGCGCGGCCACCAGCAGGATTCCGGTGACCGCCCACAGGTCGGTCTCCACCGGAGGCTAGCTCTCGACCATCTCGGCGAAGTCCTGCTCATTGCGTTCGGCGGTGCGGTTGTAGGACCAGGCGACGGCGAGCAGGAACGGGTAGACGCCCAGGCCGAGCAGCAGCCACGGCAGCCGGAGCCCGACGATGCTGGCCGTCCCCAGCGACGGCACCAGCGCGAAGGCGAGCGGGATCGCGAAGAGCACTGCGACCGTGAGCAGCCCGAGGCGCAGCGCGAGTAGCAGCTGCGCGCGGATCAGCTGGCGGACCAGCACCTCGCCGACCCCGGTCTGCCCCTCGACCTCGGCCAGGGTGCGTACCACGCGGCGGGTGCGCCGTTGCTCGGCGAGCACGATCCGGACCCGCTTGCCCGGCTTGGCCTGCGGGGTCTGCTGCAGCATGGCGAGCGGGTCGGTCACCGCTCGTTCCACCCCTGCTTGGCAGCGCGCACCAGCCGGTCCTTGAGCGCCCTGGTGTGCCTGCGGCTCACGGGCAGCTCCGCGGCCTCGGTCCCCGAGCCGACCCGCACCATGTAACCCGATGGCGACATCCGAAGCTCGGTGACCAGCGCGAGCGACACCAGGAAGGAGCGGTGGATGCGCACGAACCCGGCGTCGGACCAGCGGTCCTCGAGCTGCGACAGCGGAATTCGCACCAGGTGGCTACCGTCACCGGTGTGCAGCCGGGCGTAGTCGCCCTGCGCCTCGACCCAGCGCACCGAGGAGCGCGGCACCAGCTTGGTGGTGCCTGCCAGCTCGACCGGGATCACCTCCTCGTCCCCGGTGATCTCGTCATCACCCTCGGGCGTCGCGGCCGGGGCGGTGCGGGTGCGCACGATGCGCCGCATGGTGTCCGACAGCCGTTCCGGGCTCACCGGCTTCATCAGGTAGTCGACCGCACCGACGTCGAACGCCTCGATGGCACGGTCCTCGTAGGCGGTGACGAACACCGCCACCGGCGGGTCGGAGATCATGCCGAGCACCCGGGCCAGCTCCAGGCCGTCGAGGCCCGGCATCCGGATGTCCATGAACACCACGTCGACCCGCTCGGGGGCTTCCGCACTCTCGCCGCGCAGCATCGACAGCGCCTCGTAGGCGTTGGACGCGGTGAGCACGGTCCCGATCCGTGGCTCGCCCTCGAGGACGTAGGCGAGGTCGGACAGCGCGCCCTTCTCGTCGTCGACAGCGAGCGCGACGAGCAGAGCGGTGCCATCGTTGCCGCTCATCAGCTGCCCTTCGCGTCCGGTACCGCTACCGCATCAGATGATGCCAATCCGCTCATCGTGCCCAGCCACGGGTCCGGCTGTCCACGCCAGACCCGTCCGGGGGACACCGGGTGACCGGGCCGTCGCGGCGGCACGTCAGAGACCGAAGCGGGACCAGACGGCGCGGTGCTCGAGCGCCTCCAGCCCGGCGAGCGCGACGTCCGGCCCGGCCGCGGGCAGGCCTGCCGAGGCGGACTGCCCGAGCCCGAGACGGGCGAGCAACGGCTTGCGGGGCTCGACGGTGACGATCTCGGCGGCCGGGTACCGCTGCGACACGACCCCGCGCAGCGTGCCGATCCCGTCGGCCAGGCCGAGCTCGACGGCCCGCGTCCCCGTCCACACCTCGCCGGTGAACAGGTCCTCCCCGTCGGAGAGCTTGCCACCGCGGCGGGAGCGCACCCAGTCGCCGAACATGGTGTGCAGCTCGGTCTGCATCTCCCGTAGCCAGCTGACGTCGTCGTCGTTCTCCGGCAGGAACGGGTCGAGCCGAGCCTTGTTCTGCCCGGCGGTGTAGAGCCGGCGCTCCACGCCCCACCGCTCCAGCAGGTTGTGCAGCCCGAAGCCCCCGGTGACCACGCCGATCGAGCCCACCAGCGACGTCTGATGCGCGAAGATCTCGTCGGCGGCGCAGGCCAGCCAGTACCCGCCGGAGGCCGCGACGTCCTCGCAGAACGCCAGCACCGGCACGCGCTTGTCGGCCGCCAGACCGCGGATCCGGTCGGCCACCAGCGCCGACTGGGTCGCCGACCCGCCCGGGGAGTTGATGGCCAGCGCCACCGCCTGGAGCCGATCGTGCTCGAAGGCGCGGGTCAGCGCCGACTCCAGCGCGGCCAGGTTGATCGTGGGCCGCCCCACCGGCGACGGGGTGGGCGTGATCACCCCGTGCAGCCGCACCGTCGCGACCACCGGGCCGCGATCGCGCTGCACCCTGCTGGCCAGTGACTCGGGGATGGGCAGCAGGTCGGTGACGTTGCCGAGGTTCATACCCGCAAGACTACGGGCGGGTCCGCCACAGCCACAGCAGCCCGAGGACGGGCAACACCAGCGGGAAGAATCCGTACCCGATGCCATAGCCCGACCAGACGGTCGCATCCGGGAAGGCTTCGGGGACGGCGACGCTCGCGGTGCCCACCGCGAGCACACCGGCGAGCTCGACCGTGCAGCAGATCAGCGCGAGCCCGCGCGCCGATCGGGCGAGCGCCAGGGTGGCCAGCAGGTAGATCGCCGCGGCCAGCGCGGACAGCAGGTAGGCCGCCGGGGCGTCGGCGAACCGGGTGGCGATCTGGACTCCGGAGCGGGCCCCGGCCGACACCGCGAACACCGCATAGACGGCGACGAGAACGCGTCCGGGACCGGTGTTGGTGGCCCTCGCCGTGCCGGCTCGCTGCTCAGCCACCGGCGGTCTGCCAGATCTGCTGCATCCGCACCGTCATCACCGCGAGGGCGAGGCAGCCGACGGCGATCACGCCCGGGCTCCAGCGGGAACGCTCGGCCAGGCTCCAGGCCACCGCGGCAGGCAACACGAGCAGGGCGACGACGTGGTAGCCGAGGAAGGCGGCGAGCGCGTCCGGGCGCTGCCCGACGACGAGCAGCACGACCGCCACGACCAGCTGCACCACCGCGGCGAGCTCGGCGACGGCTACCCCACCGAGGGTCATCCATCCCGGACGCCGGTGACGCAGCGCGAGTAGCACCGTCCACCCTGCCATCACCAGGGCCGCGGCGATCACCACCGTCGCCAGCCAGTCGATCACGTGCGCTCCTCGCTCAGCCGGCGGCGTTGGCGGCCGGGGCCGGTGTGGCCCGCACCCCGCGGCTGAACTTCGGCACCCGCATGCTGACCTTGGTGCCGGCCCCGACGCCTGTCTCGACCACCAGGCCGCACTCGTCACCGAACGCGGCGCGCAGCCGGTCGTGCACGTTACCGAGACCGACATGGGCACCGGACAGGTGGGAGTCGTTCATCTCGTCCTGCAGCTTGCTCGGATCCATGCCAACGCCGTCGTCCTCGACGCTGATCACGCATTCCGCGCCGGCGTCGGCCGCGGTCACCGACACGGTGCCACCGGCCGGCTTGCCGGCCAGCCCGTGCCGGACGGCGTTCTCCACCAGCGGCTGCAATGCGAGGAAGGGCAGCACGACGGGCAGCACCTCCGGCGCGATCTGCAGCCTGACCTGCAGCCGATCGTCGAAGCGCGCCTTCTCCAGGATGAGGTAGCGGTCGATGTTGTTGAGCTCCTCGGCCAGCGTCGTGAACTCGCCCGCGGTGCGGAACGAGTACCGGGTGAACTCGGCGAACTCCATGAGCAGCTCACGGGCCTGCTCCGGGTCGGTCCGCACGCAGGAGGAGATCGTGGTCAGCGCGTTGTAGACGAAGTGCGGCGAGATCTGCGCCCGCAACGCCCGCACCTCGGCCTGGGCCAGCCGCGAGCGCGACTCGTCGAGCTCGGCGAGCTCGAGCTGGCTGGAGACGTAGCGGGCGACCTGGCCGGTGGCGCGCAGCAGGCCTGCCCGCGCCGTCCGGTTGCTGACCACCGCGAACGTCCCGACGACGTTGCCGTCGACCTCGAGCGGGGACACGATCACCGCGCGCACCGGGCAGTCGACCCGGCCGCAGTCCATCTCGCGCTGGTTGAGCACCTGCTGGCTGCCGGTGTTCGCGGCCTCGAAGGCCGCCTGCGCGACCCACTCCGCGTGGTGGTTGGGCTCGCCGTCCCAGGCCAGCAGCACACTGTACTCGTCGGTCAGCGCGACGGCGGCGCTGTCGAGCAGCGAGCGCAGGTGCGGCGCCGCAGCCGCGGCGGAGCACCCCGACAGCCCGTCACGCAGCGGCGGCGACGCCAGCGCCATGGTGTGCAGCGCGGTGTAGGTGGCCCGGTCGGCGTCGGACGCGAATGCCCGGTGGGTGCCCACCCAGTACAGCAGATAACCCGCGAGCACCCCGGCCACCGCGATGCCGAACACCGCCAGCAGCTCGGGATCCGTCAGCAGGTCGACCACGAGCGACATCGTCCGCCGGAATGCCCGTTGGTGGCAACGACCGCCCCCGCGCCCTCCCTCCGCGCCATCAGCGCGCTCCTGGTGACGGAGTCGGCGCCGGTCGTTCCCACCAGCCCCGGCTAGCGCAGCAGCCGGGACAGCCGCCGGTCGGCGAGGGGCTTGCCCCCGGTCTGGCAGGTCGGGCAGTACTGCATCGACCGGTCCGCGAACGACACCTCCCTGACGGTGTCGCCGCAGACCGGGCAGGGCAGCCCGGTGCGCGCGTGCACGGCCAGCCCGGCCCGCTTCTCCCCCTTGAGGCGGGCGGCTTCCTGCCCCACGGAACGGTCCACCGCGTCACGCAGCACCCGTTGCAACGCGCTGTGCAGCCCGTCCAGCGCGTCGGCGGACAGCCGCCCCGCGGTGGCGTAGGGCGACAGCCGCGCGACATGCAGCACCTCGTCGGAATAGGCATTGCCGACCCCGGCGATCAGCGCCTGATCGGTCAGCGTGGTCTTGAGCCGCTCGGTGCGCCCTGCCAGCAGCTCCGCGAGCTCGTCGCGGGACAGCGCCAGAGCGTCGGGCCCGAGACGGGCGATGCCGGGCACCTGCGCCGGGTCGTCGACCACGTACACCGCGAGGCGCTTCTGCGTCCCGGCTTCGGTGAGGTCGAAACCGGCCTCGTCACCGAGGTGCACCCGCAGCGCGATCGGCCCCTTGCCCGGCCGCGGTGGAGCCGCTGCCAGCGCATCCGACCAGCGCAGCCAGCCCGCCCTGGCCAGGTGAGTGACCAGCTGCAGCCCGTCGGTCTGCAACGCCAGGAACTTACCGTATCGCGACGCCCCCGTCACCTCGTGGCCGTGCAGCGCCGACGGCAGCGGGTCGACGGTCTTGAGCACCGTCAGCGAGGCGACGTCGACGCGCGTGACGATGCGACCGACCGCGTGCTCGCGCAGGTGGTGGGCCAGTGCCTCGACCTCGGGCAGCTCGGGCACGTCAGTTCACCGGCTGCAGCGGGCCGCGGCCGTCGTCGGGGATCGCGTCGCGCTGCAACGACCGCGCCACTCGCAGCGTCTCCTGGCGCGCCAGCATGACGCCGTGCACGGTGCCGACCCACCGCTCCGGCGGTGCGTCGGGCAGCGGCGGCGTCTCGGCGACGATCGTCCAGCTGCGCCCCATCGCCCACTGCACCGGCAGCGCGAGCAACAGCACGAGGAACGCGAAGACCAGCCACCCGGGTACGACGACGGCCGTCGGGGTCCACAGCACCACGATGAGCACCAACGCCACGACCACCAGCAGCATCGTGACGCCGGCCACCTGCCCGGCTGCGACGTCGTGCTCGAACTCCTGCGCCGTCGCGGGCTCGGACCAGTTGACGTTGCTGCGGACGGTCCACATCCGCCCGTCAGCGCCGCGCACCACCCGGGTCATCGCCATCTCCTCGCAGCGGTCGTGCCACGTCCGGTCACCCTCTATCGCCAGGGTAGGCCGTGATCGCTGTCGTGGCCCGATCCTCGACCCGCCACCCTCCGTCGATTGTGCGATGACCTGCGGTGCGTGCGGTACCGCTCGCCGGGCCGTTTCCCCGTATCGATGGTGGGATCCTGGAGGTGATCCCTGGGAGATGACCGAGAGGCCACCGATGCAACCCGCCCGATTCACCCGCCGCCGGGAGGACTTCCGCTGCCTGCACTGCGGCTCGGCCGTCCGTGGCACCGGCTACACCAACCACTGCCCGCACTGCCTGTGGTCACGCCACGTCGACGTCGCACCCGGCGACCGCGAGGCCGAATGCGGCGGGGCGATGGAGCCGGTCGGGGCGCTGTCGGAAGCCGACGGCCTTGTCGTCGTCGCGCGCTGCGTGCGGTGCGGTCACGTCTGGCGCAACCGGGTCTGCGCCGCCGACGACCGCGATGCGGTGCTCGCGCTGTTCGGCCGGCCGGTGCCCGACCCGTCGCCGCGCCACCGGTGACGGGGGTATGACGGAAGCATGACCGAGACCCGCCGGCTGCCGCTGCGTTTCGCCGAGCACGCCGTGGACGCCGGCACGCACGTCAACCTCTCCGCGGTGCGCGCCGACGGGCGCGACGGGCGCTGCCTCTGGATCGGCGGCGACGAGACCGCGACGGTCGAGCGCCTCACCGCCGACGGCGACGGCGACGGCTACGGCGCCCACGTGACATTCCCGCTCGCCGACGTGCTGGCGCTGCCCGGCGGCGCCGACGACGAGGTCGATGTCGAGGGCCTGGGCCGGCGTGGGTCCTCGCTGTGGGTGGTCGGCTCGACGCGCTGGGGGCCGATGAGCATCTCGCGCCGTTCCTGGCCATCCCCGGCAAGGACAACGGCTTCGACGTCGAGGGCGTGGCCGCACACGGCGAGCCGGGTGCCGAGACGCTCTACCTCGGCCTGCGCGGCCCGGTGCTGCGCGGCTGGGCTGTGGTGCTCGAGCTCCGGCCGCGTGACGACGGGCCGGGGCGGCTGCGGCTCGATCCGGTGCACGGCCACGCGCGCTACCGCAAGCACTTCCTGGGCCTCGGCGGTCTCGGGGTGCGCGACCTGTGCCCCGACGGCGACGACCTGCTCGTGCTGGCGGGGCCGTCGATGGACCTCGACGGCCCGGTACGGGTTTACCGCTGGCGCGATGCCGCGCGGTCGGACGCCCCGGCGGTGCTCGCCGACGTGGTCGTCCTGCGGTGAGCGGGGGTCGACGCACCGCGCTCGACCGCAGCACGGCGCTCGACCGCAGCACAGCGCTCGACCTCAGATCGGCCAGGTCTCCTGCCGGTAGCCGGCGTCCCAGAACATCCACTCGTAGCGCGACGTCGTGGCGAAGTGCGTGCGGGCGCGGTCGGTTTCGGCAGCCGAGAGCTCGGCGCCGATCCGATCGGTGAGCGCCAACACGTCGTCCACCGTGGACTGGAAGTCCTCGCCGCCGTACATCGCGATCCACCGCGCATAGAGCGGGTCCGGTGAGGAGCGCTCGGCCAGCGCCTCACCGACCCGTGCGTAGATCCAGTAGCAGGGCAGCACGGCAGCGAGGCCCTCGGCGAACGAACCGGTGTACGTGGTCGCCAGCAGGTAGCTGCCGTATGCCCGGGTGGTGGGCGCAACGGGCCGCGCGGCGAGCTGCTCGGGCGTCAGGCCGAGCGCCCCGGCGAGCTCGGCGTGCATCTGCTGCTCGGCCTGAACCGCGCCGGCGGCATGCTGGGCGAACATCACCGTGTCGTCCTCGGTCGGCGCCTTGGCCGCGCAGACGGTCAGCGCGCGGGCGAAGCTACGCAGGTAGTGCGCGTCCTGCGCGATGAAGTGCCGGAAGGCGTCGTGGGGCAGGCTCCCGTCGGTGAGCCCGGTGATGAACGGGTGGTCCAGGACCGCCGCGTAGATGTGCTCGACGTCCGACCAGAGCCGCTTGCTGAAGCTCATCGTCGGCTCCCTCCCTGGTGCGCGATCTGTGCGCAGTCTGTGCAATCCCGCGGCCATCGTGCCGCGATCCCGGCTGTCCTTGTCGACCTGCCGCCGCGCGTAGCGTGGACGTCACCGCGCTGCGCGCGGCATGGCAGGCTGTGAGATGGCTGAGCGAGCTGAGCCGGGGAGACGAGATGTGCCGGAGCATCAAGACGCTGCGTGAGCCCTATACCGAGGCCGTCACCGACTCCGACGTGCAGGCCGCGGCGCTGCAGTACGTCCGGAAGATCTCGGGATTCCGCCGCCCGGCGGAGCACAACTCGGCGGCCTTCGACGCCGCCGTCGACGCGGTCGCCGCCGCGACCCGCGAGCTGCTCGACGGCCTGGTCGTGCGCGGCCAGCGCTGACCTCGCCGGTACCGTCCCGCCGGCTACCCGACGGCTCGCCGTGGCGCGCCTTACTCTCCCGGCGATGGCGCACCGCCGGCGTCGGTCGCCGAGTTGAACCGGCGAGTGGCGTCTTCGAGCGCGGTGAGCGCCTCACCCTGCGCGGTGAAGTCTCCCGAGGCTCTGGCCTCCCGGAGTCGCTGCAGCGCCGCGGCGACGTCGGCCACTGCCTGCCGCACCTCCGGGCCGGCCTGCGCGTCGGGCGCCGGGGTGGACGGCGGTGCCGGGCCGGTGGGTGGCGGCTGCTGACCGCCCGGAGCAGTGCCGCCGCTGCCAAGGGCTTCGTTGAGCGCCTCGTTCAGGCTCGCCGCGTATCCGACGCGATCGCCGTAGAGCACCAGCACCCGGTTGAGCTGCGGGAAGGAGGCTTCCTGGTTGGTGCGCTCGACGTAGACCGGTTCGACGTAGAGCAACGTTCCGTCACCCGTGGGCAGCGTGAGCAGGTTGCCGAAGCGGATGTTCGTCTCGGCCGCCTGCAGCAGGTTGAGCTCCTGGCTGACCTCGGCCGATGACCGGAACCGGGTCTGCACCTGCTGCGGGCCCAGGGTCTGCGAATCGGTCGGCAATCGCAGCACGGTGATGTCACCGTAACTGCGCGGGGCGGAGCTCACCGAGACATACGACGCCATGAACTGCCGTTGCAGCCCCACCAGCGCGCTGGTGAGCTGGAAGCGTGCCGATCCGTCACCCGCAGGCGGGCCGGCGAGTACGTAGTACGGCGGCTGGTTGACCTGGTTGTCGGTCGTCGGATCCGACGGTACGTCCCAGAAGTCGTTGGTGGAGAAGAACACCTGCGGGTCCTCGACATGGTAGCTGGTCAGCATCTGCCGCTGCACCTTGAACAGGTCCTGCGGGTAGCGGAAATGCGCCCGCAGCGAGTCACCGATCTCACTCGCCGGTTGGACCGTGCCGGGGAAGACGTTCATCCACGCCTGCAGCACCGGGTCGTCCGGGTTCGTCGCATAGAGCGTCACCGTGCCGTCGTAGGCGTCGACGGTGGCCTTCACCGAGTTGCGGATGTAGGAGATCTCCTCGTCCGGCAGCCGCGGGGTGCCGGGAAGCGTGTCCTGCGTGGTCTCGCCCAGCACCGTGCGCTGCGCGTACGGGTAATGCTTCAGGGTGGTGTAGCCGTCGACGATCCACTTGATCCGACCGTCCACCACGGCGGGATAGGGATCCCCGTCGATGGTCAGCCAGGGGGCCACGGCCTCGACTCGCTCCCGCGGATCCTGCCGGAAGATCACCTTGGAGTCGTCACCGATGGCCTGGTTGAACAGGATGTTCTGCTCGCCGTACTGCGCGGCGAAGACCAGGCGATCGAACCAGTTGCCGATCGAGACGCCGCCCTCACCGGTGTAGGTGTAGAGGCTGCCGTCGAGCTCGTACTCCCGCGGCGGTGCGCCGGGGTCGCCGCCGACGATGACGTAGCTGTCGATCAGCTCGCCGTAGTAGATCCGCGGCTGCTCGACCGGTATGGCACCGTCCCCGGTGGTGTCGCTGACGGTGAAGACCGGGTAGCCGCCCTCGCCGGAACCGCCCGCCTCGTCCAGCGCGTTGTTCACCCGGTCGGCCCGCGCCGCCACGAAGCCGTCGCCGTGGGTGTACCGCAGGTGCTGGTTGATCCAGCTCTGCTGGTTGTCGGCCAGCGAGCTCGTCTCGAGCTCCCGCAGCGCCACCACGTAGTCCTGCAGCTCCCCGTCGACCCGGTAGCGGTCGACGTCGAGCTTGTCCGGGAAGCCGTAGAAGTTCTCCCGCTGCTGCAGCTGCGTGAACGTCTGCTCCAGGACGCTGGGGTCGAGCAGCCGGATGTTCGAGACCGTCGCGGTCTCGTCGGCGAGCCGGGCAGGCGTGCTCCGGCCGTCACCGGAGTAGTTGATGTACTCGACCTTCGCATCGGCGATCCCGTAGGCATGCCGGGTGGCCTCGATGTTGCGCTGGATCGACTGGGCCTCCCGCTCGTTGGCGTTGGGCTGCACCGAGAACTGCTGTAGCAGCGCCGGCCACACCCCGCCCACGAGGATCCCGGAGAGCACCAGCAGCACCGTGGCGATGGCGGGCAGCGCCAGGTTGCGCAGGAACGCCCCGGCGAAGAAGGCGATCGCGCAGATCACCGCGATCGCCGTCAGAATGATCTTGGCCGGCATCACCGCGTTCAGGTCGGTGTAGGTGGCACCCGTGAACAGGTCGCTGCGCTCGGAGAACAGCAGCTCGTAGCGGTCGAAGAAGTACTCCACGGCCAGCAGCAGCACGAAGGTGCCGGCCAGCACCGCGAGGTGGGCCTTGGCAGGGCTGGACAGCTGCGCCCCCCGGCCGACCAGGCGGAGCCCGCCGAAAAAGTAGTGCGTCACCAGCGCCCCGAGGAACGAGAGGACGACCGCGGTGAATCCGCACGTCAGCAATGCCTGGTAGAAGGGCAGCTCGAAAGCGTAGAAGCCGATGTCGTGACCGAACTCGGGATCGTCGATCCCGAAGCCGGTGCTGTTGAAGAACAGCTGCACCGTCTGCCAGTCACGTTGCGCGACCAGACCGGCGATGACGCCGACCGCGACCGGGACCCCGATACCCACGAGGCGGATCCGCTGCTGGATGACCGTGCGGTAGCGGGCGAGCGCGTCGTCGGCACCCAGCGGGACGAAGACCTGCCGGCTGCGGTAGGCGAGGGCGAGGTTGAGCGCGAGCAGTCCCCCGATGAACAACCCCACGACGACGAACTCGGCGACCCGGGTGAGCAGGATGGTGCGGTAGACGTCGCGGTAGCCCAGCGCTCCGAACCACAGCCAGCCCACGTAGGTGTCGATCAATCGCGCACCGAGGATCAGCAGCACGAGCAGGCCGACCCCGGCTGAGACCAGGATCCGCGCGCGGCGGGACAGAGTGCGAACTCCGGCGGTAGGCCAGTCGGCCACTGACATGCTCCAGGAGACGGCGATGCTGGCGGGCAAGCGTGGGGGGTTACGCCCCGGTTGTCCAACTCCCCGGCCGGTACGGGAGTTCCGGCGCGGGCCGCCGGGCTGCCCCGCGGCAGCTCGAGTACGACCGCGCCGCGAACGCGCGCAGCAGGCCGAGCAGGCCGCGGGCGCGGTGCCGGGAAGGCCACGCGCGGCTCGTGCTCACCACATCGTTCATTCAGGCACCATCGACCACAGTGGCCCGGTGACGTAGACCGGATCGGCCGGGGGCAGCGGCGCGACCGGGAGCCCGTCGTGCAGCGGCGCCATGGTGTCGAACCAGGTCTGAGCGGGGATCGTGGCCCCGAACAGGGTGCCCTCCGAGCACAGTTGAGGCGGGTCGGTGACGCAGATCGGACGCGGCGGCGAGGCGTCCGACCAGGTCATCACAGCGCCGGCGTACTGCGGTGTCGCGCCGACGAACCCGGCGGACACGTGTCGCTGCGTGGTACCGGTCTTGCCCAGCATGGGGCGCTGCCACCCGGCGGCGTCCGCGGCGGCCGCCGCGGTACCGATGGTGTGATCCTTGCTCAGACCGACGGCGAGCGTGTTCGCCAGCCCGGTGGGCACCGCCTGCTCGCACTGCGCCTCGTCGAGTGCCACCGGTTCTCCGTGCCGGTCGGTGATCGACTCGATCGGGGTGGGCGGGCACCACACGCCGCCGCTCATCAGCGTGGCGGCGACGTTGGCGAGGTCGAGCGGGCTGGTTGGCACGGGACCGAGGGTGAAGGACCCGCGCTCCTCGGCCTTGACCGCCTCGGCGATCGTGCGCCCCTGGGCGTCGCGCACCCGCAGGCTGTCGCGCATACCCAGCCGGTAGGCCATGTCGACGACCGGGTCGACCGAGCCGATCCGGGCCTCCAGGGCGACGAACGCGGTGTTCGGCGAGACGGCCAGCGCCCGCTGCAGCGTCATCGAGGGTGGATACTCACCCGCGTTGCTCACCGTGTACGGCTGCCCGCCGTTCGGGAACTCGGAGGTGGTGAACGTGTCAGGGACCGGGATCGTGTGCTGGATGCCCAGCCCGCGCGCCATCGCGGCCGCCGCGGTGAAGATCTTGTAGATCGAACCGGCACCGTGCGGGGCGGGCGTCGACGGGATCGGGTAGGCGGTCTGGCCCGACTCGGCGTCGAACCCGAAGTCCCGGTTGGCCGCCAGCGCGACCACGCGGTGCTGCTCGGTGCCGGGCGCCACGATCGCGACCGCGTTGGCGATTCCCGTGGTCTGGTCCACCGGCGCATGCTCCTCGGCGGCCTCGTTCGCCACCTCGCCGGCGCGGCGGTCCAGCGTGGTGCGGATCGTGTAGCCGCCGATGCGCAGCTCCCCGGCCGACAACCCGGCTTCCTGCAGGTAGTCCAGCGTGTACTGGCAGAAGAAGCCGGTGGCCGGGTCCGCCGCGGCAGCACAGCCGTCGGGCAGCCCGGTGAGCGGGGGCTGCACGCCCAGTGGTGCGGCCTTCGCCGTCGCAGCCTGCGCCCGTGTGAGGGACCCGACCTCGACCATCGCGTCGATCACCACGTTCCGGCGGTCCCGCGCCGCCTGCGGATGCTCGACGGGGTCGAAGGCCGACGGCGAGCGGACCAGGCCGGCCAGCAGCGCAGCCTGCGAGATGGTCAGGGCCACCGGGGTGGAGTCGAAGTAGGTGCGCGCCGCCGCGCTCACGCCGTAGGCGCCGTTGCCGAAGTAGACGATGTTGAGGTACCGGGCGAGGATCTGCTGCTTGGACAGCCGCTGCTCGAGCCGCACCGCGACCCGAGCCTCCCGAATCTTGCGCGCCAGCGTGTCTGCCACCACGGCGGTGCGCTCGGCGTCGGTGTCGGCCACCGCGTACAACCGGTAGTTCTTGACGTACTGCATCGTGATCGTGGAGCCGCCCTGGCCCTCGAACAGGCTGCCGTTGACGACGAGGTTGTTCAGCATCGCGCGCCCGGTGGCCTGCCAGTCGATGCCGGCGTGGGAGAAGAACCGGCGGTCCTCGATCGCGACGATCGCCGCCTTCATGGTCTCCGCGATCTCGTCCGGCTCGACCGGGATCCGGTACTGCTCGTAGACATATGCGATCGGGGCGCCCCGCGAATCGGTGATCGTGGTGGCCAGCGGGACCTTGCCCTCGGCAAGACTCGCGGAGCTGGTGTCGACGGCGTCGCCGGCTTGCACGACCACGGCACCGAACCCACCGGCTACCGGCAGGAGCAGGCCCGCGAGCAGGATCCCCGCCACGACGCACGAATGCAGCTGCCCCTCAGCCAGCCTCGGTCGTCAGACCGGCATGGCAGCTCACTCCAGTACCGCCGATGCCGCAGTACCCGTGCGGGGGTTCTTGGCATCGGGGAGATACCGCTGGTGGTAGCGATGTCGCTCACGCAAGAGAACCTACAGTCGGGCGACCGTCGTCCGGCGCTTGTCACTACTGCTCGTCGTCGGGAAGCTGACTTCGTTCAGCAACGGCGGAGCGGTCACGGACAAGATCGTCCGGCAGTACAGCCAGCAACCAGGGCAGATCCTCGGTCACCGTGCTCCACAGCACGTCAAGGTTGATGTCGAAGTAATGGTGGACGAGCCGGTCGCGCATTCGAGCTGCCGCCGACCAGGGCACCTCCGGATGCGCTTCCCGTAGATCGCTGCTGACGTGCTTCGCTGCTTCTCCAGCAATCTCGACCAGCTTCGTGAGGGCGAGCCGCAACAGCTCGTCATCGTCGAGATCACTTCGGCTGCGCCCCGATGCGTAGGACACCGCCTTGGTCGCGGCCTCCACGAGGTGCTGAACCCGGATCTTGTCGTCAAGCGGCATATAGCACACGCGCCTGAGCCCGGACGTCGTCCCGGAAATACCTGCTGAGGTCCTCGTAGGTCCGCAACTCAACCTCCCGTCCCAGCAAAGCGCCGAGTTCCAGCTCTAGCTCGGCGATCCTGAGCAGACCGGGCGTCTTGCCTTCCTCGAACTCCACCAGCAGATCGATGTCGCTGGCTGAAGTCTCCTCGCCCCGCAGCACCGAGCCGAACAACGCGAGCCGCCGGACCCCATGGCGTCTAGCGAAGTCCCGGAAGACGGCTTCTGCGTCCGTGCCGCGCAAGCGCTCCAAGGCCATGCGGACATCATGCCGCGCGTCGCAAGCTGATGGCTCGCTCTGGGCGACGTACGCTCCGAGCCCATGCGACCGGTCGAGCACCGCAGCCACGGCTTGCCGCTGGAGTCTTACTTACGAGCTCACGCGCCTGGGGCATCCGCAGCGCGTACTGCTCGAAGTGCACCCCGCTGGGCAGCTCGACCTGCGCGATGCTCTGGTCCATCTTCCGGGAGTCATCGACGAGCCGCTCGCCGTGGATGGTCCAGCGCGTCGGCTCCGGGTCAGCCGGGGGCCGAGGGTTGGCCATCGTTAGGAGCGCTCGGCGTCCGGGTTGGTCGTACTTGAAGACACGCCGACCGGGCAGCTCACTCCGGTGCCGCCGATGCCGCAGTACCCGTGCGGGTTCTTGGCATCGGACAGGTACTGCTGGTGGTAGCAATAACGCTCAGGCAATAAGACTGCCCTCGCGGACCATCTCCGCCAGCGTTCAGCGCGGTCGCCGCGGTCCATCCCTGGGCGGCAGGCGCGGTGGCTTTCCCGGCTGGTAAGGCCGCTCCCATGGTGTGGCGCGGCGGTCAAGCTGGAGCCAGACCGGTCCCGCGCGGTCACACACGGCCTCGACGGCCTCCCAGTGACGGAACAACAGCTGTGCGAAGTCCCAGCGGGCAGCAGCCTTCACTGGCGGAGCCAGGTGCACGCAGCGAAGGCCGGCTTGTAGAGCTGCTTCGGCTTCGTGACGGGTACGGATGTGCTTGTCGTTAGTTATGACGACCCAGCCCCGGCGTGTGACCTCGGGGATCCAGTCCAAGTCGTCGCGCGGGAGGTGGGCGATGGGCGGGTGACTGGCCACGACGAGGTCTGAGCGCAGCGCCATGAGGCCGAGCCCGACGCCTGCGAGATCCTCATCGACGTAGAAGCGCACCCGTGCCATGTCGACGGCGGTCGGGCGCGCGGGACTCACGCTGCCGGCGAGTGGATGCGCCGGTAGCGGACTGCCTGGTCCACCTGCTCCTCCGTGAGGTGGTACCAGCTGGCGACTTCATCGGGGGACTCGCCAGCTGTGACGAACTCTGCAACCGTCGTGGCGAGCACGTTGCTGTCGCCCACGGTCGGCTGCCCACCGCGTTTGCGCGGATCCCAGTGCAGGTCAGGGAACTCCGGAGCTACTCGGAGCCGCACAACGTCGCGCAGCAGGTTGTCTTCAGTATCGGCGCTCTCGACGACCTCATAGACCCAGGGCGCTAGCTGGATCTGCCCGGTGCGAGTCAGCATGGCGAACTGCTCAGGCATCTCTGCGATCGCCTGCGCCTTGAGGAGTAGCTCACGGCCCTTGGGCTCGAGATAGAAGTACCCGCGGGCCAGTGGATAGTCCGCGTCGATCTCCTCGCGCAGCACCTCAATGGCGCGCCGCATGCGCTGGACAGGGATGTCGTCCTGGTCGCGGTAGTTGGCCAGGAGGCGGGTTTCCACGAACTCGCCCCAGCTCACCCAGCGCGTGTCGATCCGCTCGCGACGCAGGATCGGTTCGTAGTCCTTTCCACCGCTGCGGTAGCCGTTGAGCCAACGCAATGCAGTGCCCTTGGTCAAGCTGAGGAGCCGGTCGACCTGCGGGTAGGTGTAGGTCAGCCGCTCAAGCAAGGGAACGACGTTCGCACTCACCAGGCGAGCATGGCACATCGGCGCATGATGTTGTGCGATCTTCAACCTGGTCCGGTGCGTCGCACAGGCCCTGCTGCGGAACCCGTACGTCAGCCGCCACAGGGCTGGTGGTCGGCCAGCTAGCTACGTGCCCTCCCGTAACGCCCCGCGTTCCGCGGACGCGCGAAGTAGCAATGAGCGTGGCTCAGCCCGTCTCGGTCGAGGTCAGTCCCACCGGGCAGCTCACTCCGGTGCCGCCGATGCCGCAGTACCCGTGCGGGTTCTTGGCATCGGACAGGTACTGCTGGTGGTAGTCCTCGCCATAGTAGAACTTGCGCAGCGTGGCGATCTCGGTGCTGATCTCGCCGCGACCGGCGTCTCGCAGCGCCTGCTGGTAGGCGTCGCGAGTGGTCTGCGCCTCGGCCTTCTGCTCGGAGTCGGCGGCGTAGACGGCAGAGCGGTATTGGGTGCCGACGTCGTTGCCCTGGCGCATGCCCTGCGTCGGGTCGTGGCCCTCCCAGAAGATGCGCAGCAGCTCGGCGTAGGAGACCTGACCGGGGTCGAACACGACCAGCACGACCTCGGCGTGCCCGGTCCGGCCGCTGCAGACCTCCTCGTAGCTGGGGTTGGGGGTGTAGCCGCCGGCGTAGCCCACCGCAGTGGAATACACGCCGGCGGTGCGCCAGAAGACCCGCTCGGCGCCCCAGAAGCAGCCCATGCCGAAGACCGCGGTGTGAAGCCCCTCGGGGAAAGGGGGCACGATGCGGTTGCCGCTCACAGTGTGGCGCTCGGAGACCGGGATCGCGTCGTCCCGTCCCGGCAGTGCCTCCTCGGCGGTCACCATGCGGTCCTTGTCACGTCCGAACAGCGCCATGCCTCCAGGGTACGCGCGCGACGTGTCATCCTGCGGAGCACGACTCGGGGCTCAGGGTTCGCTCACCGTGCCCGCAGGTGGAGAATGACGACCCGATCCGACAAGGGCCGGAAGGGGGTGCCGGGTGACCTGGCAGGACGAGCTGCGGCAACTCGACGACGAGTTGGCGTCCGGGCAGCTGTCCGCGGAGGACTACCGACGCCGTCGTGACGACGTGATGACCAGGCGCTACGCCGATGAGGGGGGCCGCGGCGAGGACCAGCAGGGGAAGGCCGCCACGCCCTTCCCGCCTGCCTTCCGGTGGGAGACCGCTCCACCCGATGAGGGCAACGAGACCACGCAGATGATCAGCCCGGTGGATGCGAACGAGACGCAGATCGTGTCCCCCCAGCCGGTCGACACCGACCGCACCCAGGTGGTGAGTAGCGGGCTGTTGCAGACCCAGCAAGGCCCGGTGGGCTGGGGTGGCCAGAACCCCGCCCAGCCGCGGGCTTCCTCCGACGTGCCACCGCTCCAGGAACCGAACGCCGGCTGGACGAGGCAGGGTCCGGAGACATTCGAGGCGGCGAAGCCGTCGAGGACCCCTCGCATCGTCGCCGCCGCGGCCGCTGTGGTGCTACTGCTCATCGCCGGTGGTATCGGCGCGTTCTTGCTGTGGGGAGGTAACGGGACGCCGCAGGCCGAAGCCCCGGCGGCAGATCAGCAGCGGCCCGAGGCACCTGCACAGCCGCCGCCACTCGCGGGCGAGCAGCCGCGCGCCGACCCGACGACCGCGGCACCGCCGCCGCAGCCACCACTGCCCGGGTTCGCCGAGATCGGCGGCGACGGCCGCCCCCGCACTCTGCCCACTCTCGCCGATCTCCAGGCGACAGGCGCACTCCCCCCGCAGGAGTTCGACGCGCTGAAGACCGCCGGTGCGAGCGACTCCAAGCTCCTCGTCAGCTCGTTCGAGGACGGCCCGCAGGCCACGCTGCTCATCGCCCGACTGCCCACGGCGCAGCGCGCCATCGCCGCGCGCGACGAGCTCGCCAGGCTGCAACGGCAGTTCGGCCTGCAGTCGGCGCCGACACCGGATCCGGGGCTGCAGAGCTTCTACATAGTCGACGACCCGTCCATCGGCCCGACGGTGCGCGGCGTCTACCACAACGGTGCCCTGCTCGTCCGGATCGAGGTGGTCGGGCAGCAGGCGGTCCCGACGGCCCGCCGTTACGACCTCATCGTCGGGCAGCAGCTCTCGACACTTTCAGCTGACGGCTGACGTTTCTCGGAACCCGGTCAACCTGCGACCCTCGGTCGAAGGAGACGTCGCCGATGTCCGATTCATATCGCACTTTCGTGTTACGGCAATCAGTGGTTTCAGACAGAGAGTGACTGGCTTCAGCTGTGTGCAATCCGGATTGCAGCCGGCCGAGCATCGCCGTGGGCACCGACGCGTGAATTGCCTTGCCCCGTCGTTGACGGGAAGACTCCCGTCGCTATGCTGCGCGCACTCACCCGGGGACGCCGGGTAAGTAGCAAGGGGAGGGTGAACGAATGAGGGCTCCTTCACGGGTGATCCTGGCCACGAGCGTGGCGTGCGGCGCGACCCTCGCCGCAACAGCGCCTGCTCTTGCGCAGGGTGAGGTCACGGACGTCGTGTGCGGTGTCACCCAGGGCACTCCGGTCGGCGGTGTCACCAGTCAGGTTGTCCGATGCGACGCGGGGTCTCCTGAGGAGACCCCGCCCCAGGACGGTAACGGGGGCGGCGGCAACGGCGGTGGCGATGCCGGTGGCGGTGACACCGACGGTGATGACGACGGCGGCAGCGGCGATGACACCGCCACCAGCACCGGAACGAGCGGCTCCGACGACGGCAACGACAACGACGCCGTCTTCACGTCCAGCAGCAGCGGCGGCGATGGCGGCGGCGAGGACAACGGCGCCGCGCCGTCCGGCGGCATCGAGACCGGTGCCGGCGGAACCGCCGACGGCGGCGGTGCAGGGCCGGCAGCCCTGGCGGGCGGCACCATGCTGGCCGCCGGTGGCGTCGTGCTCGCCCGTCGCATCCACGGGCGGCACACGCGTCGCGGACGCCACGCAGTCTGAGCACGATCCCTGAGGCCGCTGTGCTCACGCACTGGTTCTACAGCGGCGGCCGCGGACTCATCCGCTCCGCGGCCGCCGTCGTGCTGTTCACCGCGGCTGCCATGGTCGTGCTCGTCGGTTACGCCGGGCAGCAGCCATCAAGGGCTGTGCCGGCGCCGGGGCAAGCGGCGTCATCCGGCGACACCGGCAAGCAGGCAGCTGACCCGGTCCGCGTCAGGGTTCCGGCGGTCGGGATCGACGCACCCGTCGGCCCGCTGTTCATGAACGACAAGGGTGTGCTCGCTGCGCCTGAGTCCTTCGAGGCCGCCGGCTGGTGGCACGACGGTCCGGAGCCCGGCGAGATCGGCCCCGCAGTGGTCGCGGGCCACGTGGACTCCTACCGAGGACCGGCGGTGTTCTTCCGCCTGGATGAGATCGCTCCCGGCGACGAGATCTTCATCGACCGCGCCGACGGCAGCACGGTCGCCTTCGTGGCGACACGCACCGAGCGACACCCCAAGGACGAGTTCCCGACCGAGGCCGTGTACGGGGGCACGCCCGAGCCGCAGCTGCGGCTGATCACCTGTGGGGGTGCCTTCGATGACGAGCAGCGCCGCTACCTCGCCAACGTCATCGTCTATGCCGACCGCAGCGGTGGCTGATCGGAGCGCGCTATGCGGCATCGGGCAGCTGCAGCCGGATCCGCTTGTTCCCCTTGCCCTTCGACTCCGTGCCCGTCACCACGACCGCGCCGACGTCGGCGGTGTTGAGCACGTGCGTGCCGCCGTCGGCCTGCTTGTCCAGCCCGATGATGTCGATCACCCGGAGCGGGTCGATCTCCTGCGGGATGAGGTTCGCCGACGTCCGGATCAGCGCGGGGTCGAGATCGGCCGTCTCACGCCCGAGGAACTCCACGACGACCTCCCGGGCCTGCGCGATCTCTTCGTTGATCCGCCGCTCGACGCGTTGGCCCAGCTCGGTCGACATGCTCTCGAGGGGGAAGTCCAACCGTCCGTTGCCGGGCTCCATGTTGCCGCCGGTGACGGCCACGCCGAACTCCGTCCAGATGACGCCGCAGAGGATGTGCAGCGCGGTGTGCGTGCGCATCAGCGAGTGCCGACGCTCCCAGTCCAGCTCGCCGTATACCTCGACACCACGGTCCGGTAGCTCCGCGACGTCGAGCCAGTGCCAGATCCGGGCGTCCTCCCGGCGCACCCTGGTCACCGGTGCGCTGAGGTTGGCCCAGCTCAGCAGGCCGAGGTCGTGCGGCTGCCCGCCACCACCCGGGTAGAAGGCGGTCCGGGCCAGCGCGACGCGGCCCTGCTCGCGGTCGACTTCGACCACATCGGCGTCGAACGACCGAAGGTAGGCATCGGTGGCGAACAGGTCCGTCGCCGACTCGGCCGGCGGGCTCGGATTTCCGGGAACTGGCACGGTGGCGATCGTAGCCACGGGCCGGCTACTCGTCGGCCAGCGCGGGTCCTCACCCGGGTGCCGGTCCGGGGATACGCGAATCGGCCGAGTCGGTGCAGCCGTCCATCCACTGCACGATGTTCACCTCGGGGCGCGGCAGGTTCCAGCTGTGCTCGTCGCACTCTGCGCCGGTGGCCTGGGTGAACTCCGACCAGTGCCACCCCTGGCGGTAGGAGTCGGCCGCGACCTTGCCCACGTCGTTGTCGATGTACCAGACCCAGCACGGCACGGTCGTGAGCACGATCGCTGCGAGGATGGCGACATCACCGCGTCTCACGTCGACTCTCCGGCCTACTGATCGGATGCCGCAGACACACCGTACGGCAGTGGCAACCACACCGTACGGAACGCTGCGGACACTCCGGTCAGTCGGCGAGGTCCAGCACGGCGCCGCGGATGGCGGGAGCATCGATGCCGTGCAGCGCGTGGGAGTCGGCCAGCGCGGCCGACTGCCCGAACTCGGTGACGCCGAGCGTCGTGGTCGGCACGCCGCGTACCGTTCCGAGGAACGCCAGCGTGTGCGGGTGCCCGTCGAGCACGGTCACCAGCGGCACATCGGTGTCGAAGAGCTCGTCGAGGATGCGCTCGTCGACCAGGTCGCCGGGGCAGCCTGCGGGCATCCCCGAGCGGGCGCGGGTCGCGCGGAACAGCAGGTCCGCGCTGGTCACGACGACGACCACGGTCTCGATCCCGTCCTGTGCCAGCTGCTGCGCCGCCTCCAGGGCGCCGGGAACCGCCGCACCCACGGCGGCCACCACGGCGGCGGGATCGGACGCCGACCGCAACACGTAACCTCCGCGCACCGTCTGTGATCGTCGGCGCTCCCGAGCGGCTGCGTCCGCAGGCACCGCGGCCAGCACCTGGTCCACCGGGATCGTGGACAACCGGAAGTAGGCCGAGCATCCGCCGTCGCGACCGACGAAACGCATCGCGTGCAGCAGCGTCCACTCGAGATCGACCGCGAACGCCGGCTCGTAGGCGACCACCCCCGGGTGCTCCAGCCCGATCGACGGCGTGATCACCGACTGGTGCGCGCCGCCTTCCGGGGCCAGCGACACCCCCGACGGCGTACCGATCAGGATCGACTGCCCGCCCGCGTAGGTCCCGAAGCCCCACGGCTCGAGCGCGCGGCCGACGAACGGGTCGTAGAGCACGCCGATCGGCACCAGCGGCTGCGCCCAGCGGCTCCAGGTGGAGCCGAGCTCGCCGAGCAGCCCGACCAGGTTGCCCTCGGCGATGCCCAGCTCGACGTGCTGGCCGACCGGTGCCTCGGCCCAGTGCACCAGGGTCTCCGGGTCGTCGGCGAACCAGTCGCGCGGCATCTCCCCGCCGACGGTGTAGACCTCGACCTTGTTGAGCCACCCGGCGAGGTTCGTCGAGGACGCGACGTCCGGGGAGACGGTGACGATCCGTGCTGCCAGCTCCGGGGCGTTACGGCGTAGGTCGGCGAGCACTCGTCCCAGCGTCGCCTGGGTCGTGACGACCCCTCGGTGCGCGGGCGAGACCTCGACCGGCACGTCGAGCAGCGGCGCCGCGGGCAGCGGGTCTCGGCGCAGCCGCCGCGCGGTCCCGGCACACAGCCGGGCCTCCGGCGAGTGCGCCGGCAGCGACGCCCACGGGTCGTCGGGATCGGTGTCGAGGGCAGCGGCGAGCTCGGCGTACTGCTCGGGCGTCAGCAGCGCGGAGTGGTTGGCCGGATGCCCCTCGGTAGGCAGCCCGTACCCCTTGATGGTGTAGGCGAACACCACGGTGGGTCGCTCCGGATCGGCGCCGGCGAACGCCTCGTCCAGCCCGCCCATGTCGTGGCCACCGAGGTCACGCACCACCACGGGCAGGGCCTCGGGGTCCAGGGTGGACAGCAGCCGGTGCAGTGCGGGATCGGCGCAGGACCCGGCCAGGCGGGTGCGCAGCTCGTCGCCGTGGCTGCGCAGCAGCCGCTGGTACTCCTCGTTGGGCATGGTGTCGATGCGCTCGCGCAGCAGCTCGCCGCCGTCCTCGGCGAACAGCCCGGTCAGCAGCGGACCGTACTTGCAGGTCCGCACCTCCCAGCCGGCCGCACCGAACATCCCGGCGACCTCGCCGTAGGCGATCCCGGGTACCACGCGGTCCAGCGACTGCCGGTTGAAGTCGACCACCCACAGCAGCTCGCCGAGCTCGGCAACCTGCGGGTCGTGCACCGCCTCCCACACGGCGCCCTCGTCGAGTTCGGCGTCACCGACCAGCGCGATCATCCGGCCACGCCCGTCGCCGCCGAAATGCGCGTCGAGGTAGCGGCGTGCGAAAGCCGCCCAGATCGTCGCGGTGGCGCCGATCCCGACGCTGCCCGTGGAGAAGTCGACGGTCCCGGGATCCTTGGTGCGCGACGGGTAGGACTGCAGCCCGCCGCGCTGTCGCAATCCCGTCAGCCGCTCGGCGGGCACCTCGCCGAGCAGGTGGTTGATGGCATGCAGCACCGGTGAGGCGTGCGGCTTGACGCTGACGCGGTCCTGCGGGCCCAGCGCGCCCTTCGAGCCGAACCACAACGCCGTCATCATCGACGTCATCGACGCGCACGACGCCTGGTGCCCGCCGACCTTGAGCCCCGACGGGTCGCCGCGGCGGTGGTTGGCGTGGTGCACGATCGACGTCGCCAGCCACCGCACCCTGCGTTCGAGCCCCGCCAGCGCCGCGTCGTCCACGTCCGGGACGGTAGTGCACCCCGGTCTGTGAGTGGCGATGCGAGTCATGACTCGCATCGCCACTCACGAGGGGTCAGCTCGGGCTGTCGGCGCTGCCCGCACTGTCGGCCGCGCGGATGAAGATGTCTTCATCCGCCGCCCTGAGCGCACGGGCCCGACCCGGATCCTCACGACTCGGGGATCCGGCGACGGCCGACGATCCCGAGATCCGAGCGGTGATACCAGTCGAGCCGGTCCTCACCCTCCAGCCAGCACAGCCGCACCGACACCCCGTCGAGCTCGGCGGGGAAGTCGACGAGCAGCGGGGCGACGCCCTTGACCTCGATACCTTGCTCGGAATACCAGCCGACCAGCTCGCTGACCTGCGCCTCCAGCGCCTTGACCTCGGGCACGCCGCCGGCGGCGGAACCGCCCTCGTCGCGCAGTTCCCGGGAGATCTCGGCCAGGTCGGCGCGAGCCGTGACCAGCTGATCGGCGACCCTGCGCACCTCGGGCATCAGCGCACGAGCCTCTTCGACGCTGAACAGCCGCGACTTCATACCGGGGACGTTACCCGGCGATCAGCCGTTGGACGGCGGCCGCTCGACGAGCTGGGCGAGGTAGAGCTGCTCGCCGAGCTTGTTCATCAGCTCGAGCTGCGTCTCCAGGTAGTCGATGTGGTCCTCCTCGTCGGCGAGGATCGTCTCGAAGAGGTTGGCGGTGGTGATGTCGCCCTTGTCCCGGCACATCGCGATCCCCGGCCGCAGCCGGTCGACGACCTCCATCTCGATCGCGAGGTCGGCCTCGAACTGCTCCCGCACGGTCTGGCCGACACGCAGCGAGAACAGCCGCTGGTAGTTCGGCAGGTCCTCGAGGAACAGGATCCGCTCGGTGATCCGCTCCGCATGCCGCATCTCGTCCATCGACTCGGCACGGGTGTGTTCGGCGAGCTTGGTGTAGCCCCAGTTCGCCTGCATCTTCGCGTGCAGGAAGTACTGGTTGATCGCCGTCAGCTCGCTGGTCAGCTGCTCGTTGAGCAGAGAGATGACCTCGTCGTCACCGCGCATGATGTTACTGCCTCCCAGATCGTCCGGTGGCGCGACACTACGCGGAGCGTGGGCGATTGTCACCGAAGGTGAGCCTCGCCTCGCTCACCGTCGACGCTGGGTAATCTGGCCCGGCGGTGATCAGGCGGTGCGACGCAACTCCTGCCACTCCTCGGTGGGACGCGTCGCGGCGAGCAGGGCGGCGATGTGCTCGCGGCAGCCGCCGCAACCGGCGCCGGCCTCACACCGCTCCCCGACCGCGTCGACGGAGCGGTCCCCGGCCATCGCGCACGCGCGCACCTCCACGTCGGTCACCGCCGCGCAGAAGCAGACATACATCGATGCCGAACCTCTCGTACCGTTGCTTAGGTAAGGCTAAGCAGAACAGATCAACTGGAGTTCGTCCACCCCCTGCGTGGCATCGATCCCGCCACGACCCGCACGCGGTCAGCGGCCGACGGCGTAGCCCTGGGCGCCGCGTGCGTTGGCGGCCGCGCGCAGCAGGCCGGTCGACGGATCACGCGACACCGCCGAGAGCCGCCCCAGCGCCCACGGCCCGGCGTCGACGACGTCGTGCCCGCGCCGGCGCAGCTCGTCGAGCGCCGCCGCGCCCACTCGCGACTCCACCACGACCTGGCCGGGCTGCCAGGAGCGCGGCGCGAACGACGAGGGGAACGCGGTGGTGTGCCAGGCCGGAGAGTCGATCGCGGCCTGCAGGTTCATCCCGGCCCGGACGTGCGCGAGCCAGAAGCACACCTGCCACTGGTCCTGCTGGTCGCCGCCGGGGGTGCCGAACGACAGCGCCGCACCGTCGTCGCGCACGGCCAGCGAGGGCGACAGCGTGGTGCGCGGCCGCCTACCCGGCACCAGCGAGTTGGGCAGGCCGTCCTGCAGCCAGAACATCTGCGCCCGGGTGCCGAGGCAGAAGCCCAGCGAGCCGATCGTCGGCGAGGATTGCAGCCACCCACCGGACGGGGTGGCGGAGACGATGTTGCCCGCAGCGTCGACGACGTCGATGTGCACGGTGTCACCGCGGGCCTCGCCGTGCGGGCCCACCGTGGGCTCGCCCAGCCCGGCGGCGGGGTCGCGGCCGCCGGTGGGCATCGGGGGCGCCGCTCCGGCACCTCGACCGCTGGCCACGAACTCGGGTAGCCGCGCCTCGCGACCGCCGGGAGCGCCGGGACGCAGCTCCCAGGATGCCTCGGCGCCGAGCAGTTCGCGGCGCTGTGCCGCGTAGCCGGGATCGAGCAGCGCGCCGACCGGCGCGCCGGGCATGTCGCCGTAGAAGGCCTCCCGGTCGGCGAAGGCCAGCTTGGCCGCCTCCACGGCGGCGTGGACGGTGTCCGGGGTGGGAGCGCCGTCGGCGTAGGAGCAGTCCACAC
Organism: Pseudonocardiaceae bacterium; assembly: GCA_009379815.1. Lineage (GTDB taxonomy): Bacteria > Actinomycetota > Actinomycetes > Mycobacteriales > Pseudonocardiaceae > WHSY01. Next base: position 27,748 of record WHSY01000064.1, read on the forward strand.
CGGACAGCAGCTGCAGCTGCTGGGCCAGCACCGGGCCCTGTGACCAGGCGCCGCATTTGGCCAGCGTCCAGCCGTCCACCTCGACCGTCACCGCGTCGTCGTAGGACGCCTGCCAGGACGCCATATCCGCGCCGGTCAGCACTCCCGCGTGATCGTCGCCGGATTCGTCGCGGGCGGGCCGGCGGCAGTGCTCGTCCACGGCGTCCGCGACGAATCCCTGCGACCAGGCGCGGCGGGCCGCGTCGAGCTGCGCCTCGCGGTCCGCACCTGCCGCCTCGGCCTCGGCGAGCAGTCGTTGCCAGGTGGCGGCCAGCGCGGGCAGCCGGAACCGGGCGCCCAGCGGCGGTACCGCCCCGTCACGCAGCCAGGTCGCCGCCGAGGATGGCCAGTGCACGCGGAAGTGCTCGGCGACCGCATGGATCGCGTCGGGGATCCGCTCGACCAGCGGGAACCCGTCGGCCGCGTAGCCGATGGCCGGCGACAGCACCTCCCGCAACGTCCGGGTGCCGTGGTCGCGCAGCAGCAGCAGCCAGCCGTCCCAGGCGCCCGGCACGGTGGCGGGCAGCAGCCCCGTGCCGGGCACCAGTTCCAGGCCGAGGGCGTCCCGGTAGTGCGCGGTGGTGGCCCCGGCAGGGGCGACACCCTGACCGCACAGCACGCGGGGCCGCGGGTCGGTGGCGGTAGCGAAGATCGCAGGCACCTCGCCGCCCGGCCCGTTGAGGTGGGGCTCGACGACCTGCAGCACGAACGCGGCGGCCACCGCGGCGTCGAAGGCGTTGCCGCCGTCGGCGAGCACCGTCATGCCGGTGGCGGAGGCGAGCCAGTGGGTACTCGCCACCATGCCGTGAGTGCCGACGAGCTCGGGGCGGGTCTGCATCAGTACGACACCCGCCGTCCGACGCCGTGCACGGTGAACCCGACGCGGCGCAGCACGTCAGGGTCGAGCAGGTTGCGGG
>WHSY01000650.1:0-239 GCA_009379815.1 Pseudonocardiaceae bacterium
CTACGAGGACGGCGACGGCCCCGAGTCGCGCCTCGCGAAGCTGATGCCCATCATCCGCGAGTTCGGTGCGGGTGTCGTGGGTCTCACCATCGACGAGGACGGCCAGGCGCGTACCACCGAGTGGAAGGTCAGGGTTGCCGACCGGCTGATCAATGACCTTACGCAGAACTGGGGAATGCGCAAGGACGACATCGTGATCGACTGTCTCACCTTCCCCATCGGCACCGGGCAGGAGGAGA
>WHSY01000650.1:249-524 GCA_009379815.1 Pseudonocardiaceae bacterium
TCGTTCGGCCTGAACCCGGCCGCGCGCATCGCGCTCAACTCGGTGTTCCTGCACGAGTGCGTACAGGCGGGGCTCGACTCGGCGATCGTGCATGCCAGCAAGATCCTTCCGATGGCGCGCATCCCAGAAGACCAGCGCACCGTCGCGCTCGACCTGGTCTACGACCGGCGGCGGGAGGGGTACGACCCGCTGCAGCAGATGCTCGAGATGTTCGAGGGCGTCGACGTGAAGGCGGCGCGGGCCTCACGCGCGGAGGAGCTGGCCAGTCTGCCGCT
>WHSY01000651.1:0-211 GCA_009379815.1 Pseudonocardiaceae bacterium
GGCAGCAGCACCGAGGCCCGGCAGAGCGACGCGTCCAGGGTGACATAACCGAAACCGGGACTGGTGAAGATCTCCAGGTCCTCGGCAAGCCGGTCTACTGTGGTCGCCGCCTGGGTCGCGGCGAGCACGGCGTCGGCCAGGCCGTCCACCGACCACATCACGTCCCTGGTCTGTGTGCCCATACCACCGAAACCGAGTAGGACGCGCAGCC
>WHSY01000651.1:221-524 GCA_009379815.1 Pseudonocardiaceae bacterium
GGTCGACCGGCACGCGGGTGCCCGCCACCCCACCCGCACCCGCCGGGCTACGGTCCGCCCACCGGTACGCCGCCGCGAGCCGGTCGAGGCCGCGGATAGCCTCCTCGGCGAAGGAGGCGAGATAGTGGCCGAAGGTGGACGGCTGCGCTGGTTGCAGGTATGTGGTGTCCGCCCACACCGCGTCGGCGTGCGCGGTGGCCTTGTCTGCGAGCGCGGCGACGAACCGCTCGGTCGCGGCGTGCAAGGCGAGCAACCGCTCGCGCATGGCGAGCCGGAACGCGATGCGCCCTGCCTCTCGGCGGG
>WHSY01000652.1 GCA_009379815.1 Pseudonocardiaceae bacterium
ATCGAGAACAACCTGTCCAGCCCCGTCACCGTGCGCCTGCGGATCAGCTCGGCGAACGAGCGCAGGATGCGAGTCGGCGAGCTGCCGGAGACCACGGAGATCGGGCCACGGCAGAAGACCACCGTGCAGGTGCCGATGCGAGCCGCCTCGAGCGGCGTCATCGAGCTACGGACCCAGCTGCTCACGCCGGACGGCAAGCCCTACGCCGAGCCCGTGACGTTCAACGTCCGATCGACCGTCTACGGCAGCGTCGCCGTGATCATCACGGTCTCCGCGCTCATCGTGCTGTTCGCCGGCGCCGGCTACCGGGTGGTCCGGCGGGTGCTGCGGGTGCGGCGCCACAAGGTCCGGCACGCGGACGAGACGACGGGATGACCGTGCAGGAGGAGACACCTGACGGCGCATCCGGCGTATCGACGGCCGACAGCACCGGCACCCTGCTGAGATCCAGCGCGGTGATGGCGACAGGCACCCTGGTGTCTCGGCTCACCGGGTTCCTGCGGGTCGTCGTCATCATGGCGGTT
>WHSY01000653.1 GCA_009379815.1 Pseudonocardiaceae bacterium
TCATCGTCGACGACGGCTAGTGCCAAATGGAGCGCGAGCGCAGCGGAATGCGGGAGCTCGACCAAGCAGCTACCCCTTGGGTTAACCCAGGGGGTAGATAGCTCGCCCTTGGGTTAACCCAAGGTGACCCCGCGGCGCCATGGGTTAACCCAAGGCCACCTTTCGCGCCCCATGGGTTCACCCACTGTGCCTATAGCGACAGTGGGTTAACCCATTGGGTAGATGGGCCGGCCTTGGGTTAACCCATTGGGTAGATGGGCCGGCCTTGGGTTAACCCAAGGGCGCTCTGAACTACACGTTCAGGTGGATGACGCCGTAGCCCTTCCGGCGGTAGACCACGCTCGGCTGCTTGGAATCGGCGTCCACGAACAGGTAGAAGTCGTGCCCGACGAGTTCCATCTCGTAGAGCGCCTGGTCGAGCGCCATCGGTTCGGCGTCGTGCGTCTTCTCCCGCACCACCAGTGGACCCTCACCCTCGACCTCGAGCGGTCCGGCCTTGGGCGGCGCGTCCGTACTAGCGGTGT
>WHSY01000654.1 GCA_009379815.1 Pseudonocardiaceae bacterium
GTTGGTTTTCTCATGCCGCGTTGGGCTGAGACTGGTGACGATACGCGTCCTCGACCTCGGCGGGGGTGAGGTCGTCGAGCTCGCCGTGGATGCGCTCGTCGTTGAACCACGACACCCACCCGCACGTCGCGATCTCGAGGTCGTCGAGGCCTTTCCAGTGGCCGCCGACCTCGGCGAGCGCGGCGGGGTTGCGGTGCAGCTCGGTCTTGAACAGGCCGATCGTCGACTCGGCCAGCGCGTTGTCGAACGAGTCTCCGACGCTGCCGGTGGACGGGGCGATGCCGGCATCGGCGAGCCGCTGGGTGAAGCGGATCGCGGTGTACTGGCAACCCTTGTCCGAGTGGTGCACGAGCTGTCCCTCGCGCACGTCGCGGGACCACAGAGCGTAGTTCAGCGCTGCGAGGACCAGGTCGGCGGTGGCCCGCTCGTGTGCGCACCAGCCCACGATCTTGTTGGAGAAGGCGTCGCGGATGGTGGCCAGCCACAGCACTCCCTCACCGGTCATGACTCGGGTGAGATCGGC
>WHSY01000655.1 GCA_009379815.1 Pseudonocardiaceae bacterium
TCAGCCCTCCATCGTCAGGGACGGTCACGCTGCTGGTCGTCACTGCTGGCGGTGGCGGCCGCCGGCAAAGGGGCCGATGAGCTCGTAGTGCACCTGCAGCCACACCGGACACGGCCACCGCCGAGACCGCCACAGCCGGCGGGCGGATTGGTGCCGGCAGGCGCGGCATCGGCGCCGGCTGGTGGGCTGGTGGCAGACGAGGACGAACCGCAGCGCCGCCACCAGTCCCCGGTCACACCCGTCGCCGAGGTGATCGAGTTCGTCGAGCCGGTCGCAGACCGCGCCCACCAGAGCGCGCTCCCGCGGGCGATCAACCAGGCGCTGCCATGTCTGTGGCGACAGCTGCAGGGACACGTCGACGCGCGCACCGTCGCTGATACGCGGACGCCAGCCAGGGGGCACGCCATCCTCGGCTGGCCTCCGCGAGGGCGCTCGGCTCGCCACGCGGCCACGGCCGAACACCGCACGGCCGATGATCGTCAGTGCTGCCGGTGTGTGCTCTGGCGGCAGGTGTCGGGGGAT
>WHSY01000656.1 GCA_009379815.1 Pseudonocardiaceae bacterium
ATGATCGCGCGTGTGGCGGAGTCGAATGGGTCGCCGATGAGTTCGCGGAACGGAAGCCTTCCGCGTAAAGCCGCCACGTCGCTGGGAATGCCGTCCATGCAGGCGATCGCCATCTCATGACCCAGCGCCTCGGACACGTCGAGCTTGTCGAAGTACGCCGCAAGGCCAAAAGTCATCGGGGTCGAATCCACAAAACCACTCAAGTATCGGTAGCTCGGGCGAGACTCAAACAGTTGCGGCGGATCGAGATGCCTGATCGCAGACGTGTATGAGCCGAAGTGCACGTCCTCCGCTCGCAGAGGTCGCGTCCGCAAGGTCGCGGACTCCCGCCCGGTGAGCCGCATGGCCTGAGGCTCTTCATTCAGTTCGAGATGGACGTCCGCTAGATCCACCGGGGCGTCGGGGATCCAACTCGGATGCGCAATCAGAGGTGTCCGGGGGACCTGAAACTCCGGCGGGTAATACTGGACAGCGCATCGGGCGAGTTCGGCTCGGTGATGGTTCAGCCAGTTGCGTTGTGAT
>WHSY01000657.1:0-244 GCA_009379815.1 Pseudonocardiaceae bacterium
CTCTACATGTATTACGTGCGCGACGACGTGATGGGCGTCGACTATGGTGTCGTCTCCGCGGTCGGCGTCTTTTATCTCGTGCCCAGCCTCATCCTCTACGTCGCTGCGCAACGCTACCTCATGCAGATGTCGATCGGCGGTGTAAAGGGCTGACGCCGATGGCAAGAGTCGAGTTCCGCAATGTCGTCAAGCGGTTCGGAGAGGTCGAAGTCCTCCCCGACATGAGCCTGACCATCGAGGACGG
>WHSY01000657.1:254-522 GCA_009379815.1 Pseudonocardiaceae bacterium
TCTCTTCCTGCTCGCCGGCATCTATCTTCCGAGCGGCGGCGAGCTGCTGTTCGACGGTCACGTCGTCAACGAAGTCGAGGCCAGGGATCGAAACGTCGGGATCGTCTTCCAGTCCTATGCGCTCTACCCGCACATGACGGTGCGCGACAACATCCTGTTCCCGCTGCGCTTCAAGAAGACGCCGCGCGAGGAGGCGCTCGGCCGCGTCAGGGCCGCCGCCGACCTCGTCCATGTCGGCGAGCTTCTCGAGCGGCGGCCGGGCGAGCTC
>WHSY01000658.1 GCA_009379815.1 Pseudonocardiaceae bacterium
GGACCAACCGAAAGCTCATGGCCACGCATCGATTCCACCAGACCTCGCCGACAGCGGCACGCATCCCCGCCGAACGGGCACCGCGACCGGCGCACCCCGACCGGCACGAGCAGCCGGGACGCCTGGACCTTCATCGCCATGTCGGCGAGCTTCAGCTGGATCGCCTGGCATCTTCTCCACGATCTCCGCGGGATACCGGTCGGTGGCCTCCCACTCCTGCGCGACCGGGCGGATCTCCTTGTCGACGAAGTCTCGCGGGGTGTCGCGGAACAGGCGTTGCTCGGCGGCGAGCTCGAAGTCCATCTCTCGTCAGCCGCGCGGCTCACCCGGGGGTGCGGCCGAACGCGCCGGCCGCGGTGAGCTCGGCGACCTCCTCGTCCCCGTAGCCGAGCAGGCCGCCAAGCAGCGACGCGGAGTCTTCGCCTCGCCGCGGGGCCCGCCTGTCGTCGGCTCTGCGGGCGCCCGCGCGCACGGCGGTGCCCGGCTGGCGCACGGTGCCGAAGCGTGGGTGCTCGGTCTCG
>WHSY01000659.1 GCA_009379815.1 Pseudonocardiaceae bacterium
GAGATCGACGAGTTGTTCGCCGTCGGCCGCGACCTCGTGGAGGTGCTCGAGGACGTCGCCCGCCTGGGCGCCCGACTGATTCTGCAGACCGCCCTTGAGGCCGAGGTCACCGAGTTCCTCGGCCGCGAGCGCTACGCCCGCGGTGACCGCACCCGCGCGGGGTCACGCAACGGCTACAGCGACGTGACGGTCAAGACCACCGCCGGCCCCGTGGAGCTGGCCCGCCCGAAGCTGCGAGGCGCGCTTTCCCCGAAACCACTGGTCCAGGATCCGCCACACCAACCTGATCGAACGCACCTTCGGCGAGTCGCACCGCCGAGTCAAGGTCATCGGGCGCCTCTCAGCGAACGGTCCTGCCTGTCGCTGGTGTGGGCCGTCCTCGACCGCGCCCGCCGCGGGTGGCGCGGCGTACGCCAGACCCCGGCCAACGTGCGGCTGCTCCAGCAGCTACGCCACGACCTGTTCGAGCCGCCAACGGCCGGAAACGACCTCGAACACAAGCAGGTGCACGACCTACCCG
>WHSY01000065.1:0-8716 GCA_009379815.1 Pseudonocardiaceae bacterium
CGATGAGACTGGCCAAGGCAAGGTGTCAGAGCTGATACCAGTGCGGTCACCAGCGTTCCCAAGGTCGCGACGGGACCTCGGTGTCGGCTGACGGACGCACGAAGCACATCGCATGCTGATCACGGACGGTCGGCCAGCCGGCGAACCCGGTCGGCTGCGACTACAGATCAGAAGGTTTGGGGTTCGAATCCCTACGGGCGCGCCATACTTGACCGCCTCCGGCCAGCCGGTTTACCCGATTCAAGATCCTCCACCTGGTCGCGGGTCTGTAAGTCTCTGGCCACAGACGTGGCCACGAAGGCTGCTCGCTTCGGCCCATGACGGGCACCCCCGATAAGGAAGCAGGCGTCAGGTGCATCGCCGACGCGGCGGTGTCCGGCGCCACGGCGCGTTTCACGTGCGAGTCTCGGCAGGAGTAGCCGCGAACCCCTGGGCGACGATGCCCGCCAACCGAACCTTCCGCCGTCGGCCGGGTGAGTAAGAAGCGCGCGGTCGCAGGCGCAGTGCTGCTCGACCTGGCCGTGAGCCCGCTGTTCGCCTGGGACGTCTTCACCGCGTGGATACGTCGCGACCTCGGGGTCGACGATGCGCTGCTGGCCGGTGTCTTCTCCGTCGGTCTGCTGACCTTCATGGTCGGGGTCCTGGTCGGTGGACGGGTGGCCGACTCGGTCTCGCCTCGGCGGCTTGCCCTGGTCACCGCGGGCGGAACTGTGGTCGGTCTGCTGGGCAGCGCCGCCGCGACATCGGTGGCCGCAATGATCGTGGCCTTCGGCGTCGTGCTCGGCGGTTCGACCGGGCTACGCCACCGCCGTAGGTGTTGCAGGCACCGTGCAGTCACGACGCGGCCTTTGCGCTCGGCGTCGTGGTGAGCGCCTACACGGCCGGCGCAGCCGTCCTTGCTCCGGTGGCAGCTGCGCTGCTGGTGTCGGTCGGACGTGTCTGGACGTTCGTGCTGCTGGCCGGCGTGCTGGGGGCGTCCTCGCCGTCGTGGCCGTGCTCGTCCCCGGTCCTGCCAACCGGCGCACATCACAGCATCGAACCCGCAGAAGCGGCCGACGCCCGAGCCGGCCTGTCGTCGCGCTCTGGCTGGCGTTCGCAGCCGAGGTCGGGTACGGCGGCGTCTACCGATCCTTCCTCGTCGTCGCGGTGTCGTCGTGGGTGTGCGTCGCGACGTACGCGAGGCTGGACCGCGGTCACAAAATGGCGTTGTAGGCGCGGGCGTTGATCGGCGCCAGCTCCGGGGCGGAGCTGGCGCCGGGTTCCACTTCTGCTCAGCAACAGGCGGACAGCTGCTCGCCTTCCTCGGCTACCGGAGTGCCGCAGCGGCATTCGCCGCTGTCGGACTCGCCGCGGGCGTGGATGCTGGTTGCGTCGGGGGCGTCGGCCTTGACGGTGTAGACCTCCCAGGGCTCGGTACCGGGGCCCTGGACCCAGACCTTGTCCTGCACTGCGTAGCAGCAGGTGGTGTCGTCCTCGACCTGGGTGAACAGTCCCAGCTCCGACAGGCGTGCTGTCGCGTCCGCGACCTCGCCGGTGGTGTCGACCTCGACGCCGAGGTGGTCCATCACGGTCCGCTGCTCGGACTGCCCCTCGATGAGCACGAGCTTGAGCGGGGGCTCGGCGACGGCGAAGTTGGCGTAGCCGGGACGGCGCTTGGCCGGCTCGACCCCGAACAGCTTCGAGTAGAACGCGACCGACCCGTCGAGGTCGGACACGCGTAGTGCGAGTTGCACGCGGGACATGGTCTCCTCCTTGCTTAGATCCCTGTCTAACTGATGCTGTTTAGATTGCACTCGAAGTAGGTGGATGTCAAGATAGAGCTGTGTCGAAGCATGAGTTGCCGGTGCTGTGCTGCTCCCCGCGGACCGGGGAGCCGCTGTCGGCCGGGGAGGCCACCGAGCTCGCCCACGTGTTCAAGGCGATCGCGGACCCGGTGCGGCTGCGGCTGCTGTCACTGATCGCCGCGCACGCCGGGGGTGAGGCGTGCGTGTGCGACCTGACGGGGGCGTTCGAGCTGACCGGGCCGACCATCTCGCACCACCTCAAGGTGCTGCGCGAGGCCGGACTGATCGAGGGCGAGCGGCGGGGTACCTGGATCTATTACCGGGTCCAGCCGGACCTGCTGGCCCAGCTGTCCGCCGTGCTCGTCCGTGACACCGCCGGCCGTGCGGTATCGGCGTGACCGCCTCGCACACCACCGAACGCGCTCCCGCTGCGATCGGTCGGCTGTCCACCCTGGACCGGTTCCTGCCGGTGTGGATCGGTGCTGCCATGGCGCTCGGGCTGCTGGCCGGCCGGGCGGTCCCCGGGCTCGGCCCGGCGCTCGACGCCGTCGCCATCGACGGGATCTCGCTGCCGATCGCGCTCGGACTGCTGGTGATGATGTACCCGGTGCTGGCCAAGGTCCGCTACGACCGGCTCGACACCGTGACCGGTGACCGCCGCCTGCTGGTCTCCTCGCTGGTGCTGAACTGGGTCGTCGGCCCGGCGTTGATGTTCGCGCTGGCGTGGCTGCTCTTGCCGGGCCTGCCCGAGTACCGCACCGGCCTGATCATCGTCGGGCTCGCGCGCTGCATCGCCATGGTCATCATCTGGAACGACCTCGCCTGCGGCGACCGGGAGGCGGCCGCGGTGCTGGTCGCGCTGAACTCGGTCTTCCAAGTGATCGCCTTCGCCGGGCTCGGCTGGTTCTATCTCGTCGCGCTGCCCGGCTGGCTCGGCCTGCCCACCGCCGGGCTCGACGTCTCGTCGGTCGACATCGCCCGCTCGGTGCTGATCTTCCTCGGCATCCCGCTGCTCGCGGGCTATCTCACCCGCCGCCTCGGTGAACGCGCCAAGGGCCGCGACTGGTACGAGAACCGGTTCCTGCCGACGATCGGGCCGTTCGCGCTCTACGGCCTGCTGTTCACCATCGTCGTGCTCTTTGCCCTGCAGGGTGACGCGATCAGCAGCCAGCCGCTGGACGTCGCCCGCATCGCGCTGCCACTGCTGGCCTACTTCGCGATCATGTGGGCTGGCTCGTTCGCACTTGGCAAGACCATCAACCTGAGCTACGAGCGCTCCACCACGCTCGCGTTCACCGCCGCGGGCAACAACTTCGAGCTCGCCATCGCCGTCGCCATCGCCACCTTCGGCGTCACCAGCGGTCAGGCCCTCGCCGGCGTCGTCGGCCCGCTCATCGAGGTCCCCGTCCTCGTCGCGCTGGTCTATGTCTCCCTCGCCGCCCGACGCTGGTTCACCACCAGCTCCGCCCCGGCATCACAGGACGACCGTCATGGTCGAGACCCCGCGTAGCCATCGGCACGGCCACGGCAACGAGGAGTATCGACTCAACGAGCCGCGCGTCGACGAACTCCTCGATCGGGCCGCCGTCCGGCTGGCCGACGAGTTCCGCGCGGTGTTCTCCCCGGAGACCGTCCGTGCCGTCCTCGGCGAGTCCTTCGACCTACTCGCCGCCACCGCCCCCATCCACACCTACTGCCCATCCAGGCCACACGCTTCGCCCAGCAGCGCCTCACCGCCATCACCAAGCTCCAGGGAGTGCCCGTGTCCACCACCCCGGACGTCCTCTTCGTCTGCGTGCACAACGCCGGCCGCTCCCAGATGGCCGCCGCACTGCTCGCACACCACGCTGCCGGCCGGGTCACCGTCCGCTCAGCAGGCTCCGCACCGGCAGCGACCATCAACCCGGCCGTCCACGCCGCGATGGCCGAAGTCGGCCTCGACCTGTCCCGCGAGTTCCCCAAACCCCTTACCAACGACGCCGTGCAGGCCGCCGACGTCGTCGTCACCATGGGCTGCGGCGACGCCTGCCCCATCTACCCCGGCAAGCGCTACCTCGACTGGGAACTCGCCGACCCCGCCGGCCGCAGCGTCGACGAGGTCCGCGCCATCCGCGACGCGATCGACGCCCGCGTGCGCACCCTGCTCGACGACCTCGTCCTAGCCTCGTGACAGTTGACGCACCAACCTTTAGCGTTTATCGTCGATGAACGATGAATGCTGGTGATCCTCTCGACCGTGCGACCGCACGGGAGTACGCGTCCTGGTTCAAGGCACTCGCGGACGCCACCCGGGTTCAGATCCTGTCGCTGCTGGCCCGGGCGCCCGAGCCCCTGACCGTGGGTCAGATCGTCGCTGGGGTGCACGTCGTCCAATCCACGGTGTCTGCCCATCTGAAAGCACTGGCCGACGTGGGATTCGTCCTGGTCGAGCGCCGTGGGACCGCCAGCTACTACCGGATAAACGACGACTGCGTCGACTGCTTCCCCAGCGCCGCCGACGTCGTCATGGGCCGCCCCGTCCCGGCGGCACCCGGACCGGCGCACAGAAAGGCGACATCGACGTGACAACTCCACACGAAACAGACACTCCCGAGACCAGACCGTGGCGAGATATTCCGCACTCGCCCGCGTCGCGCGCGGTGGTGAGCGCATCACCGACTGCGACAGCGACAGCTTCCACACAGGGTGTTTCGGACCCGGCGGGTATCCCGACACCAGTGAGCTACCCGAAGGCGCCATGCGCGCCAGCCTCGGCTGCGGCAACCCCCTAGCCGTCGCCGACCTCCACCCCGGCGACGACGTGCTCGACCTCGGCTCCGGCGGTGGCATCGACGTCCTGCACTCCGCCCAGCAGCGTCGCGCCCACCGGCACCGTCTATGGACTCGACGCCAGCGCCGACATGCTCGATCTCGCCCGGGCGAACGCGGCTGCCGCTGGCGCGAGCCGGGTCGAGTTCCTGCATGGCCAAATCGAGGACATCCCGCTGCCCGACGCCTCCGTCGATGTGGTGATCTCGAACTGCGTGCTCAACCTTTCTACCGACAGACCGCGCGTGCTCTCCGAGGCCTACCGTGTCTTGCGCCCCGGTGGCCGCCTCGGGATCAGCGACGTGGTGAGCGACGCCACCGTGCCACCCGGCCCCGACCGCACAGCCGCCGAGCGACAAATCGGCTGCACCGCAGGCGCCTGGACGGGCACGGAATACCTCGAACATCTGACGTTCACTGGCTTCACAGGAGCGGAGCTGATCTCGACCCACCACCTCGACGGTGGACTGCAGTCGACCCTCATCAAATCTGTCAAACCTGTACAGCGCGACTGAGCGGGTCAGCGGACTCCTACTGCCCAGAGGCAGGGACCCACCAGCTCGTATGTCGATTGTGGACAATCTGTCCCCGGCGCTGTCCCCGCAACTCGGCCGCTGGTGGGCATACTGAGCACCACAGACAACCACGCGATCAGCGTGACCAGCGGACACCAGCCGTGACAGGCCATGCCCGAGTTCTTGTAATCCTGTGACAACGAGATTGCCTCGGCTACGTGGGCGGCGCGGCGACGACCGCCCGCTTGCCTCGGGACGTGGTGATTCCGGTAGGGCTTGCCGGTGATCGGGTCCGTCCCGCCGTACACCCGCACCCGCAACGCGCCGCGGGGCAAGGTCTCGATCTCGCCCCGCGGCCGTCGTGGCGTCTTGGCCCCCACGACTGGGCACACAAGCAGTCACTCACCCCATATCCCACCCCACGGAGGGGACTGCGCTGGTCTTGTAAGCCTCTGACCTGGTGCCCCCGGCAGGATTCGAACCTGCGACTCACGGTTTAGGAAACCGTTGCTCTATCCCCTGAGCTACGAGGGCCGGACGGTCCGATCGTAGTGGTCCCGCGAGTACCGCCTCACCGCCTGCCGACAGCGGCGCGCCTCCGCGGTGCACTCAGCCGGCTCTCAGGGCCACGGTCCAGACTGGCCGCATGCGCATCCTCGTTGTCGACGACGACCGTGCGGTCCGCGAGTCGCTGCGCCGGTCGCTGCAGTTCAACGGCTACACCGTCGAGCTCGCGAGCAACGGGCAGCAGGCGCTCGGTTCGCTCGGCGATCAGCGACCGGACGCGCTGGTGCTCGACGTGATGATGCCAGGGGTCGACGGCCTGGAGGTGTGTCGACGGCTGCGCGGCACCGGTGACGATCTTCCGATCCTGGTGCTCACCGCACGCGATGCCGTCGCCGATCGGGTCGCGGGGCTCGACGCCGGCGCCGACGACTACCTGCCCAAGCCCTTCGCGCTCGAGGAGCTGCTCGCACGGCTACGGGCACTGCTGCGCCGGTCGAGCGCCGAGGAGGCCGGCGCGGCGTCGACGCTGCGCTTCGCCGACCTGTCGCTGGACACCGGCACCCGGGAGGTCACTCGCGGCGATCGCGTCATCAGCCTGACCCGCACCGAGTTCACCTTGCTCGAACTGTTCCTGTGCCATCCGCGCCAGGTGCTGACGCGCAGCCGCATCCTCGAGGACGTCTGGGGCTTCGACTTCCCGACTTCCGGCAATGCGCTGGAGGTCTACGTCGGCTACCTGCGCCGCAAGACCGAGGCTGACGGCGAGCCGCGGCTGATCCATACGATGCGCGGTGTCGGTTACGCGCTGCGGGAGGCCAGCCCGTGACATGGCCCGCCACCCGGCGGATGTCGCTGCGCACCAGGGTGACCGCGCTCGCCGCGATCTGCGTGGGCAGCGCGGTGGCGCTCGTGTCGCTCGCCGGTTACCTGACCGTCCGAACCAGCCTCTACGACCAGCTCGACGCCAACCTGCTGCAGCGAGCCGACTCGCTGCGCAACACGCTGGCCAGCGCCGAGCAGCTCAGCGACATCCCGGACGCGATCTTCGGAGCGGCCGACCTGCGGGTGGGGCTGCTCGACGGCAGCACCGGGCGCGGCGTCGTCGGCGGCGAGCTGCAGCTCGGCCCGGCAGAGCTCGCCGTCGCCCGTGGGCAGCGGCCGCAGTCGCTGCGCACCGACCAGGGCAACGACCTGCGGATCGCCGCCGTCCCCGCCGGTCCCGACACCGCCCTGGTCGTCGCCCAGCCGCTGGATACCGCGCGCAACACACTGTCGCGGCTCGGCCTGGTGTTCGCACTGGTCGGCGGGGCGGGCGTGCTGCTCGCCGCAGCTGCAGGCACCGCCGTCGCCCAGGCCGGGCTGCGCCCGGTGCAGCGGCTGACCCAGGCCACCGAGCGCGTCGCCCGTACCGGTGACCTGCAGCCGATCCCGGTATCCGGCGACGATGAGCTGGCGCGGCTGTCGCACAGCTTCAACAGCATGCTCGCCGCCGTCGCCGAGTCCCAGGAGCGACAGCGGCGGCTGGTCGCCGACGCCGGCCACGAGCTGCGCACCCCGCTGACGTCGCTGCGCACCAACCTCGAGCTGCTGGTCGCCTCCGACCGGCCCGACGCCCCGACGCTCTCGGAGCAGGACCGCCACGAGATCTACGACGACGCGCGAGCCCAGGTCGAGGAGCTGTCAACGCTCGTCGGAGACCTCGTCGAGCTGGCACGCGAGGACGTTCCGCAGGTCGCCGACGAGCCGGTCGACCTGATCGAGGTGGTGCAGCGGGCGGTGTCACGGGCGGATCGGCGCGCGCAGGCCGTCGAGTTCGACGTCGAGCTGACGCCGTGGGAGCTGGCCGGCGACGCCGGCGCCCTGGAGCGCGCCGTGCTGAACCTGCTGGACAACGCCGCCAAGTGGAGCCCCGACGGTGGCACCGTCACGGTGCGGCTGCAGCCCACCGGCCGCGGAACGGCCACAGTTCGGGTTGCCGACACCGGACCGGGCATCGCCGATACCGATCTGCCGTACGTGTTCGAGCGCTTCTACCGCTCCAGCACCGCGCGCACGCTGCCCGGGTCCGGTCTGGGGTTGGCGATCGTCGCGCAGGCCGCGGCCCGCCACGGTGGCTCGGTGCACGCCGATCGGACTCCGGGGGGTGGTGCGCTGCTCACCCTGGAGCTGCCGGGGCGGCCGCCGGAGACGTGGCCTGCCGTGACATCGTGATCCACAGCGACACCCAAGCCGGATCTCATGCGCATCTCAGGAAGTGAGGCCAGGGTAGGAGCATGACCGACGACACCCCCCGCTCACAGCACCCTGGTGATCCCCGGGGGCACGACCCGGAGGCGAACCCGTCGCAGCCGGGCAGCCCGCCCCACGAGGGCGGTTCACCGTGGTCGCCGTACGGCGTGCCCCAGGGCTACGGCGGGGCCTACGGCCAGCAGCCGGGCTATGTCCAGGGCACCGAACCACAAGGTGCACCGCCCGGCTACGGCCAGCAAACTGCTCCCTACGCCTGGCAGCAACCGCCGGGCGGGACGGGACCCGGGCCTGCAGCCACGAAGCGACGCGGTGGCCGCACGATCGCGATCGCCGCCGTGCTGGCGCTGCTCATCGGGGCCCTCGCGGGCCTGCTCGGTGGTGCGGTGGGCTACAATCTCGCGGGTGGTGGCGGCAGCCCGTCCAGTTCGCTCGGCGGGCCGGCACCCGAGGGGCAGGGGGCAGCGCCGCTGCCCGAAGGTTCCGTGGCTGCGGTGGCCCAGCAGGTACTGCCCAGCGTCGTGCAGTTGCAGGTGCGTGGGGCGCAAGCGGCGGGCGAGGGCAGCGGTGTCGTGCTCAACTCCGACGGCATGATCCTCACCAACAACCACGTCGTCGAGCCCGCGGCGAACGGCGGTCAGGTCACCGCCGTGTTCCAGGACGGGCGGGAGGCCCCGGCGACGATCGTGGGTCGTGCACCGCCCTTCGACCTCGCGGTGATCCGCGTGCAGGGGGTCTCCGATCTCACGCCGGCGCAGCTCGGCCAGTCGAGCGAGGTCGTCGTGGGCGAGCAGGTGGTCGCCGTCGGCTCGCCGCTGGGGCTGTCGGGCACCGTCACCTACGGGATCGTCAGTG
>WHSY01000065.1:8812-28113 GCA_009379815.1 Pseudonocardiaceae bacterium
ATCCGCCAGCCGGCCTCGCCTGCCCGCAGCAGCAGCTCGAGCGGGTAGCCGAAGGCCCGGTCGGTGATACCCAGCGCGAGCAGGTCGACCCTGCGCGCGGCCCGGATGGCGCCGATGTCGTGCACCGACACGCCGCGTCGCCGCAGCAGCGCGGCGATCAGCATGTTGCCCGCCCTGGCGTGCCAGGGCCAGGCGCCGTGCCCCGAGGGGACCCGCCGCCCCACCCCGAGCTCGGCCCGGCCGCAGCGGACCGGCTCGACCAGTTGGGGCAGCTCCGCGGGGTCCAGCGAGCCGTCCGCGTCGATCGTGCAGACCAGCTCCGCGGTGGCGGCCTCGAGCCCGGCGTGTACCGCGGCGCCGTAGCCGCGGCGCGGCTCGCAGACCACCATCGCCCCGCAACGGCGCGCCACCGCCGGCGAGCCGTCCCGTGAGCCGTTGTCCACGACGATCGCGCGGTACCCGTCCGGCAGGGCGGCCAGTACCCCCGGCAGCGCCGATGCCTCGTCGAGGCAGGGCAGTATCACGTCGACCGGTTCCACACCGGGAACCGTAAGTCCACGGTGGACCCGGCGTCGCCCGGGGTCCATCACGAGGTGATGGCCGTCGGGTACAGCACCCACGCGCCATACGCGTACTCGTGGTGGCGTCCGGTGCGTGCCGGACCACCATGAGCACGCGTATGGCGGTTTCGGGGGAGTCTCCCGGCGACCGGTCCTCGTGGGTGCTGGAGTCGCCGACTAACGTGATCGACCATGGAACGCAGCGCGCCGCGCCTGGGCCGGGCACTCGTGGTCATCGTCGACGACCGGGCGGCCCACGGTGAGCACGAGGACACCATGGGGCCGCTGGTCACCGAACTGCTCGAGGAGGCCGGGTTCGTGGTGGACGGCTCGGTGGTCGTCGCCGGGGAGTCGGTCGATATCCGCAACGCGCTGAACACGGCGGTGATCGGTGGTGTCGACCTCGTCGTCACCGTCGGCGGGACCGGCGTCTCGCCGCGCGATGTCACGCCGGACGCGACGGGCGGCGTGCTCGACCGCCCGGTGCCGGGAATGGCCGAAGCGATCCGCGCCTCCGGACTCGCCGCCGGTGCGGTCGACGCCGGGCTGTCGCGCGGGCTCGTGGGCATCTCGGGCAGCACGCTGGTGGTCAACCTCGCACCGTCCCGCGCTGCGGTACGCGACGGGATGGCAACGTTGACCCCGCTGGTCGGGCACGTGATCGGGGAGCTGTCCGGGCTCGACTGAACGGGCCGCTGCCCGCAGCGGTGTGCTCCGGCGACCGGGGGTCACTACCGGCGGTGCCCGTCCGGCTTGAGCGCGCCCTCGACCACGGTGCTGACCTTCTCGATCTGCTCGTGATAGCGGCCGTCGGTGAACCTGTCCACCCCGGACGCAGCGGCATCGAAGCCCTTGCTGGCGAAGTCGCGTGCCTGCTCGATGTACGGGCCCGCCATCTCCTTGGCCTGCGCCACGTACGGCTCGGCCCGCTCGGACAGCTCGCCGGCCTTGTCCAGCGCTTGCTCGGCGAGCGGGACTGCCTTCTGCATGGCTTGCGCCGCGTAGGGAGCGGCCTTGTCCCTGGCTTGCTCGGCGAGTGGGCCGGCCTTCTCCTTCGCCTGGTCGGCGAGCGGGCCCGCCTTGTCCATCGCCTGGTCGGCGAACTGCGTCACCTTGTCCATGATGCTCATCAGGTGCTCCACCCTTCCGCTCGTACGATGGTGCGCTCATCCTGGCACCCGGACGGAGTAACCGGAAGCGACGTCATGCCGCCCGGTCGAGGGAGACTGGCCTCGTGGACGACCAGGCGAGACGGCGGGACGAGCGGTTGCGCCGGGCATTCGGCGAGGTGCTGCCGGACACCACCGATGACGAGCGCTCCGATGAGCAGGCCGACCGCGACGAGTGGTACGAGGAGAACCGCCCACCCCACCACGGCTGATCGACAAGGATGGTCAGCCGCGCTGCTGCGCCCGTAGCAGGTCGCGGATCTCCACGAGCAACTCCGCCTCGGTGGGCTCGGCGAGCTCCTCCACCGCAGGCTTCTCGAACCGGGCCATGATCTTGTTCATCGGGACCACCACGGCGAAGTACACGACCGCCGCAATGATGACGAACGTGACGATGGCCCCGCCGAACGCGCCATAGGTGAAGGCCTGCCCGTTGACTGTGAACTGACCGCCCGCCTCCCCGCCGCCGGTGACCACCGCGATCAGCGGCGTGATGAACGATTCCGTGAACTGGCTGACCAGCGCCGTGAACGCGGTGCCGATGACCACCGCGACCGCCAGGTCGACGATGTTGCCGCGCAGGATGAAGTCGCGGAACCCCTTGAACATGTACCCTCTCTCGCGCCGGGGCGGACATCACGCCTGTCGCAGTACGGTCACCGGACGGTAACGGTGACCGGTTGCGAAAGCGAGGCGGCTGCGACACGGGTGGCCGCCGTCGGCGGCAGCGCCACGAGAACCAGGCTGCCCTCGCCGGCTGGCGACCTCGTGGTGTCGAGCACGACCAGTACGGTCGCGCCGCTGGCCAGCACGACGGGCTGCCCCCGCTGCTCGCCGAGGGTCACGACGTCCACCGTCGCCCCCGGGTGCAGCAGCGCAGCAACGTCCGGGTCGGACAGTCGCAACGGGACGCCCACCGCGTCCGGATCCGCCGACGCGCTGCGTGCCAGCTCGGCGCCCGCGAGCCGGACGTCGGTGATGGGTTCGCCACGCCGCAGCGGTGCAGCGAGCATCCGTCCTGTCACGCTGTCCACGGTGGGCATCGCGCCGTCCGGGGCCGTGCCCTCCGGCAGTGCCTGCAGCGTGACCGCGGCCCGGTCGAGCACCGTCCCGGGTGCGAGATCGCGGGCGGCGACGACCACCTCGACTCCGGGTGACGAGCCGGCTTGTGGGCTCAGCGCGAGGACCGCTGCGAGCCCGACCAGCAGGCCCGCCGCTGCGCGCCGCAACAGCACCGTCCGGGACCAGCCACTGCCGTGCCAGGCCGTTGCCAGCCGGTCGTGCAGCAGCGGCGCCAGCGTGCGCGGTCTTGCCAGCCGTCGCTTTCGTCGCATCCCCGGTTCCCTCCCGCTCGGTCGAGGGCCGACGCTAGGCCGCGGGGATGCGGAGGAGCACCTGCCGGGGTGCGAGCCTGTGGATAACCGGGCAGTTGTGGACAGCTACGGGGTCAGGACGCTGCTGCGGCGCTCGTGCTGCTGGTGGTGGAGGAAGATCCGGAGCCGTTCGTCGAGCCCGACTTCGATCCGGTGTCCGACTTCGACCCTGTGTCCGACTTCGACCCTGTGTCCGACTTCGACCCTGTGTCCGACTTCGACCCTGTGTCCGACTTCGACTCGGAGCCGGACTTCGACTCCGAGGTCGACTCGGGCTTCGATCCGGAATTCGACGTCGACTCGGCCGACGAGTCGGACTTGTCTTCCGAGTCACCGGAGCCGGCACGGCTGTCATTGCGGTAGAAACCGCTGCCCTTGAACACGATCCCGACCGACGAGTACAGCTTGCGCAGCCGGCCGGTGCACTCGGGGCACTCGGTCAGCGACGAGTCGGTGAACGTCTGCACGGTGTCGAAGCGGTGCTCGCACGCGGTGCAGGCATAGGAGTAGGTCGGCACGTCTCGCCTCCTGGCCAGCCGATTGGCACTCGAGCGGTACGAGTGCCAATACGATAATGCGCCAACACCGGGCACCTGCGCAAACCCGGAGACCCAGCTCACGCCCGCCGTCACTGCAGTGGTACGAGGCCCGCGCCGGGGGTCAGCACCGCGGTCACCCGCACGTCGTGCGGCTCGGCCGGCACGGTGTCGAGCAGCTCCTCGTCGCGGATGAGGGCAACCAGCGGCACGCCGGCGTGGGCCAGCGGCAGGGTGCGGTCGTAGTGCCCGCCACCCCGCCCGAGCCGCACGCCGTCACGCGAGACCGCCAGCGCCGGCACGAGCACCAGTTCCGCGCCGCCCACCGCGTCGGGGCCCAGCCGCGGGCCCGCCGGTTCGAGCAACCCGAGAGGTCCGGACCGCATCTCGCCGTCGTGCACCGCCCAGTCGAGTGGTCCCGCGTCGGCGCCCACCACCGGCAACAGCACCCGGCACCCCGTGCTGCGGAGCACCTCGAGCGCGGCGGGAGAGGCCGGTTCGGAAGCGAGCGGATAGTAGGCGCACACGGTCTGACCGGGCACCATGAGCAGAGTCGTGGCGACGGTGAGCGACGCCGCCTCCGCCTCTCGCACGGCGTCGGGCAGCGCGCGCCGCGCGGCCTCGATGCTACGGCGCATGCCGACCTTGCCGGTCTCTACATCGTCTCGGGATGTGGCCACAGCACCAGACCGTAGCGCCGCCGATAGGCTCGCTGGTCATGACCTCGACCTTCCGCACCGCCGTCGTGCCGGCCGCCGGGCTCGGTACCCGGTTCCTGCCGACCACCAAGACGGTGCCCAAGGAGTTGCTGCCCGTGGTCGACACCCCCGCGATCGAGCTGGTGGCCGCGGAGGCCGCGGCGGCAGGCGCGCGGCGGCTGGTCATCGTCACGTCGCAGGACAAGCAGTCGGTGGTCGAGCACTTCCGGCCCGCCCCTGAGCTGGAGGCGACGCTGCGCCGGCGCGGCAAGGACGATCTGTTGGCCAAGGTTCGCCGCGCACCCGACCTGATCGCGGCCGAGGTCGCCATCCAGGACAGGGCGCTCGGTCTCGGTCACGCCGTCGGCTGCGCCGAGCCCAACCTGGAGCCCGACGACGACGCCGTCGCGGTGCTGCTGCCCGACGACCTGATACTGCCGGCCGGGGTGCTGTCCCGGATGGCGCAGGTCCGGGCGCAGCGTGGCGGCAGCGTGCTGTGCGCGTTCGACGTGTCGCCCGCGGAGGTCTCGGCGTACGGCATCTTCGACGTCGAGCCGACCGACGACCCCGACGTCGCGCGGGTGCGCGCCATGGTCGAGAAACCATCCCCGGAGCAGGCGCCGTCGACGCTGGCCGCAGCCGGGCGATACCTGCTCGACCGGGCGGTTTTCGAGGCGCTGCACCGCATCGAGCCCGGCTCCGGTGGCGAGCTACAGCTGACCGACGCGGTGGCGCTGCTCATCGGCGAGGGCCACCCGGTGCACGTGGTGGTGCACCGGGGCGGCCGTCACGACCTGGGAAATCCTGGCGGCTTTCTGCGTGCCGCTGTGGACTTCGCGCTCGCCGATCCAGATCATGGGCCCGAGCTGCGGGGATGGCTGCGCGGCAGGATGGAGCAGGAGACCGGGTGAGATCGCTGGACGAGCAGCTCCGCAAGGTGCTGGATGCCGCCGTGCATCCAGCACCGGTACGGGTCGCGATCTCCGAGGCGCAGGGGATGCTCTGCGCCGAGGAGGTGGTGGCGGAGCGCTCGCTGCCCGGTTTCGACCAGGCCGGTGTGGACGGCTTCGCGGTGCGCAGCGTCGACGTCCAGGAGGTGCCGGTCACGCTGCCGGTCGTCGGCGAGATCGCCGCGGGGTCCCGGCAACCGCTACGGCTGCAGCCGGGCCAGGCGGTCCGGGTGGGTACCGGCGCGGCGCTGCCCACGCTGGCCGACGCCGTCGTCCCGCTCGGCAGTACCGAGGGGGCCACGGCCCACGCCGCGCGGGTCACGGTGACCGAGGCGGTGCCGTCGAAGGCCTACGTGCGGCGCACCGGTGAGGATGTGCAGACCGGCGACGTCGCGGTGCGCTCCGGCGGGGTGATCGGCGCTGCGCAGGTCGGCCTGCTCGCCGCGGTGGGGCGAGCCAAGGTCCTGGTCCATCCCCGGCCACGGGTGTCGGTGATCTCGGTGGGTGAGGAGCTGGTCGACGTCGAGCGCACCCCGGGCACCGGGCAGGTCTACGACGTCAACTCCTACGCGCTGGCCGCCGCGGCCCGCGACTCCGGCGCCGACGTGCACCGCGTCGGCATCGTGGAGCCCGATCCGGCCCGGCTGCGCGAGATCGTCGAGGGGCGGCTGCTGCTGTCCGAGATGGTCGTGATCGCGGGCGGCGCCGGCGGATCGGCGGGAGACGAGGTCAGCGCCGCGCTGTCGGAGCTCGGCCCGCTGGAGGTCGGCAGGGTGGCGATGCACCCCGGATCGGTGCAGGGATTCGGTCGCCTCGGGGCCGACTCGGTGCCGACGTTCCTGCTGCCCGGCAACCCGATCAGCGCGCTGGTGGCGTTCGAGGTGCTGGTCCGGCCGCTGATCCGGCTCGCGCTGGGCAAGCGCAACCCCCACCGCCGCACCATCACCGCGCAGCTGCTCTCCTCGGTGACGTCGACCGCGGGCCGGCGCGGCTTCCTGCGCGGCCAGCTGCTGCGCGATCCGGAGTCCGGTGACTACCTGGTGCAGCCGCTGGGCACGTCGGGCGCGCACCTGCTGGCGTCGCTGGCCGAGGCGAACTGCCTGATCCTCATCGACGCCGACGTCACCGAGGTGGTCTCGGGGGACGAGGTGGCGGTCAGCTTCCTCGCCCAGCGGGGGTGAGTTCGCGGTGCTCGACTCCGGTATCGCATCGCCGGGGGGCCGCCACCCGGGCTGGCCGGCCCGGCTCGGATCGCTGCGGGTGGCGGCAGGGTCACTCGCGCTGCGTCCGGTCCGCTGGCGCGACGGTGCGGCGTGGAGCCGGTTTCGGCTGCGCGACGAGGACTACCTGCGACCCTGGGAGCCGGACGCCTCCGGCCGGTGGGACGAGCGGCACGCGCGGACCTCCTGGCCGCTGCAGTGCAGCGGGCTGCGCTCGATGGCCCGCCGCGGGCACGCGCTGCCGTTCGCGATCACCGTGGACGGCGACTTCGCGGGGCAGCTCACCCTGGGCAACGTCGTCCGGGGCGCGCTGTGCTCGGCCTGGGTCGGCTACTGGGTGGAGTCCGAGCTGGCGGGCGGCGGCGTCGCGACCGGTGCGGTGGCGCTGGCCGTCGATCACGCCTTCGGGCCGGTGCGGCTGCACCGCATCGAGGCCACCGTGCAGCCCGACAACGCTGCGAGCCTGCGGGTGCTGCGCAAGCTCGGGTTCCGTGACGAGGGCCTGCTGCTGCGCTACCTCGAGGTGGCCGGGCGATGGTGTGACCACAGTTGCCTCGCGATCACCCGCGAGGAGGTGGGCGAGAGTATGGTCGCCCGGCTCCGGCGTGACGGTCGCGCCCACTGACCGCTGCCACCGGCGCGCCTCCGCGACGGGAGTGACGGGTGTGGTTAGCGTGATCGGCGGTGGTGCAGGCTCGTGATCACGGCGTCGGGGTAGGTGAGGGCACGTGCCCAGCTCGCTGATCTTCGCGGCGCTGGCTGCAGCATGGCTCGTTGTGCTCGTCCCTATCGTCGCGAAGCGCCGCCAGGAGGTTGTCCGAACCGCAGACTCAGCCCTGGCGTCCCGGGTGCTGCGCCGCCCGATCCCCAACCACCACGGTGAGGAGGTGCCCTCGATGGTCGACGAGACCGCCGAGCCGGAGCTCGAAGCGCAGCCCCGGTTCCGGCCCGGGCGAGGTGGTTACGACCCCGACGCCGCCGCGCTCGCCGCCAGGGCGAAGTACGTCTTCCGGCAGCGGGTGGTCGTCGGGCTGAGCGCCGCCGCGGTGGTCACCCTGGTGCTCGCGTTCGCCATGAGCAGCACGTTCTGGTGGGTGCATGCCGCGCTCGACGCCTCGCTCGTCGGATATCTGGGCTACCTCCGCCGGCAGGTGCGCATCGAGGACGAAGTACGACGGCGCCGTGCCGCGCGGCTCGACGCCGCGCGCCGACGTCCGGCGCCGCCTGTGGAGGACGACCAGCCCGACGAACCGGTGCAGCCGCCACTCGACGAGGAACCGGTGGTGCGCGCCGCACCGCCGCCACCGGTGCACCCGACGGCCGTGGCGGTCGACCTCGACGACGAGGACCCGGCCTTCGACGAGCTGGACCCGAGCTTCGAGCCCGCCTACCGCCGAGCCGCAGGGGAGTGAGGCGGATCCCGGCTGCTAGGCTGGGCGCCGCACGACGAGGGGCTGTAGCGCAGTTGGTAGCGCGTCTCGTTCGCATCGAGAAGGTCCGGGGTTCGATTCCCCGCAGCTCCACCCCAGGTCACAGGCCATCCGGCGGCGTACCCGGACCCGCTCCGCCAGGCTCGTACAGGCAGGGTTGCCTCCGAGGTGGCCGGCCTTGTTTCGCGGTGCATCAGCCGGCGGCTAATTGCCCCCGCAAACACCGACGGGGCGTCATGGCGCTGGCCCGCAGCCGCATCGACGTGCTCTGGGTTCTGCTACACGATGGTCGCACGTTCTGAGGCCACACACTTCGACCTGCGCTGCTGCAGCGGCTTGACGCAACCCGTTGGGTTCCTTACCGGCAGCCCGACTTGCCGTGGCGCACATCATATTTCGTCGGAGATGTCACAGCCAGGGCGCCTCGATCGCTCTCAGGATGTGACCGTGGCAGAGGAGGGCGACGATGTCGGATTCCCCGTCAGACGCGGCAGCGGACACGGGGACGCAAGCGTTCGTCGAACACCGCGAGCTGCTGTTCTCGGTCGTCTACAGCATGCTCGGCAGCGTCGCCGACACCGAGGACGTGCTGCAGGAGACCTGGCTGGCGTGGGCTGCGAGGAACCGGCGACCGGACGCGGAGCCGATCGACAACCCGCGCGGCTACCTTGTGCGGATCGCGGTGAACGAGGCGCTCGCCCGTCAAGCCGCGATCCGGCGCCGCCGGGAGACCTACCTCGGGCCGTGGCTGCCGGAACCACTGCTGACGGCCGACGACGCCGCTGACACGTCGGTGGGCGCCGAGTCGGTGTCAATAGCTCTGCTGGTTGTGTTGGAGTCGCTCTCGCCGCTGGAACGCGCGGTGTTCGTGCTGCACGAGGTGTTCGGCTACAGCCATGCCGAGATCGCCGGCATCGTGGGCCGCAGCCCGGCCGCGACACGTCAACTCGGCCACCGCGCCCGCGAGCACGTGCACGCCCGGCGCCCCCGCTTCAAAGCCGACCCGCAGGTTCAGCGGCAAGTGACCGAGCGGTTCGTCGCCGCCGCACTCGGCGGCGACCTGCGCTCGCTGTTGGAGCTGCTGGCGCCGGACGTGACGATGTCGATCGACGGCGGCGGCAAGGTGCCCAAGGCGGGCATGCGAGCGGTGCGGGGCCGCGACAAGGTCGCCCGGCTGATCACCGGACTCGCCGCCGACCAGCCAGGGGAGCTGGACATCCGTTACCGACAGGTCAACAACGACCCGTCGGCGGTGCTGTTCGCCGGGGACTCCCCCTTCGCCGTCATGGTCCTCGACCTGACCCCGGAGGGCGAGCAGGTACGCAGCGTCTACACCGTTGTCAACCCCGACAAGCTCTCGCACATTGAACGCTGACCACGCGACACCAGGAGGTCTCATGGTTTCCTTCAAACGCGCCCCTTCGGACGCTCAAGCCACGCACCGACTGGCGCCAGGGGATGCCATCACGCCCCGCGAGCTGACCACGATCGGGTCGGACCGGATCCGCCTGCCGGCATCCGACCTGCTGACCCATCTGCAGTTCCGGCGCTTCGCCGCCTGTCCGGTGTGCAACGTGCACCTGCGGTCGGTGGCACGCCGACATGGCGAGATCGTCGCCGCGGGGATCCGTGAAGTCGTGGTGTTTCACTCTCCGGTCGAGGCCATGCTGCCCCACCAGGGCGGGCTTCCCTTCGCCGTAGTCGCGGACCCCGACAGGGAGCTGTACACCGAGTTCGGCGTGGAATCGTCGCCGAAGGCCAATCTGCACCCGCGGGTGTGGACCGGCCCGCTGAAGCCGCAGTCCTGGTCCGTAGTAGCAGGCGGCCTTCGCGCCGGCGGGAAATTGGGCCCGCAGGGCGAGAGCATGCTCGGCCTTCCCGCAGACTTCCTCATCGACCCCGACGGGCAGGTGCTGGCCGTTCACTACGGCACGCACGCCAACGACCAGTGGCCGATCGACGAGCTACTGCGTCAGGCCGACGAATCGACCCGGCGCAGCACCCGGGACTGAGCAAGGAAGGACATATACTGGGTCTCAGAGCAGAACCGACCACGCCGCCCCTCCCTCTTGACGCACAGGGGAAACCGGCCGGTAGCGGGTGCGCTATCGAGATCGAGCTTCGTCGGCGCCGCCCGCGAGGTGCGTCGCGAGGGTGGTCAGCGCCTCAACTATGCTCTCCTGGGCCGGGACGTCCGCGATGAGCGTGTCGTCGTCGACCAGGGCCCCGGTGATCGAGACATGTACGCACGCGGGTTCGATGATCGTGGCGTGGGCGTAGCCGAGTACCTGGCGCAGCTGATCGTGGGCATTCGCCGCTGCGCGGGGGTGAGGCGTTGATCCAGGCCACCGGCTTCTCATAGATCGAGCCTGGTTTTCCGGCAGCGCCCCGGCGTACTCGGGGATGGAGAACATCATCGCATCGGCTGTCCTGATCTGGTTCTGCAGCTCGGCCGCGGCGGGCGGTGCATCGTCATCCTGGTCGGGATTGAAGTGCGGCAGCCTCGTAGAGGACGGCCTCGACACCGGCGGGTGCGGCCGCGCACGCGGTGCGCAGCACTGCGGTGTTGGTCGACCTGCTCCGTAAGCTTCCCGAGACCAGCAGCACCCGACAGTGCCTCGTCATGTCCTCTTGCAAGGCGTCCTCCTCCGCAGCACTGGTCCGGCACGGGCTCGGTACGGTCACGGTGCATCCTGGTGTCGTGCAGCCAGGTGCAGACGAGGTAGCCGACCACCGCCCGGCCGGGCCGAGCCCGGCAAGCGCTCCGGCATGGCCGGTGTCGGCGTCGCGGCGTGACGCCGGGCGCGGGGTCGGCGTGGTCGTCCCGTTCGACTTCGCGGTGGATCGCGAGCTGTGGCGCTGGACCCCGGATGACGTGCAGCTGCACATCACGCGGACGCCGTTCGTCCCCTCGCCGATGACCGAGGACATGGCCCGCGCGATCAGCCAGGAGGCCCCGGTGCGGCAGGCGACGCGCGACGTGCTGCTGCCCGAGCCCGGTGTGGTGGCCTACGCGTGCGCGTCGGGGAGCTTCGTCGACGGCACCGACGGCGAGGCCGCGCTCATCGACATCATGACCGACGCCGGTGCGCCGCGGGCGGTCACCACCGCAGGCGGGCTGGCGCAGGCCCTTGCGGCGTTGCGGGTGCGCCGGCTCTCGCTGGTCACGCCGTACATCGACGCGTTGAACAGCCTGCTGGTGGCGTTCCTCGGCGCGCACGGCGTGGAGACCGTGGCGAGCACGGGGCTCGGGCTGCTCGGCCAGATCTGGCGGGTCTCCGACGAGGAGCTCGTCGACAGCGTGCGCGCCGTCGACCGCCCCGAGGCCGACGCGGTGTTCATCAGCTGCACGAATCTGACCACCTACGACCTGATCGCGCCGCTGGAACGCGAGCTGGGCAAGCCCGTGATCACCGCCAACCAGGTGACGATGTGGGCGGCGCTGCGCGCCCTCGGGCTGCGCGCGTCCGGCCCGGGGCAGTGGCTCGTGGAACGCGCATCGCTGGCCGTGGCCACGCCCCGACCGGCCGCCCATCCGCCGGCGCCGTCACAGCCGCAGGACGGCGGCGCGGCGCCGCCCGAGACGTCGCTGCACAAGATCAGGGCTCGGCTGCCCGACGAGCCGGGCGCGCTCGCCCGACTCAGCGAGGCCGTCGCCGGCGCCGGGGGCAACATCCTGAGCCTGGCGGTCCACGGGTACGACTCGTCCTCGGTCGTCGACGAGCTCTACGTCGTCGCCAGCCCGCCGGTCGCCTCCGGTCAGCTCACCGACGCCGTCGCCGCCAGCATCGGCGGTCCGGTGCACGCGATGCCGGCGGACCCGCACGACCTCGTCGACGCGCCGACGCGGGCGCTGGAGCTCGCCGTGCAGGCACGGGAGCACCCGGATGGCGTGCCGGAGGCGCTGCGGGCGCTGGTGCACGCCGACCGGGTGCACGAGACCAGCCGGCTGCCCGACGCCGACGAGCATCAGCTCGTGCTCACCGTGCCGGACGGGACCGGCTGGTTGGTGGCCACCCGCCGCTGGGCGCCGTTCACGCCCACCGAGCGGGCCCGCGCCGAGGCGTTCCTGCGCACCCTGGTTCCGGCTTCGGCGGAGCCCTCGTGAGTCCTGCGCACCGCCCCGGCCGACCGGTGGCGAACGGCGGTCACCAGAGCTGACGGGTTGCGAGTTCGGCGCCCTCGGCCATACTCGCGAGTTTGGCCCACGTGAGCACCGGCTCGACCTTGAGGTAGCTGGCGAAGGTGGCGAAGCCGCAGTCACTGGAGGCGAGCACGCGCTCCCGACCGACGACCTTGGCGTAGCGGACGATCCGCTCGGCGACCAGCTCGGGGTGCTCGACGTAGTTCGTCGTCGAGTCGATCACGCCTGGCAGGATCACCTTGTCGTCGGGCAGCCGGATGTCCTCGAAGACCCGCCACTCGTGCTCGTGGCGGGGATTGGCACCCTCGAAGGAGATCGCCGAGGCCCGGGCGGTGAACACGATGTCGAGGATGTCGGCCAGCGGAATGTCCAGCCGGTGCGGGCCCTCGTAGTTGCCCCAGCACAGGTGCAGCCGCACCCGGTCGGGTGGGATGTCGCGCAGTGCGTGGTTGAGAGCTTCGACGTTCTGGGCGATGTGACGGCGGAAGTCCTCCAGCTCCGGCACGGTCTCGAACATCTGGCGCGACATCGCCAGGTCCGGGCAGTCGACCTGCAGCACCAGCCCGGACCGATGGATGGCATCGTACTCCTGCTTCATCGCATCGGCCAGCGCGCCCACGTACGCCTCGTGGCTCGGGTAGTGCTGGTTGCCGAGAAACACCGCGATCACCCCCGGTGATGCCGCGGTGAGGAATCCTTCCTGCACCCGGGCTTGGCCCAGTGCCGCCTGGAGGTTGGCGACGTCCTGCTCGACGGCGCCGGTGTCGCGGTAGCGGATGTCGCCGTTGCACGCGGGCAGCGAGATGCTTCCCAGCGCTTCGCCGAGGAGCCGCTCGGCGTACTCCGGGACGTCGTCGAAGTCGTGCATCGGCCATGCCTGGGCCTCACCCCCGAAGCCGGTCAGCCGCTGCCTGACGTAGGTGGAGTAGCCGATCTTGCTTGCTTCACCGTCGTTGACGACGTCGACGCCCGCCTTGCTCTGCGAGTTCACGAGCCCAGCGACCGCATCACGCACCTGGGTGGGCCCCGGCGCCGGGCCGCCACGATCGTGATCGGCCAGCGCCTGGCGCAACGTGTCGGGCCGCGGCAGGCTCCCGGTGTGGGTGGTCAGGATTCGTTCATCGCTGCGCAACATGGGTGCGCTCCTTCACTCGGGCGGATGACGCTACTCCCGCGTCCATCACATGTCACCGGCCCGGACTGCAGGACGCGCAGCCCGTCGGGAAACCGCAGAACCGTGCGGTGGGTGGTGCTCGTTGCCGTAACGGCGGTCACACGACAGCGGCGATCTTCGCCGCTGGGCGGCCAGGGACGGTGAGGCTCCGCTCCCGCTGGAAGATCGACATCGGGTCGGGAGGTGCTCGGGTGGAAGGCGCGAAGTTCGTGCTCGAGAAGGACGAGAACGGTAAGTTCCGGTTCACCCTGGTTACCGGCAACGGGCACGTCGTCGCCACCAGCCGGCTCTACGACACCAAGAAGTCCGCCGTCAACGGCATCAAGTCGGTCAGGGGCAACGCGCCGGACGCGGGCATCGAGGACCTGACGTGAGCTGTGGACCGTCAGCTGCCTGATGATCCCGATGACGACGCTTCCCACTCCCCGGCGAGCTGCTGTACCCGGTCGCAGGCGGCCCTTATTGCGTCGGCGCCGCCGCCGTCACGACCCGCCGCCAGGCCGACCAGGAACGCGGTCAACGGTGCGGCCGGCCGTGCGACACCGTGTGCGACGTCCCGAGTCATGTCCAGGACGAGGTCCCGATCGAGCGCGGCGGGATCGAGGTCGAGTGCGTGACAGGTGCGAGCGGTCCAGGCGTCCAGGGTGTTCACGGTTGTCACCGTAACGCCACCCGTGGGTACGACGACGGACCGCGTCGCGCGGTTCTCGCCGGCGCGAACGCGGTCAGCGGCTGGCCTCGAGCAGGTGGTAGAGCAGCAGCAGCTGGGTGATCGCGAGCGGTTCGCTGCGGCCGTTCTCGCCGAGCTGGCCGAGCGAGCCGGGCAGGTCGGACTCGGCACCCAGCTCCGACCAGATCGCCTTCTCCAGCGTCTGGCTGTCCTCGGGAGGGACGTACCCGTGCACGTGCAGGGCGTCGATCGGCCTGCCGTCGTCGTCGCGCAGCAGCGTCAGGTGCATGGCGCTGCGGTCGCCGTCGGCGAACACCCCGGTCAGGTCGGGGTGGCGGATTGTCGGGCGGAGCAGCAGCTCGGCTGACAGCGGCGTATCGGGCGGGTCCTGGCGCCCCTCGATCGGCCCGAACCGGACCACGATGTCGGCGTCGGACCGTTGCGGGCGGATGAACTCCGCCGACTCCGGCTCGCGCTTGTCGAGTTCGGCGAGCACCTGGTCGCTGCCGTACCCGCGCTTGGACGTGTCCCTGGTGACCTTCCACTCCCGCCGGATCTCCTCCGGCGGGTCGAGGTAGACCGTGATGTCGAAGCAGGCGCGGGACAGCTTGCTGTGCAGCGGCAGCAGGCCCTCCACGATGACGAACTCGGTCGGTTCGACGAGCTCGGGACGGGTCAGCTCGCCGGTCGAGTGGTCGTAGACCGGCTTGAGGATGGGCGACCCCATGGCGAGCAGCTGCAGGTGCTGCTCCATGATCTGGATGTAGTTGCAGTCCGGATGCAGGGCGGTGAAGGGCAGCCCCTTGCGCTCCTGCCGGTCGTAGCGGTGGTAGTCGTCGACGCAGAGCGAGGTGATCCGGTCAGCACCGAGCGCGTCGACCAACCCCCGGGTCAGGGTCGTCTTACCCGCTGCGCTGTCACCGGCGATCGCCAGCATCACGGTCCGCGGCGTGCCCGTACCCGCCCGTTTCATCCGTAGTTCCTTGTCCGGCATGCTTCACCCCTTCCTTGCTGCGACGGGCGATCCGGACAACGCCGTCGGTGTCCGCGCCGACCTCATCGCAGCGCTTCCTGCGCCCGGGCGCGGAGCCGGTGGACGGCACCCGCGAGGTCGTCGCGGTCGGTGAACAGGGAGCTGCCCGCGCAGAACGTGCGGGCACCGGCCGCGGTGGCGCGGCCGATGATCTCCAGTTTTATCCCACCGTCGACCTCGAGCTCGGTGGCCGGGGCGTCCCGGTCGAGCATGGTGCGGGCCGCGGCCAGCTTCGGCTCCATGCTCGACAGGTAGTGCTGCCCACCGAAGCCGGGGTTGACCGTCATCACGAGCAGCAGGTCGACGAGGTCGAGCACGTGCTCGACCGCGGACAGCGGTGTGGCCGGGTTGAGCGCGACGCCGGCGCGGGCACCGGCCTCGTGCACGGCCGCCAGCGTCCGGTGCAGATGAGGGGCCGCCTCCGCATGCACGATCACCAGCTCGCAGCCGGCTTCCACCCAGCGCCCGAGCATCGCGTCGGGGTTCGACACCATCAGGTGTGCCTCGAACCCGAGGTCGACGAGGGGGCGGCAGGCCGCGACGATGTCCGGTCCCATGGTGAGGTTGGGGACGAAGTGTCCGTCCATCACATCCCACTGGATCCGGTCGACACCAGCCTTCTCCAGGGCCTGGCACTCCTCACCCAGCCGCGCGAAGTCGGCCGGCAGTACCGAAGGCACGATCCTGACCTGGCCGCCGTCCATGCCGGTCTCCCTCCGTCGCCACCGAACGCTACGGCGAGCACACCGATGTGGCGTCCCCTCCGGGGGGGAACCTGTGTGGGGACCCTGGCAACGCCGCCGGAGGTCACCTCACTCGATCGCCGCCGTCCGCAGGCTGGTCACCGTCGTGGTGCTGCCACCCCGCGGTGACCAGGTGCTGCACGAACAGCCTCGTCGTCGCTGACGGATGGCTGCCCGTGACAGCATGCCACGGGCGGGGCAGCGGCGTCTCCGGGACGTCGACGACGACCAGCTTGCCCGCTTCGAGCAGGTCGGCGATCGCGTCCCGGGAGACGAGGGTCGCGCCGAGGCCTGCCACGGCGCCCGCGATCACGGCGCCGTTGGAGCCGAGCACCAGCCGGGGCGGGGAGACCTCCCGGGCCGCGACATAGGTTTCCAGTGTGGTCCGCGTGCCGGATCCCTGCTCGCGCAGCAGCCAGGGCGTGATCGTCCAGTCGAAACGGGCCGCGACGTCGGGCGCGGCGGCGACGACGAGCTCATTGTCCCTCGTAGCCAGCACCCGAGCCTCGACCTCCGCCGGTGGCCGCCCCGCGATGACGAGATCTGCCTCGTGCGCGGCGAGCAGATCCCACACCTCGGCGCTGGGCGCGACCTCGAGGCCCAAGTCGATCGCGGGGTACCGGCGACGGAACGCAGCCAGCAGCGTCGGCAGCACGTGATCCCCTGCGGTGGTGACCGCCGCGAGGCGCAGCCGCCCCCGCTCCGGGTCCAGCTCCCCGGCTGCGGCCGCTGCGGCCTCGTCGAGCAGGCCGAGGACGCTGCGCACGTACCGGGCGTAGACCACACCGGAAGGGGTGAGTCGCAGCCCGCGACCAGCCGGCTCCACCAGGGGTACTTTCAGCTCGCGGGCCAGTGCCGAGACGGCTGCCGACACGGCCGACTCGGTCACCGTCAGACGGTTGGCGGCGGCCCGCACCGATCCGGTGTCGGCGAGCGCCACCAGCGAGCGCCAGCGAGACTGTGTCATCGGACCTCCGGTGTCATCGCGACCGGATCATCGAACGAACATGGGTCACCAGGAAACTCCTGAACGCAACGTAGAGGGTTGCGCTGAAAGTCTTGATAGACGTGCCAAGGGTTTCCTGTCAACCTCGGAGATGCGAGGAGAGGAGACGCGATGACAGAGCTCGACAATGGGAAGAAGGCGGAACGCGAGGACCGGTGGTCGGCCGGCGTGATCCCGTACGCCGAGATGGGTTACTACGAGCCCGACTACGAGCCGCCCCCGACCGACGTGCTGTGTGCCTTCCGCATCACCCCGCAACCAGGGGTGCCGCCCGAGGAGGCCGGTGCCGCCGTCGCGGGGGAGTCGTCGACCGCCACCTGGACGGTGGTGTGGACCGACCGGCTCACCGACTACCCCACCTACCAGGCCAAGTGCTACCGGGTGGACGCGGTGCCCGGCACCGAGGACCAGTACATCGCCTACATCGCCTATTCGATCGACCTGTTCGAGGAGGGGTCGATCGCCAACCTCACCTCCTCGATCATCGGCAACGTCTTCGGCTTCAAGGCGCTCAAGGCGCTGCGGCTGGAGGACATGCGGATCCCGCTGCACTACGTCAAGACCTTCCAGGGCCCCGCGCACGGGATCGTGATGGAGCGCGAGTACCTGGACAAGTTCGGCCGCCCGCTGCTCGGGGCCACCACCAAGCCCAAGCTCGGCCTGTCCGCCCGAAACTACGGCCGGGTCGTCTACGAGGCGCTGCGCGGTGGGCTCGACTTCACCAAGGACGACGAGAACATCAACTCGCAGCCGTTCATGCGCTGGCGGGACCGCTACATCTACGCGATGGAGGGCGTGAACCGGGCGCAGGCCACCACCGGTGAGGTCAAGGGCCACTACCTCAACGTCACCGCGGCGACCATGGAGGACATGTACGAGCGCGCCCAGTTCGCCAAGGAGCTCGGCAGCGTCATCATCATGATCGACCTGACGATCGGCTACACCGCCATCCAGTCGATGGCGAAGTGGGCGCGGGCCAACGGCATGATCCTGCACCTGCACCGCGCCGGGCATGCCACCTACACCCGGCAGAAGAACCACGGCGTGAACTTCAGGGTGATCGCCAAGTGGATGCGGCTGGCCGGGGTGGACCACATTCACGCCGGCACGGTGGTCGGCAAGCTCGAGGGTGACCCGGGGTCGACCGCCGGCTACTACGACACCTGCCGGGCTCTCAAGCAGAGTGTCGATCCCAGCAAGGGCATCTTCTTCGACCAGGACTGGGGCTCCATGGCGGGTGTGATGCCGGTGGCTTCCGGTGGCATCCACGCCGGGCAGATGCACGACCTGCTGCACTACCTCGGCGAGGACGTGATCCTGCAGTTCGGTGGCGGGACGATCGGCCACCCGATGGGTATCTCCGCGGGCGCCACCGCCAACCGTGTCGCGCTCGAGGCGATGATCAAGGCCCGCAACGAGGGCCGCGACTACCGCAACGAGGGATGGGACATCCTGCGGGCCGCTGCCAAGCACAGCCGCGAGCTCGAGGTCGCGCTGTCCACCTGGGGCGACATCACCTTCACCTACGAGTCGACCGACACGCCCGACGTGGTCGAGACCCCGACGGCGACCTGACGAGGAGCGAGACGATGCGAATCACCCAGGGGACGTTCTCCTTCCTGCCCGACCTCACCGACGCCGAGATCACCGCGCAGATCCAGTACACGCTCGACCAGGGCTGGCCGTGCTCGGTGGAGTTCACCGACGACCCGCATCCCCGCAACACCTACTGGGACATGTGGGGCCTGCCGATGTTCGACCTCTCCGACGCGGCCGGGGTGCTCGAGGAGGTCAACGCCTGCCGCAAGGCCTACCCGGACCGCTACATCCGGCTCAACGCCTACGACGCGAGCTACGGCAGGCAGACCGTCGCGCTGTCGTTCATCGTGCAGCGGCCCGCCGAGGAGCCCGGCTTCCGGCTCGACCGCGAGGAGGTCAGCGATCGTCGGATCCGCTACCGGCTGCACCCCTACGCCCTTGACCGGCCGGAGGGTCAGCGTTACTCCGCGAAGTCGTGAGCTCGCAGGACAGTGCCCGGCGCGGTTTCGGCATGCGGCAACCCGCGGTGGGCCAGGAGGAGCCCGAGCCGGAGGGCAACGGCGCGGTAGAGGCAGAGCGGCTGCCGCCGGACGCCACTGTCGACCTGGATGCGGAGCGGGCTGACTCCGGCGTCGACAAGATCCTCGCCGCCCTCGACGAGGAGCTGATCGGCCTGACCCCGGTCAAGACCCGACTCCGCGATATCGCCGCGCTACTGCTCGTCGACCGGGCGCGGGAACGCTTCGGGCTGATGACCTCGCGGCCGAACCTGCACATGTGCTTCACCGGCAGCCCCGGGACCGGCAAGACCTCGGTGGCGGTGCGGATGGCCGAGCTGCTGCACAGGCTCGGCTATCTGCGCCGCGACAATCTCGTGGCCGTCACCCGGGAGGATCTGGTGGGCCAGTACGTCGGCCACACCGCGCCCAAGACCCATGAGGTCCTCAAGCGTGCGATGGGCGGCGTGCTGTTCATCGACGAGGCCTACTACCTCTACCGGGAGGAGAACGAACGCGACTACGGGCAGGAGACCATCGAGATCCTGCTGCAGGTGAT
>WHSY01000660.1 GCA_009379815.1 Pseudonocardiaceae bacterium
GGCCACTTCTCCACCAAGTCGCGCCGCTACTCGACCACCCTAGGTGCCATGCGAGCCGACCGTGCCGAGTTCCGCGCTCGTGAAGCACGGGAGGCGACCGGAGCAGCACCGTTGCCCGACGTGCCGACCACCCGCGTGGGCTCCTGGCACGTGGTCGGAACCGGCTACGCCACGGTCGCCGAACACACCGGGGCCGAGTCCATCCGCGCCCAGCGCCGCCACGACCCCATCCGGCGACCCGAGAACGCCCAGGACGTTGACCACGCGCACCGATCTGCCTCGTGATCGCTTCGCCGCCACCGTATGGCCAGGTGGTTCAGAATTTCTTCTCCGTGGTCAAGCCGGGCCTGAAGGCCCGGACCCCGCCGCCGCAACCGGCTTGCGCTCGCTCCCGCTCCGCTCCGCTCGCGCGCCGGGCGGCTCGGGCGAGGGACATGGCGTTGTCCATACGGAAGTAGGAGACCCAGACGGGCGCCGCTGACTGTGGCTCTCCCTGTCCCCGTCGCCGCTCATGATCAGC
>WHSY01000661.1 GCA_009379815.1 Pseudonocardiaceae bacterium
GCTCAATGTGCCAGCGAACAAGCGCGGTCTGGGCATGGTCTTCCAGTCCTATGCGATCTGTGGCGGATAGGGCCTGCTGGTAGCGGTAGTCCGGGTTGTTGGTAGCGGAGTTCCGGGGCCGGGTAGCGCCTGGCGTGGGTGCTGTCCCGGCTCCCGGTGTTGTTACTCCCAGAACTCGGTGGCGACGCGGGCCTGTTGGTGCCGGTGTCGGCGCATGTCGATCTCGCCGATGTTGATCGTCCGCGCGTTGTTGGCGAGCCGGTTCACGATCGAGTCGGCGGCGACTCGGTCTGGTAGTTCGGCGACCCAGTGGGCTGGGCCGGTCTGGGAGGCGATCATGGTCGGCAGCCGGTGGTCCCGGTTGGCCAGGACGGCGAACAGGTCGGCTGCGGCGTCGTGGTCGATGCCGACGGTGAGGAAGTCATCGATCACGAGCAGGTCCACGTTCGACAGAGCGTTGAGCAGTTGTTGGTGGGCGATCGCGTCAGACCTTGCCAGGACGAGCCGGCGTGCCAGATCG
>WHSY01000662.1 GCA_009379815.1 Pseudonocardiaceae bacterium
TGATCACGGGCGAGGTGACCGCGCTCGACCACGGGCGGCGGGTGGCGCGAGTCAGGCCTTCGGCCGGCGGGTCCTATGACGTGGCCTACGACGTGGTGGTCGTAGCACCCGGGTGGTCGCGCGCCCTCCCCGTGCCGGGGCTTGCCGAGCAGGGCATCGGCTTCAAGTCCGTGGCCGAGGCGATTTACCTCCGCAACCAGGTCCTGTCCCGGATGGACGCCGCCGAGTCGACCTCGGACGAGCGGACCCGCCTGCGCGCGCTCACCTTCCTCTTCGTCGGGGGCGGCTACGCCGGGGTCGAGGCCCTGGCCGAGCTGGAGGACCTCGCCCGGTACGCCTGCCGGCACTACCGGACCGTTCGCCGGGAGGACATGCGCTGGGTGCTGGTCGAGGCGGCCACCGGGCTCCTCCCCGAGATCGGGCGGGGGCTCGGGGCGTACGCCCTGGAGCGGTTGCGGCGCCGCGGGATCGAAGTTCACCTGAACACGCGGCTCGAATCCGCCGTCGGGGGGCGGATGGT
>WHSY01000663.1 GCA_009379815.1 Pseudonocardiaceae bacterium
CTCACCCCGCTGCTCGGCGAGCGCGGAGAGGGACAGGACCTGCCGTTCCTCTCCTCGCTGTGCGGGGCCTGCGCGGACGTGTGCCCGGTTCGGATCCCGTTGCCCGACATGCTCGTCGACCTGCGGGCCGACTACACCCGCGGCGCGGGCCGGCGCGGACCGGCGCGCCTCGGCTGGCGGCTTTGGTCCCGGGCGTGGCAGCACCCGCTGCTGTACCGCTGCTCCGTCACCCTGTCCGGCGTCGCCGGCCGACTGCCCACCGGCCTGCTCGCCCGGTTGCCCGGGCCGGCACGCGGCTGGGCGAGGGGACGCACGCTGCCGTCCCTTCGCGACGCCGGTGCGCTGCGACGGTGGTTCAGGCGGAGGGGAAGGTCCGTTGACACTCGTCGATGAGTTCGCCGCGGCACTCACCGCGGTCGGCGGCACGACGGCGTATCACCCTTCGCGCGACGCCGCGGTGGACGCCGTATGCACGCTGATCGGGGACGCGCCCGCACTGGTCGACGACGATCCGGAGCT
>WHSY01000664.1 GCA_009379815.1 Pseudonocardiaceae bacterium
GGCCGCCGTACTCCTCCGGGATCGTTATTCCGAACAGGCCCATGTCCTTCAGGCCTTGGACGATCTCCTCCGGGTAGCGGCCGCTCTGCTCCCACTCCCGGGCGACCGGGATGACCTCCTTGTCCACGAAGGTGCGTAGCAGTGACTTGAACTCTTGCTGGTCCTCGTTGAACGTGAAGTCCACTTGTGCTCCAGGGGTGAGGAGGGGAGTTACGTGGCTGCGCCCTCGGCCTCGAACGCATCGACTTGCTCGTCGGCGTGCTCCGACAGGTCCACATCACCGAACGCACCTGCCTGCCGCAGGGCCTCGATCTCGTCGGGCTGGTAGCCGGCGACCTCCCGGATGACGTTGTGGAAGTGCTCGTTGCGGAGCGGAGCGCGGCGGTAGGCCGGCTTCTCTGCACCGACGCGCACCGGCGAGCCGAGTTGCTGTACCCGGCCGAAGCGCGGATGCTCGGTCTCCACGATGAGCTCGCGGGCCAGGGTGTGCTGATCCTGGAGCGCGCTGGCCACGTCGTT
>WHSY01000665.1:0-258 GCA_009379815.1 Pseudonocardiaceae bacterium
CTCCAGCACCGCGCGGCCCGGGAACGGCGTGTCGGCGTAGCCGAACAGCGCCCAGTTCGCTCGCTCCGACGATGCGGCGCGGCCCCAGCCGAACGGCAGATGCCAGCCGCTGGCACCGCTCGCCACGATCGCGTCCAGCACCGGGGTTCGCGCCGCCTCGGCGGGCGTCGCCCCGGCCAGCTCCGGGATCGGCCGGTCGCCGAGGCCGTCCAGGATGATCAGCACAACGGGCAGCCGATCATCGTCGAGGCGAGGCTG
>WHSY01000665.1:311-519 GCA_009379815.1 Pseudonocardiaceae bacterium
CCCTCGCCGTATCCGGCCTGCCGAGGGCTCACCCGGCGCCCCGCTCGGGCTGCTTCGTCGTCAGGCGCATGCTCAGTCCGACCGGTCACCGGTGAGCAGCTCGCGGGCGATGGCGTTGCGCTGGATCTCCACCGTGCCGGCCGGGATCCGCAGGTTGCGCGCGAGCCGGAACATCTTCTCCTCGACCGAGCCGAGGGCGAGCCCGCTG
>WHSY01000666.1 GCA_009379815.1 Pseudonocardiaceae bacterium
GGGTTCACGCCGGCGCAGAGGGCGCCGATCTTGGCGCAGGCGGCGTAGGCGACGACGTGGTCGGGTGAGGTCGGCAGGCACAGCGCCACGACGTCGCCCACGCCGATGCCGGCCGCCACCAGCCCGGCCGCGGTCCAGTTGACGTCGGCGACCAGGATGAACACCACGCCGGCGACCAGGTTGGCCAGGCCCGCCAGCACGTTCTTGACACCGCGGGAGATCCGGGTCCGCGCCGCGACGTACATCTCCCAGCCGGGCAGCGCCGGCACGTCCGGCTCGGCGAAACCCCGTCGCGCGTGCTCGGTGAGGTCCCCAACGCGGCCGGCCGGGCGGCGCACCTCGCCGAGCGCGTCGTAGACGGTCACCGACGTGGCCGTCAGCAGCCGCGCCGTCGCCAGTGCCTTCGGCTCCGGTGAGGAGAACCACCGCGCCCGTTCGGGCAGCACGCCGGATGCGGCCAGCTCGGCTACCGCCTCCGCCGCGTCTGCATGCAGCTCCCAGCGGGAGGGCGGCACGTC
>WHSY01000667.1 GCA_009379815.1 Pseudonocardiaceae bacterium
GGCAACGTCGTCAACATCGTGAGACACCGGGACTGACTCCCCAGTTCGCAGAGCGATTGAGCACGTCCGCCGGCATGACGGCACTGGTGTTACGCGGCTCCTGGGAGAACCACCCGTCGGCAACGTCGCCCCAGCAAGGCGCCTTCTCGTTGGCGCACGTGCCGACCGGACGATGACTCCTTGAGCAGCCATCTGGCTTGCTACGACTCGAGGGCGACGAGCACGCGCTGGTCCTTTTAGGAGAGGGCGGCTCCAAGATGCACAGTGGCCACGAGGGGGTCGGTCGGCGAGCCAGCCGGACTGGTGGCGGCGACCACGTCTTGGTTCCAGAATCCCGACGAGATCGAAGTCCTCGAGGTGTCCGGCCGCGAGACGGTGCTGGCCGGAGATGCTCGCGCTTCTCGTGAAGTACTCGCCACACAGCACCCGGTTGATGGCGCTCCGGCTAGACGATGAATGGCCACCGACCTTGGCCGCCCGGGCACCGATTCTGACCTGGGTGGAGCTGAGGGGATTC
>WHSY01000668.1 GCA_009379815.1 Pseudonocardiaceae bacterium
AGTTGTGGAGTCCGAGCAGGGTTTTCTCCACGTCGACCACGCAGATGGCGGCCGGATCCGGTTCCGCGGCCGCTACACCCGGTTCACCGAGCCGCGCTCGACCGCGATTCAGGCGGCGTTGACCGACGAAGACCTGGTCGGCGCGTTGCACTACGAGCGCGACGGCCTCGAGGTGGACCCGAACGGGATCGGCGGGGTGGTCAACCAGGCCGACGTCTCGTGGCCCGGCGGCAACGTCCGCGTCGAAGACGTCTCCTCGACCGCCCAGTTCGGGCCGCAGTCCCGCAGCATCACGACCGAGGCGCCGTCCCGCCATGTCGCCGCGTCGGCCGGGCAATGGCTCGTCTCCCGGTACGCGCAGCCGCAGGTAAGGGTCCGCGGGTTGCGGCTCAACCCGGCCGCAGACGACCGGCTGGTGAGCGCGGCGCTCGGGCTGCGCGCATCGGATCTGGTGACCGTCCGCCGCCACCCGCAGCAGACCGGTGCTGCGATCACGAACGAGCTGTTCGTCGAAGGG
>WHSY01000669.1 GCA_009379815.1 Pseudonocardiaceae bacterium
CCGACGCCGACCATCTGCTGCGACAGGTCGCCCCACCCCCGCTGACGGACGCCACCGAGGCGGACCGCCCAGATCCCGTGAACGCATCCTGAGATGAAGGAGAACCCGTGAGCAACGGCACGCGTCACCTGTTCGACATCGATCTCGTCCCCGTGCTCGGTGAACGGTTCCAGCCCACCGGCTTCCCCGACATCGGCGCCGCGCAGTTCGAACGGCCCGTGCGGGACGCCGACGGCGACGTTGCATGGAAGCCGGCGCTGCTGGTCGAGTCCGCACAGTCGATGGCCAACCATCTGGAGGGCGTCGGCTGGGACGCCGCCTCGCAGGCGCCGAACCCGACGCTGGAGGGGCTGCCCTCCGTGCAGGTGGTCGCCGACGACGACGGACGCTACCTCACTTCCAGCCGCACCGAGGCTCACCGCCTGGGCTCGGCGTTCATCAAGGACTCGCTGCTGGATGGCACGCCGATGCGGGAGGTGATCCGCGACCGGCTGGAGTTGCGCAACGACACGCCATT
>WHSY01000066.1 GCA_009379815.1 Pseudonocardiaceae bacterium
CACGCACGGTTCTACGAGCGCCGGGGGGTGCAACTCCCCCCGGCGACTCACCACCTGGCGTGCTCGGTCGATGAATCGCTCGAACATGCCTACCTCCCCCGTCCCAGCAGCCGGCCGCCCGCGTGCTTCTTGTGCACGGCCTGGCGGCTGACGCCGAGCGTGCCGGCGATCTCCTGCCACGACCAGCCCTGTTCGCGTGCGTTGTCGACCTGCAGGGTCTCCAGGCTCTCCAGCAGTCTCCGTAGGGCGGCCACGGCAGTCAGGCCGACCCTGGGGTCTCTGCTGCTGGCGGCCGCCGCGAGTTGAGTTGCCTCGTCCATAGTGTCATCCTAAGTTGACGCATGGGCGGCCGTCAATGAAAGTTGACGTTATGTACCGGGTCGCACTGGGTAGTCTCGATGCGTGGACCTCCTGAAGCTCGCCGACCGGAGCTGGCCCGCGCTGCGTCGGGTCGCGGCGGTTCACACCGCCCTCTACCGCGCGACCGGCGGCCTGCTCGGTCACCGAGTCCCCGGATCCCCGCCTATCCTGCTGCTCGATCACATCGGTGCCAGGTCGGGCACGCGGCGGACCACACCGCTGCTGTACCTCACCGACGGCGACGACCTCGTGCTGGTGGCCTCCAAGGGCGGCTATCCGCGTCATCCCGCCTGGTACCACAACCTGCGCGCCCACCCCGACACGACGGTGCAGGTGGGCCGCGAGCGGCGCGCGGTGCGCGCCAGGGTCGCCGAGCCCGCCGAGCGCGCCCGGCTGTGGCCCCGTGCCATCGATACCTACCCCGGCTACGCCGACTACCAGCACCGCACCGACCGGGCGATCCCGCTGGTCATCCTCGAGCCGCGGTGAACCCCTTCGCGGTGCACCCACCGACACCGCAGCTGTCACAGGACGGGCCCTCGCGCGTCGCCTCGGCGGCGTGGTTGCCCAGCAGACCGCCCGTGACGACGAGCGTCAGCGTCCCCGCCCCGGTGACACCGGCGACGACGGCCAGCACGGTTCCCGTCACAGCGAAGCACAGCACGCCACCGGTCACGCAGCTCGCCCCGGCCGCCACCAACGGCGGGGCGGCCACCCGGTTCGCGGCGCGGAAGGCGGCATCCGAGCGCAGCGACGAGGGGGTGCGCACCCCGGCGACGGGGTTGCGGGGCAGCGTGCCGCGCCAGCCGAGCACGGCCACCGTGAGAAGTGCCGATCCGGCGAGCGTCAGCACGGAACCGAGCACCAGGCCAGCCGACACCCGACCAGGATAAGCGGCTCCTCGTCAACGTCGTCCGCTGACCCGGAGTGTCCGCGCCTTGCGGACGGTGTGATCGCGTCAGCGGTGTTCGCCGGGTCGCAGCACGAGCTCGGTGGGGTGCGCGTCGTCCGTCGCGCTGACCGCGGACAGCACCGCGGTGGCCACGGATTCGGGACGCAGGTATCGCTCCGGCTCGTAGTCGCCACCTTCGGCGGCACGTACCTGCCGCTGCATCGCGGTGGCGACGCGGCCGGGGTAGACGGCGGTGACCCGCAGCGCCCGCTCCTCGGCGCGCAGTACGTCGCCGTACGCTCGCAGCGCGAACTTCGACGCCGCGTACGCACCCCACCCGGCTCCCGCCGCGAGCCCCTGCCCAGAGTTGATCAGTACGACGTGGCCGCGTGCGGCGCGCAGCGCGGGTAGCAGCAGCCGGGTCAGCTCGGCCACCGCGACGACGTTGACCTCCATGTGTTCGCGCCACACCTCCGCCGCGGTCTCGGCGACGGGGCCGAGCTCGACCACGCCGGCGGAGTGCACCAGCACGGCGAGGCGCTCGATACCGCCCACCGCGCCGGCCAGGTCAGCAGGGTCGGAGAGATCGACGGGCCATGGGCGTGAGCCAGGCAGCTCGCCGGCAGCCGAAGCCAGCGCGCTCTCGTCACGGCCGCCGAGCAGCACGTCGTGGGTGGCGGACAGCGCGGCGGCGACGGCAGCACCGACCCCACCGGACGCTCCCGTCACCAATGCCAGCGGGCGCGCGGTCGCAGTCACGCAGGTCAGCGGTCGCCGTCGCCGCGGATGAACGCCTCGACCGCGTGGTAGGCGTCGGAGTCGGAGTACTGCTCCGGCGGCGACTTCATGAAGTAGGACGAGGCGGACAGGATCGGACCTCCGATACCCCTGTCGCGCGCGATCTTGGCGGCTCGCACCGCATCGATGATCACACCGGCGGAGTTCGGTGAGTCCCACACCTCGAGCTTGTACTCCATGTTGAGCGGGGCATCCCCGAACGAGCGGCCCTCGAGCCGGACGTAGGCCCATTTGCGATCGTCGAGCCAGGGGACGTGATCCGACGGTCCGATGTGGACGTCGGCACCCTGCATCTCGTGCGGGATCTGGGAGGTCACCGACTGCGTCTTGGAGATCTTCTTCGACTGCAGCCGCTTTCGCTCCAGCATGTTCATGAAGTCCATGTTGCCGCCGAAGTTGAGCTGATAGGTCCGCAGCAGTTCCACCCCGCGGTCTTCGAAGAGCTTCGCGAGCACCCGGTGCGTGATCGTCGCACCGACCTGCGACTTGATGTCGTCGCCGACGATCGGTACCCGCGCTTCGGTGAACTTCGCAGCCCACTGCGGATCGCTGGCGATGAACACCGGCAGGGCGTTGACGAACGCCACGCCGGCGTCGAGCGCGCACTGCGCGTAGAAGCGGTCGGCCTCCTCGGAGCCCACGGGCAGGTACGAGACGAGCACGTCGGCACCCGACTCCCGCAGCGCCCCGGCGACGTCGACGGGCTCGTCGTCGGCCTCGGAGATGAGCTCGCGGTAGTACTCGCCCAGGCCGTCGAGGGTGTGCCCCCGCTGCACGGCGACCCCCAGCGGCGGCACGTCGCAGATGGAGATCGTGTTGTTCTCACTGGCCACGATCGCCTCGGACAGGTCACGGCCGACCTTCTTGGCGTCGACGTCGAACGCGGCGACCAACTGCAGGTCGCCGACGTGATAGTCGCCGAACTGCACATGCATCAGGCCAGGCACCCGGCTGTCGGGGTCGGCATCGCGGTAGTAGTGCACGCCCTGCACGAGCGAAGCCGCGCAGTTGCCGACGCCCACGATGGCCACCCGCACACCGGCGCCGGGGACGCGGCGTGCCCTGCCCTCAGTCATTGTCGGCCCCTCCTGTGTTGTCTGTTGTCAGCAATATGTGGGTCTTTCGTCGGTGCGGGATCGGCCCACTCGTGGGCGATGAGCTCGTTGAGCCACCGCACCTCGCGCTCGGTGGAGTCCAGCCCCATCCGGTGCAGCTCGCGGGTGTAGCGGTCGATCTGGTCGCCGGCACGGGCCAGCGCCGAGCGCAGCCTCTCGCGGCGCTCCTCCACACGGCGCCGCCGTCCCTCGAGGATCCGCATCCTGACCTCGGGCGGGGTCCGCGAGAAGAACGCCAGGTGCACGCCGAAACCGTCGTCTTCCCAGGTCTGCGGCCCCGCGTCGGCCAGCAGGTCGGCGAAGCGCTCCTTGCCGTCGGCGGTGAGCTGATAGACCCGCCTCGCACGTCGACCCCAGGCCATGCCCGCCTCGGCGCGGTTGTCCTCCTCCGCGATCAGCCCGCTGCGCTGCAATCGGCGTAACGTCGGATACAGCGAGCCGAAGGAGAAGGCACGGAACGCCCCGAGCAGGGCCGTCAGACGCTTGCGCAGCTCGTAGCCGTGCATCGGTGCCTCGTGCAGCAGGCCGAGCACGGCGAGCTCGAGCACGGGATACCTCTTTCGTCATCCGCAGGATCGACCCAGTATATATCGATGCGATACATCGATGTCAGTGCGACGATCCTGGTGATACGCGTCACCACGGGTCGGGGTACTGCTCGACGTCGCAGCAACGTCGCAGCGGGGGTCTGTCGGCCGTTGCGTACGCTGTGATGCGTGCGGACCCAACGGCAGGTGGTGGACTACGCGTTGCGGCGGCGTGCGCTGCTCGCGGGGGTCTACTCCGGCCGGGTCGGGGTGATGGAGGTCTGCGACGCCAACCCCTACCTGCTGCGGGCGGCGAAGTTTCACGGCGAAACCAGCGCGATCACCTGCCCGGTATGTCGCAAGGAGCCGTTGACGCTGGTCTCGTGGGTCTACGGCGACGAGCTCAAGCATGCCGCGGGGTCTGCCCGTACCCGCGAGGAGCTGACCAGGATGGCGACGCTGTTCGAAGAGTTCAACGTGCATGTCGTCGAGGTCTGCCGGAGCTGTAGCTGGAACCATCTGGTGCAGTCATACGTCCTGGGGACGCCGGGCGTCGGCAACCGCCGGTCGCGCCGCAGGACTGCGGCGGAGTGAGCCGGGTCGATCGCCCGCACGCTGGTGGCCCGCACCTTGGTGGCACAGCCGCCCGTTGAGTCATCAGCACCCCGAGACCCGCAACCTTGTCTGGGAGGCCGGACGCGTGAGTGACGAGCGACGCGGCACTGGTCGGCACTCGTGGGATCAGGGTGACGTGCGCCCCCCGGAGCGCTTCGGTAGGACCGGGGCGCAGCGCGGCCGACCGCCCGACGACCCGGCCGCGACGACGGCCCCGGTCCCAGCG
This sequence comes from Pseudonocardiaceae bacterium, assembly GCA_009379815.1. GTDB lineage: Bacteria > Actinomycetota > Actinomycetes > Mycobacteriales > Pseudonocardiaceae > WHSY01. The sequence goes on from WHSY01000066.1 coordinate 4,534, forward strand.
GCCACGCCGGACGAACCCGAACTGCTCACGCACCGGGCACGCATCCCCCCACCGCCACCACCGGTCGACCGTGGGGGCAGCGGTGACGGCGGCGCCCCCGTGCCATCGGGCCCGCGCCGGGGGCGTTTCCGGCGGTTCGCGCTCATCGCGTGCCTGCTGGCGGTGCTCGCCCCGATCGCGGCGTTCTTCATCGGCTGGCTGATCTACGATGTGCCCTCGCCCGCCGCGCTCGCATCGCAGCGCAAGCAGATCACCACGCTGTACTACTCCGACGGCGAGACCGAGATCGGGCGCTACGTCCCCGAGGAGGGCAACCGGATCGAGGTGCCGATCGAGCAGGTGCCGATGCACGTGCGCAACGCCGTGCTCGCGGCCGAGGATCGCAGCTTCCGGTCGAACCCCGGCTTCGACGTGGTGGGCATCGGCCGCGCGGTGTGGGACCAGCTCACCGGCGGCAGCAGCGGCGGCTCGACGATCACCCAGCAGTACGTCAAGGTCGCCACCGGCAAGGATGCCTACAGCTATCTACGCAAGTATCGCGAGGTCATCCTCGCCGCGAAGCTGACCAAGGAGAGCTCCAAGGAGCAGATCCTGGAGAACTATCTCAACGCGATCTACTTCGGCCGGGGTGCCTACGGGATCCAGGCCGCGTCGCAGGCCTACTTCGGCAAGGACGTGGCCGACCTCACGGTGGCCGAGGGCGCGCTGCTCGCGGGGGTGATCCAGTCACCGTCGGCATGGGATCCTGCGGAGAACCTGGGGCACGCGAAGTTCCGGTGGAACTTCGTGCTCGACGGGATGGTCGCGGAGGGTTGGCTGTCGCGCTCGCAGCGTGGCGCACAGCAGTTCCCGGTCACCGTCCCGCCTGAGCAGGGGATCCCCGGATCTCCCGGCGACGACCGCGCCCATATCATCGACCGGGCTCTGGCGGAACTCGAGGCCAACGGCCTGTCCCGTGACGAGCTGGCCGCGCAGGGCGGCAAGGTCATCACGACGATCGATGCGCGCGCCCAGCAGGCGGCCCGCGACGCCGTGTCCGCCGAGCTGGACGGGCAACCGAAGAACCTGCACTCCGCGCTGGTGGCGATCGACCCGGACAGCGGCGGCGTGCGGGCCTACTTCGGCGGCGCGGAGGGGGTCGGCTATGACTTGGCAGGCGGTCCAGCGTGGAGCCCCGGCTCGTCGTTCAAGCCGTTCACGATGCTGGCCGCGCTGCAGCAGGAGATCGGGATCAACTCGGTCTACGACGGCGACTCCCCGCTGACCATCAACGGCATCGAGTTCGCGAACTACGACAGCTCCAGCTACAACGCGTTGACGCTGCGCGAGGCCATGACGCAGTCGGTCAACACCACGTTCGTGCAGCTGGCCGCCGACGTGGGGCCGCGCGCAGTCCGGGAAGCGGCCATCGACGCGGGCATCCCGAAGAAGATCGGCGGCGCGAAGTCGCTGGTCGAGGCGGGCAACGGCCAGCCTGGGCTGGGCATCACGCTGGGCCAGTACCCGGTGCACGTCATCGACATGGCCAGTGCGTTCAGCACGTTCGCCAACGACGGGATGCGCAACGAGCCGTTCATCGTCAAGGAGTACGTCAACGCCGAGGGCACCACCGTCTACCAGCACGAGGCCGACCCCGGGCAGGCGCTCGACCCCGACGACGAGCAGCACAACACGCAGCTGGCCCGCAACGTCACCGCGACCCTGACCCGGGTCGCAGCCTCCTCGGGATTCCCGCTGGACGGCGGCCGCGAGGTCGCCGCCAAGACCGGCACCCACCAGCTCGGCGACACCGGCAACAACTCCGCCGCATGGACGGTCGGCTACACCCCGTCGATCTCGACCGCCGTCTGGGTCGGCGACCCCGCCCACACCCCGCTGGTCAACGCCAGCGGCGGTGATGTCTTCGGCAAGGGCCTGCCGGGCTCGATCTGGCAACGGTTCATGAACGACTACCTCGAGGGCACCGAGCCGCAGCCGTTCCCGCCGTTCGAGCTGCTCGGCAGCGCCGGCGGACCCGCCAGGAATCAGCTCGTGGCCGAGACCACCGAGGCACCGGAACCGGCGCCCGAGACCACCGAGGAGCAGCCTGCTCCGACGACCACCGCGCCGTCCCCCGAGCCGACACCGACGCCGACCGAGCCCCCGCCGGAGCCCGACAGCACCGAAGCGGAGCAGCCGTTCTGCCCCCCGCTCACCTCCGGCTGCTCGTCGGATGACAACGAGCCCAACGCGGAACCGGCGCAGCCGTCGGAGTCGCGGCCGCCCGAGGATTCCGACAGCCCGTAGCCGGTCGTTGCGGATTCCGTAACATCCGCGGCGTGGCCCGGTCGGAGCGTGCGCGGGCGGGGGGAGGCCCGAAGGTCGCCGCCCGCCCGGACGGGCGGACCCTCTCGCCGTCGGACCGGGTCGTCCCGACGTGGACCGACCGACCGGCCAGGCAGGCGAGCCGCATCATCGGTGGCCCGTTGGGGCGCCACGCGGTGATCGGCCGGCACCGGTTCTGGACACCGTTGCGGGTGGTGCTGCTGCTCGCCGTCGTCACCCTCGCGGCAGGCTGGCTGGCCAAGTCGCCATGCCTGCAGACTTACACCGACGACGCCGGCCAGGTTCAACTCGACTGGCGTGACGGCCGGCAGTACCAGGCGTTCTGCTACTCGGACACGGTGCCGCTCTACACCGCCGAGCGACTCGACAGGCCCGGGCTCGAGGGGTTCCCGTACGCCACGTCGTGGATCGACGACGGCGGCCAGGTCCGCTACATGGAGTACCCGGTGATCACCGGGCTGTTCCAGTGGGTCAATGCCAAGACGGCGCAGGCCTGGACGGCGGCCGACTGGCTGCCGGGCGGGCTGCCCGTCATCGTCTACTTCGATGTGACGGCGTGGTGGCTGGCACTGGCGTGGGTCGTCACGGTGTGGGCGCTGGTGCTGCTGTGCCGGCGCCGGCCGTGGGACGCGGCGCTCGCCGCGATCTCCCCGCTCGTGGCGGTACACGTGTTCACCAACTTCGACGCCCTCGCCACTGCGGCGGCCACCACCGGGCTGCTCGCCTGGGCACGACGCCGGCCGGTGCTGGCCGGGGTGCTGCTCGGCGTCGGGGGTGCGGCCAAGCTCTACCCGCTGTTGCTGCTCGGGCCGATCCTGGTGCTGTGCGTGCGTGCCGGGCGGCTGCGTGACGGGCTGCGCGCGACCCTGGCGGCCGTCGTGACCTGGGCCGTGGTGAACGCGCCCATCGCGCTGCGCTTTCCCGACGGCTGGCGGGAGTTCTTCCGGCTCAATCGCGAGCGCGGCGCCGACCCGGACTCGCTCTACAACGTCGTGTCGACGCTGACCGGCTGGCCCGGTTTCGATCCGACGCTCGCGCCCGGCGAGGCGCCGGTGGTGCTCAACCTGGTGTCCGGACTACTGTTCGTGGCCGCCTGCGTGGCCATCGCGTGGGTGGCGTTCGCCGCGCCACGCAGACCCCGGCTGGCACAGTTGTGCTTCCTGGTGGCGTGCGCCTTCCTGCTCACCAACAAGGTGTGGAGCCCGCAGTTCTCGCTGTGGCTGGTGCCGCTGGCGGTGCTCGCGCTGCCCCGGTGGCGATGGCTGATCGCGTGGATGATCGTCGATGCGATGGTCTGGTTCCCGCGGATGGCCTTCTACCTCGGTGTCGACCGCGACGGGTTGCCGGTGCAGTGGTTCCTCGGTGCCGTGATGGTGCGTGACGCGGTGGTGACAGCGTTGTGCGTGCTGGTGATCCGTGAGATCTGGCGCCCCCACTTCGACGCCGTGCGCCGGGCACACACCGACGACCCGCACGGCGGCGTGCTCGACGGTGCTCCCGACACCGGCTCGCCCCGGGTCCGGTTGCGGCCCGTCGCAGACGCTGCCCGTCCCGTCGTGCCGTGAATGGCACCTACGCGGCGTCGGACGCGGTGACGGTGCCCTTCGCGGCGACTCCGGAGGGCGGTGAGGACGGCTCGTCCACCGTCGACCGGCTGTGCAGGAAGACCCAGAACAGCCCGACCAGCAGCGCCGCCCGGCCCCAGACCCCGATCGCGACGGCCTGCGCGGCGAGGCCGTCGTAGATCCCCGACGGCATCCCGCTGTTGATCAGGTAGTACCACCGGAAGATCCCGATACCCATGGCGAGGTCGGCGACCAGGTAGCCGACGATCCACCCCCACCGCACCTGGAGCAGGACGAAGAAGGGGAGCAGCCACAGGGTGTACTGCGGCGAGTGCACCTTGTGCAGCAGCAGGAACCCGCACAGCATCGCCGCCGACACCGCGACCCACGGGTACCCGTGTATCGGCTCCCCTCGATAACGGCGCCACCCGAGCGCGACGGCGAGCACGAACGAGGCGAGCACGGCGGTCGGCGACAGCCAGTCCAGCATGGCCTGGAACGCCTGGTCGCGGGACCCGGGCAGCCATCCCCAGAACCAGATCGAGTTGGTGGTCACATCGACCTCGCGCAACTGCTGGAAGGTGATCGAAGCCCGCCACCCCTGGTACCCGAGCAGCACGAACGGCAGGTTCACCAGAACCGCCGTGGCGGCCGCGGCACCGCACACCCGCAGCGCCCCCGCGACGTCGTAGCGTCTGCCCCCCGGAGCACGGCCCGCGGTGAGCACGTAGAGCGCGAGCGCAACCACGAACACGGCCGGATAGAACTTGAACGCGAAACCCAGCCCGAGCAACACCGCGGCGGCGACGCCGCGCTCGGCCGCAGGTTGCTCGGTGGCAGCCCCCGCCCGGCCGTGCATCACCCACACCGCGCCCACCGTGCACGCGACCACCGGCAGGTCCCAGTTGTGGAACGCGTAGAGCACCAGTGGCGGTCCCATCGCCCACAACAGCGCGCGCCATCCCGACAGCCGACCCAGCATCCAGGCCGTTGCCAGGCCGAACGGCGCCAGCAGCAGCGCCGAGCCGAGCAGGAACCTGGCGTCGGTGTCCGCGCCGAGCCCGCCGAGCCAGATCAACATCCCGGTGAGCACGGGGTACTCGATCGTGCCGCCGTAGAGCGCTCCCTGCTCGGTGATCCCGCCGGACAGGTACGGGAAGCGGTGCTCGCCGAGGTCCCGGGTGATCCACAGCTCTTGGATGTCCGAGTAGCAGACGTCGCGGTTCTTGCGCACGTCGTAGGCGGGATAGCTGCGGCCGGCCTCGGTGAACTCCGGGCCGGTACATCGCGCCTTGTTCGCGTATCCCGCCAGCAATGTCAGGCCGCACAGCAGTACCAGCCCGACGAGCGCGGCCGTGCCCAGCCGCCTCCGCGCCGCGGTCACGAGTCGAGCTGCGTCCGCAGGTAGGCGATGTCGTCGGCCTGGCTGTCCGGGCGGGTCTCGAGCACCACCGGGGCGTCGACCGTCGCGCAGATCTCGACCAGCTGCTCGGCGGCGATCGTGCCTTCGTGGATCGGTGCGTGGCGGTCGCGCGAGGAACCGAACTCGTCACGGGAGTTGTTGCAGTGCAGCAGATCGATCCGCCCGGTGATCGCCCGGACCCGGTCCACGATGCCGGGGAGGTCCTCGCCCGCGGCGTGCGCGTGGCAGGTGTCCAAGCAGAACCCGACGTCGAAGTCGCCGATCGCGTCCCACAGTCGCGCGAGCGCATCGAACCGGCGGGCCATCGCACTGTCCCCGCCCGCGGTGTTCTCCACCAGGATCCGGGTCGCGAAGCCGCCGCGGTCGGCCTGCCGCTCGAAGAGCTTGCGCCAGTTCTCGACGCCCTCCGCCGGATCCTCGCCCTGCCGCACGTGTCCACCGTGCACGATCAGCCCCCGGGCGCCGATCGTCGCGGCGGCATCGGTCTGTTGGGCGACGGCCTTGCGGGACGGGATGCGGATGCGGTTGTTGCACGATGCGACGTTGATGACATACGGCGAGTGCACGTAGACGTCCAGCACGCCACGCTCGGAGACATCCCGCAGCGCAGCCGCCCGGGGATGCTCCACAGGTGCCTTCCACCCCTGCGGGTCGGACACGAAGAACTGCACCACGTCGGCCCCGTTCTCGGCGGCGGCGGCGAGCGGTTCGTCATCCCGAACATGGGCCCCGATTCGCATGGGTGCAGAGCCTAGGGTGCGAGTGCGACAGTGACGGTGCTGCCCCGACGGGCAACCCCTTCGGGGTTTCGTCGCGGGAGGGGGGTGTGCGAGATCGGGATGATGCTTTATGGTCATGTCCGGTTACCGTGAGTATCACCGCTGTTCTTGGGTGGAGGGGTCATGGGCACACGCAACAAGGCGACCGTTGTCGCGGGCACGGTGGCGCTGCTGTTCGGCGCGGGCGCGTCCTTCGGCGCAGGGTCCGCCGCCGCCGCCAGCCTGGCGGAGTGTGGCGGCACGGTCGAGGGATCTCCGGGCGAGGCCGTCACCGTGAACCCGGCCGCCCTGCTCGGTGCCGGGCCGGACAAGGCCATCACGGTGGGAAATGTGCCCTCCAGTGGATCCACCACTCTCGACGTGACGAGCGCGCTCGGCGGTGTGCTCGGCCCCCTCGCGCCGGCCTGCACCGTGGTCGTCGAGGCGATCGAGCCGGTGACCGAGCCGGTCCGCGAGGCCGCCGAGCCGGTCACGAAGGCCGTCGAGGACGTCGCTGGTCCACTGCCCGGGTTGCCTGCCCCCGAGCCGAACCAGCCGGCACCGGAGCCGAACCAGCCTGCCCCCCAGCCGAACCAGCCGGCACCGCAGCCGGAGAGTCAGCCGGCCCCTGCCGCGGCGCCGGTCCCCGCGCCGCAGTTCGGTCCGTTCATGCCCGCCGATTTCGATATGGGGCCGCTGCAGCGCGGTGTCTACGATTTCAGTTCGCTGTCGTTGTATGACTACCGAGAACTCTTCTCCGCCGGGGTCGGCGAGTTCGGCCGGTTGCCGTCGTCGAACCTGTTCGGCAACTCCGAACTGTTCGGCCAGGCGCCCCAGTTCGGGATCCTCGGTGCCGCACAGGACAGTGCTGCCGCTGACGTGGCGGCCGCCGGCCGCGCGCACGCGCTGCCCGCCGAGGGCGTCGACCGGGTGGCACTGCCGGTCCTGGTGGCGGTGATGATGCTCTCCGGTGTCACTGCGGCGATGGTCCGCAGCTGGATGGTCCGCCCGAAGAAGGCCTGACCCACGGAGCCTGCACGTACGACCGCCGCCGGTTGAGACCGGCGGCGGTCGTCCTGCTACGCTGCCTCGGTTGCCTCGTGGCCCGCGCGGCCCCGGCAACTCGAGACCCCTCCTGCTGCGGAGAGCCCGCGGCCGATTCCAGTCCATAGGAGGTGAGTGGTCTTCATGCGTCATTACGAAGTGATGGTCATCCTCGACCCGCAGCTCGACGAACGCACCGTTGCCCCGTCGCTGGACAACCTGCTCGGTGTCGTCAAGCAGCAGAGCGGCAGCATCGAGAAGGTCGAGGTCTGGGGCCGCCGCCGGCTGTCCTACGAGATCAACAAGCACGTTGAGGGTATCTACGCGGTCGTCGACGTGATCTGCGAGCCCGCCACCATCGCCGAGCTCGACCGCCAGCTCTCGCTCAACGAGACGGTGTTGCGCATCAAGGTGATGCGGCGCGATCCCGGCACCACCGTTCGCCGGGGCGCAGCCTGATGGCGGGCGAGACCGTCATCACCGTGGTCGGCAACCTCACGGCCGACCCCGAGCTGCGCTTCACCCCGTCCGGCGCCGCGGTCGCCAACTTCACGGTGGCGTCGACGCCGCGGATGTTCGATCGGCAAAGCGGTGAGTGGCGTGACGGCGAGGCGCTGTTCCTGCGCTGCAACATCTGGCGGCAGGCCGCCGAGAACGCCGCCGAGTCGCTGACCCGCGGGATGCGGGTCGTCGTCCAGGGACGGCTGCGGCAGCGGTCCTTCGAGACCCGCGAGGGTGAGAAGCGAACGGTTGTCGAGATGGAGGCCGACGAGGTCGGCCCGTCGCTGCGCTACGCCACAGCCAAGGTCAACAAGGTCAGTCGCGGCAGTGGTAGCGGCGGTAGCGGCGGTGGGGGCTACGGCGCTTCGGGTGGTTCCGACGACCCGTGGAGCTCGGCGCCGCCCGCGGGCCAGCCCGCCGAATCGGGTTCCGGCGCCGGCGGCTACGACGACGAGCCCCCGTTCTGATCGACCCCGGTTCTGATCGACCCCGGTTCTGATCGACATCGCCTCTCGTAATTCTCAGGAGTTCCAGACATGGCCAAGCCGCCTGTTCGCAAGCCGAAGAAGAAGATCTGCATCTTCTGCAAGGACAAGGACCTCGAGATCGACTACAAGGACACGGTGCTGCTGCGTAAGTACATCTCCGATCGCGGCAAGATCCGTGCCCGCCGGGTCACCGGCAACTGCAGCCAGCATCAGCGGGATGTCGCCGTCGCGGTGAAGAACTCCCGCGAGGTCGCGCTGCTCCCCTACACCTCGACTGCCCGCTGAGCCGGAAGGGAGCGACGACGTGAAGATCATCCTCAACGCCGACGTGCCCAACCTCGGTGGGCCGGGCGACCTGGTCGAGGTCAGGGACGGTTATGCCCGCAACTACCTGCTGCCCCGTAACCTGGCCATCGTGGCCACCCGCGGCGCGGAGAAGCAGGTGGCCACCATCCGGCGGGCGCAGCAGACCCGGCAGATCCGCGACCTCGACCACGCTCGCGAGGTCGCGAGCAAGCTGACGGGTCTCGGCTCCGTGACGGTCGCCGCGAAGGCCGCCCCGCAGAAACAGGGGCAAGCAGGCGGGAAGCTGTTCGGCTCGGTCACCCCGTCCGACGTGGTCGCCGCGGTGCGCACCGCGGGAGGCCCGTCGCTCGACAAGCGCGCGGTGGATCTCGGCGGAACCATCAAGTCGACCGGCAACTACGACGTGACCGTCCGGCTGCACCCGGAGGTGTCGGTAACCCTGCCGGTCGAGGTCAGCCCCGCCGGCTGATCCCGGCTCCGTTGTGCCACGAAGGCCCCCTTCGCCTCATCCAGCGAGGCGGCGGGGGCCTTCGTCGCATCCGGTAGCGGTTCCCACCACCCACAGCCGGTCTTGGTCTGCGCGCACGCTGCTGCCCCGGGTGCACTTGTGCACGTGCTGTGCGCGATCCGGCCGATCAGCTGCGACTGGAAGTCCGTGAGCAGCGGCGGGGAGAAGAACGTGGCCGGGCTCTGCGGGCCATCGAGCAGAAGTGGGCGCGACAGTCGTGAAGCGCCGTGGTCAACGGGTCGCAGAGTACATCGTGGTATGAACGTGACCGGCTTGACAGGTGGCCCAGCGCAAAATGACTATGCGCTCAGCAACTCCACGGTACTGGCAGGCAGGAGAAGCGCATGCGCACAGGCATCGTCGTCACCGCGCGACCGGGGATGGAAGAACTCGCCGTCCTGGCCGAGGAGCTGGGCTTCGCCAGCTTCTGGGTCTACGACACCCCCATGGTCAACGGTGACCCGTTCGTTGCCCTCGGGCTGTGTGCGAAGGCCACCAACCGCATCAAGCTCGGTATCGGGGTGACCTCACCAGCGTTGCGCTCTGCCCCCGCCGCCGCAGCCGGGCTCGCCAGCCTCAATGCCTTGGCCCCCGGCAGGATCATCTGCGGCATCGGCACCGGCAACACCGCGCGCCGCACCCTGGGGATGCTGCCCACCAAAATGGTCGAACTCGAACGGTTCACAGCACAGCTGCAAGACCTGTGCGCCGGTCGTCCCACCGAGTACCGCGAAGGCGACCGAGCCCGCGACGTCCGGTTCCTGCACGTCGGGTCCTACGTCAACAGCACCGACCCCATCGAGTTCGTCGTCGCGGCCTTCGGCCTCAAGGCTGCCGCCATCGCCGGACGCCGCGGTACAGGCACCATCTCCTTCGGCCTACTCGACCCAGCGGCCTGGGAAGGTTTCACCCAAACCCGCCGCGACGCCGCACAGCAGGCCGGCAACCCCCTCGAGGTCGACTCTTACGTCATGACCTCCCTGCACGTGCTCGGCGAAGGGGAGGAGCGTCACGGCGACGCCGCACGCGACGCCATGGGACATATCGCACTGGCCCTGCTGACCTTCGCCGCCGACAACCCGGCCTTCGCAGACGCACTCACTGACGAAGAACGCGGCGCAGTCCAGCGACTGCTCGACCGGCGCGGCACGACCGCCGCCGCCACCGACCGCCACCATGTGCTCTACCGCAACTACCTGGGCCGAATCGACCCCGAGGACCGTGACCTGGTTGTTCCCTCGCTGGTGGACAAGCTCGGACTGGTCGGCACTCGAGACGAGCTCGTCTCCCGCATCGCAACTATGGAACAGTCCGGCATCAACGAGATCGTCATCCAACCCGTCGTCGACCCCGACGTCGAGATGCGCGAGCTCGCCAAGCTCGTGGGCTGATGGGGCAGGTGGGCCGATGACGGCGAAACGTTCGAGGTTCATGCGCATAGACCCGCAGACGAGGCTGCACGACCCTCAGTGGTGGGGGTTGTAGCGGCCGCGCGGCTTCAGCCGTGCGTTGGGAAGCGGTGGAGCGGGGAGGGCAGGTCCGCTGTAGTCGACGACGGGGCCGAAGCGCCGGTGCGGGGTGTCGGTGTCGTGCTCGCGTTCCCAGGTGGTGCGGGCGTCGACGATGTCGTCGTGGCTGCGGCCGACGAAGTTCCACCACATCACCAGGTCCTCGGCGAACGGCGCACCACCGAGCAGCAGCGCGTAGGCCGAGGCTGGGGCGGACAGCGACACCTGGCTGCGCCCGCGTCCGAGATACACCATCTCACCGGCGCCGACCGGCTGTCCCTCGACGGTGATCTCGGCCGACAGGGCGAGCACGCCGTGTTCGAAGTCGGCGGTCAAAGGCACCGCGAGCTGCCCGCCGGGGGCCAGGCTGACTGCGGCGCCGACGAGTGGGGTGTGGGCCGACGCCGGGGAGACAGCACCGTCCAGCTCGCCAGCGATCACGGTGATGCTGCCCTGCCGGGACTGGTGCCGGGGCAGGTCGGTGTGGAGCTCGAACGCGGGCGCCATCGCGCGGGCGTGCTCGGGCAGCGCGACCCACAGCTGCGCGCCGTGGAGCACGGGCGAGTGCTCCTGCGGAGACTGCTCGGAGTGGGCGATGCCGGCCCCGGCCGTCATCAGCGGCAGCTGTCCGGGATGGATCAGCTCCCGCCTGCCGAGACTGTCCTGGTGCAACACTTCGCCGGCGACCAGCCAGCTCACCGTCTGCAACCCCGTGTGCGGATGCGGGGGCACCTGCATGCCGGGTCGGTCGGCGATCTCAGCGGGGCCGTACGAGTCCGCGAAGCACCACGCGCCGACCATGCGCCGGTCGCGGTTGGGCAGCACCCGCCGCACCCGCATCGCCTGTGGCCCGCCGAGCGGCACCTCCCGGGGGCGGAGCAGCTCGCAGCCGGGCTCGGTGGCCACGGCGGCGGTGGCCGAGCACACGGCTTGTTCGACGGGGTCGGCTTCGACGTTGCTCACGGTCCGCTCCGCTCTGGTGGCGCCAGTGAACCCGCCCGGCCGAGGTCGAGCGATCTCGGGGTCGGGTCCTTCCCATGCTGCAGCCACGACCGGATCAGTCACCACTGGATACCGGGGAAGCGGAGTCGGACCGGGGACCGCACCTCGGGGTACCCGGCGGGCGGGACCCGTCGCTCGTCTCCGAGTCGCGAGCGGCTCTCGCGGGGCACCAGCTCGTGGAGTCGGCTGACCCGTTCGACGGTCGGCGGGTGGGTTCGCAGCAGCAACGGGTCCGGGGTCCGCCGGCAGTACCCCGCACCAGCTGGCCGTGGAGGTCAGTGACGCCGTCCACCCGACCTGGGTCGGTGCGGACCTCGACAGCTGGGGCATCGACCACGGCACCTGGTCGGTGCTGGTGCACGCCTTCCCTGACGCCTCCATCCCCGTCGTCCAGCTCAGCATCAACGCCGACAAGCCCCTGGACTACCACCTGCAGGTCGGCGCCGAGCTGGCGCCGCTGCGCGAGCGAGGGGTGCTCATCGTCGCCAGCGGCAACGTGGTGCACAACCTGCGCGGGATGGATTGGAAGCTCACCGACGACGGATACGACTGGGCTCAGCGCTTCGACGAAGACTCCAAGACGCTCATGCTGACCGACCCGACCGAGTTCGCGACCCTCGACGCCCACCGGGACTTCGGCCACGCAGTACCGACGCCTGACCACTTCATCCCCGCTCTCTACCTGGCCGGACTGGCCGGAGCGACCGAGCTCCCGGAGACCGAAGTCCTGGTGGATCGCTACGCCTACGGGTCGCTGTCGATGACGGCGTACACGATCGGCCTCTCCTGCCCGGATGCCGCCGGCGAGGGCGGATCCCCGCAGCCGCCCCCCGATCTGCCAGCTGACGCGTCCAACATCTGAGGAGCTTCCATGAGCTCGACGCCACGGGGGTCGGATGGCGCGGTAACCCCCGTGCCGTCGAGTTCACGGACACAGGGGGTGGCGCGGCGGCGCGTGCCGTCACCACACCGCCCTACCCGATGTCCTCGAGGCCGAGGAAGACCCACTCCTTGCCCGGCGCGAGCCCTGCCAGCTCCTGGCCCGCGGCCCGCAGGACGCCGTTGGCCGAGGTGATGTGCTGGGTGCCTGCGTGCATGTCGCGGAACAGCCGCTGCATGGTGCCCGAGCGAAGCGCGGTGGTCCCGCCGTTGCGGTAGGCGAACTGAGCGACCTCATGGGCGGTCCAGGTGGCGTTGGTCAGCGCGATACGCAGCAGCGTGCGCTGCCGCACCGACAGCCACGAGCCGGCCGTCAGGGTGTCCCACGCGTCGTGCCACGCCTCGAAGACGAACGCCGACGCGGCGCGGAACTTCCCCTCGACGTCGGCGAAGCCGATGTGGAAGGTCTCGCTGTCGGCGAGCTGGCCGGGCCTGCCCGCCTTCGTGCGGGCCATTGCGGCGAGCTCGTCGAGAATGCGGCGACCGGTGCCCAGCGCCCAGCCCGAGTGGCCGATCAGCGCCAGGTGGATGATGCCCAGCCGGTAGAGGTCCCCGCCGCGCGGCGACTCCTCGATGAGGCCTTCGTGCGACCACGCCTCCGGGACGAACACGTCGTCCATCGTGTAGTCGATGCTGCCGGTTGCCACGAGCCCGAGCACGTCCCAGTTGTCGATGAGCGTCGCCTGCCCGAGGGGCACCACGCAGATGCGGAACTCGCCGGTGTCCTCGGTGACGACCGCGGTGTGGATGTAGGTGGAGTGCTTGATACCGGACGCGAAGCTCCACGAGCCGCTGATGTCGTGACCGCCATCGCGCGGCCTCGCGGAGCCGGGCCGGGTACCCTGACCCGCGATGACGGGGAACCGGTCGCCGCTGAACAGCTCGTCGACGGCCTCGTCGCCGAGGTAGGAGCCGGCGGTGCCGATCGCGAGCGCCGCGGCCATGTGCACCCAGGCAGCCGACGGCTGGCCGTAGGCGAGCGCCTCGACGACCCGCAACGACGAGACGGGGTCCAGCTCGGCGCCGCCGAGGCTGCGCGGTACCCACATGCCGTAGAGCCAGGCGTCGTGCAGCGCCGCGTCGATCTCGCCGGTCAGCTCGCCCAGCCGCTCGCTGGCCTCGGCGTGCTCGTCGAGCAGCGGTCGCAGCCGCCGTGCCCGATCGACCAGGTCAGGCGTTGCCGTGGTGTCGATCGGCTGCGCAAGGATTGCCTCGGCCATCGTGCGGTTCTCCCTCCGGGCGCGCGTCGTCATCAAGCCAATCAAATCGTACGCAAAATAGAAGACGTACCGCCGTGTGCACTGCCGGTGACCGAAGCGAGCGCGCGACAACGTCACCCTGGCAAACCATCGGGATGAGGGAGCAGCTTTCGGCCGCTGCGTGGCTGGCGGTCTCCGGCCAGCGCGGGCGGCGCCGGTGTCTGCTGTCCGTCCTCGCGCAGCCGCAGCCCGGGCATCACGCTCCGCAGCGCCGCACGCGGCGAGCGACGGGTCCTGCGCCAGGATTCGCTGCTCCAGTCGCTGCAGCTCCGGGCCCGGTTCGATGCCCAGCTCGTCGACCAGGCGGTGGCGAGCCTCCTGGTAACCGGCCAGAGCATCGGCCTGCCGGCCCATCCGGTACAGCGCATGCAGCAGCGCTGCCCACAGCGGCTCGCGCAGCGGATGCGCCACCAGCAGGTCCCGCAGGTCGGCGATCGCCCTCTCGTGCTCGCCCAGGGTCGAGCGCAGCGACGCGCACTGTTCCTCGAGGGTCAGGCGTCGCTCCCCCAGCCGGGCCAGGTCGCCCTGCAGCGCGAGCCCGAGTGGGACACCCTCCAGCGGTGGACCGCGCCACAGGTCGCGAGCCTGCAGGTAGCAGTCGAGGGCGTTCCGGCTCGCCCCGGCACGCTGCGCAGCCTCCCCGCGCTCGCAGAGTTCCTCGAACACCGACGCGTCCAGCTCGCCCCGGTCGACGACCAGCCGGTAGCCCGAGGCTCGGTGATCACGCGACGGTCCTCGCCGGCGTCGCCGAGCCGGTGGCGTAACGCGGCGACGTGAGTGCGCAGGTTCGAGGCTGCGGACGCCGGGGGGTCCGGCCAGCTCGCCTCGGCCAGCTGGCCGACAGTGACGGTCTGGTTGGCGCGCAACAGCAACGCGGCGAGCACCGCCCGTTGCCGGGGCCCGCGGACCGGCAGGGTATCGGCGCCTTCGCAGACCTCCAGTGGCCCTAGGATCCGAAACTCCACACAACCCCCAGCGCGGGCGCCACCCTTGCCCTGCCATTGAGAGAGTGGCACAGGGTCGACGGCAGCGCACGGACCGTGACTCGATCAGGGCGGCCTTCGGTGTGACCCGGATCAAGCGGGCCGCGCAGTGGTGGCGGGTGTCGGCGACACGCCGGACCCGCGCCGGGCGGGACACGCCGCTCGCGCCGAAGTCTTCGCTGTCCACAACCGATGCACAGGGACTGACCAGCACCGATCATGTCGGATCGGCAGCGTGTCCCCAGGTTGTCCACACTGTGGTGCCGGACCCGGTGGACCGCCTGTGGGGGATCATCCGGATGGTCCCCACGCCGTCCCCAGGGGTGTCCCCAGTGGTGTTTGCCCGCTCGGAGCCCGGCACCTAGCGTCGCCCGGCACCCCAGCAGTTGCGGACGTCGGTGGGTGTTTGTCGGTACGGTGCGGTAGAACATCTGTTCGAGCCGGATCGAGCCGGCAGTGCAGTCGGGCAACGGGGAGGTGACGGCGCGGTGGCGCTGGTGGACGATCGCGGGTCGCGGACCGGGGAGCGATCGGACGAGCAGTTCGACCGGCAGCCCCCGCAGGACGTCGGTGCCGAGCAGTCGGTGCTCGGCGGGATGCTGCTGTCCAAGGACGCGATCGCCGATGTGGTCGAGGTACTGCGGCCCGGTGACTTCTACCGCCCCGCGCACCAAGCCGTCTACGACTGCGTTCTCGACCTCTACGGCCGTGGTGAGCCCGCCGATCCGATCACCGTCTCCGCCGAGCTGGAGCGGCGCGGCGACCTGGGTCGGGTCGGCGGTGCGCCCTACCTGCACACCCTGATCGCCACCGTCCCCACCGCGGCGAACGCCGGCTACTACGCCGAGATCGTCGCCGAGAGGGCGGTGCTGCGGCGGCTCGTCGAGGCCGGTACCAGGATCGTGCAACTCGGCTACCACGGCGGTGAGGGCGCCGAGGTGGACGAGGTGGTCGACCGCGCGCAGGCCGCCGTCTACGAGGTCACCGAGCGGCGGATGAGCGAGGACTACGTCGCGCTCGAGGAGCTGCTGCAGCCCACGATGGACGAGATCGACGCGATCGCGTCCCGCGGCGGCCGGTCGGCAGGGGTCCCCACCGGTTTCATCGACCTCGACGCGGTGACCAACGGGCTGCACGCCGGTCAGATGTGCATCATCGCGGCACGACCCGGGATCGGGAAGGCACTTGCGCTGGACACCCCAATACCCACAGTGGACGGCTGGACGACGATGGGCGAGGTCACAGTCGGGGAACGGCTGCTCGGCGCTGACGGGTTGCCCACCACGGTTGTCGCCGCAACGGACGTCCTGCTCGATCGCCCTTGTTACGAGATGGAGTTCTCGGACGGTTCGGTGATCGTCGCGGACGGGCAACACCAGTGGATGACGGACACTCGGGCTTCGCGACGTTCCGCCCAGCAGGCAGCGGCCCAGCGCAATCGGTACCGCAATCAGCGGACATTTCCGGAGGTGCGCACAACGGAACAGATCGCGGCCTCACTACGATGCCGCACTACCGATCAGCGGCTCAACCACTCCGTGGCGAACTGCCGGCCGTTGCGCTTGCCACAGCGACGGTTACTTGTGCCGCCCTACTCACTCGGGGTGTGGCTTGGCGATGGGTCGAGCTGGGTGGCCGTCGTCACGAGCGCAGACCCAGAGGTCTGTCACGTACAAGGGGGGACTCTCCAGGCGCGACTGCGCACATTGGGCGTGCTCGGGAACAAGCACATCCCCCGGATCTACCTGCGCGGGTCATGGGACCAACGCCAGGCACTGCTGGCCGGCCTGCTCGATACCGAGGGGACGGTTAGCCCGCAGGGGCAGGTGCAGTTCACGGTGGCCTCATCTCGGTTGGCACGTGACGTCCGTGAACTCGTGGTGAGTCTCGGTTACCGCTGTGGGCTTGCCACGCGGCGTGTTCATGGTCGACGGAAAGAGAGTTCCGTCGCTTACACACTCACCTTCAACACGGCCGACGAGGTATTCAGGCTGGAGCGCAAGCGGCTGCTCCACAAGGAACGCTCGCACTACTCCCGAGCACGCTCCTGTTTCCGCTACATCACTGCCGTTCGGCGGATACCGAGCGTGCCGGTCCGGTGCGTGCAAGTCGACAACGACGATCATATGTACCTCGCAGGCCATTCCATGATCCCCACTCACAACTCCACATTGGGACTGGATTTCGCGCGGTCGTGCTCGGTCGGCAACGGCATGGCCAGTGTGATCTTCTCATTGGAGATGAGCCGCACCGAGATCACCATGCGGCTGCTGTCCGCGGAGGCCCGGATCCGGCTCGCGGATATGCGTTCCGGACGGATGAGTGACGACGACTGGACCCGGCTGGCTCGGCGGATGGGCGAGATCAGTGAAGCGCCGCTGTTCATCGACGACTCGCCTAACATGACGATGATGGAGATCCGGGCCAAGGCACGCCGTCTCAAGCAGCGCAACGACCTGCAGCTCGTCGTGGTCGACTACATGCAGCTGATGACTTCGGGCAAGAAGGTCGAGTCCCGCCAGCAGGAGGTCAGCGAGTTCTCCCGCCAGCTCAAGCTGCTCGCGAAGGAACTCGAGGTTCCGGTCGTCACGATCAGCCAGCTCAACCGCGGTCCCGAGCAGCGCACCGACAAGAAGCCGATGCTCGCCGACCTCCGCGAAAGTGGATCCCTCGAACAGGATGCGGACATGGTTATGCTCATCCATCGACCTGACGCGTGGGAACGCGACGATCCACGGGCAGGGGAAGCCGATCTGATCCTCGCCAAGCACCGCAACGGCCCCACGACCACGGTCACCGTCGCCCACCAGCTGCATTACAGCCGCTTCTACGACATGGCCCAAGGCTGACCCCACCAACTCCACCGCATGGCACTCTGTCGTCGAGGGCGCGGTTGGGGCAAGCTGATCGGTCTACTGGCGACGTGGGAGTACCGATGCTGTTCCGACGGCAGACCCTCGACGGGATCGCCGCCGGCACCGTCTCCCTTGCCTTCCGGCGATGGGTCCGCCCCAGGGTCCGTCGCGACGGCACCGTCCGGACCGCGATCGGTGTGGTGCAGATCGACGCCGTCGACGTCGTCGACGAGGCGGCCGTCACAGCTGAACAGCCGCTCCGGGCGGGCTACCCGTCCCGTGACGAGCTGCTCGCCGAACTCGAGGCACGACCCGATGGCGATCTCTACCGCATCAGGTTGCACCTGGTGGGGCCCGACCCGCGGGTGGAACTTCGGGAGCGCGCCGACCTGACCGACGGCGAGCTGGGCGAGCTGATCGGCCGGCTCGGCAGGCTCGACCGGGCGAGCCGTCATGGAGCGTGGACGGGCGCCGTGCTCGGGCTGATCGACAAGTGGCCCGCGACTCGAGCAGGCGATCTTGCCGCCCGGCTCGATCGCGACACCCGGTTGTTCATGCTCGATGTGCGCAAGCTCAAGAACCTCGGTCTCACCGAGAGCCTGGACACCGGCTATCGGCTGTCCCCCCGGGGTCGTACGGTTCTCGCCCGGCTGTCCGGCACTCCTAGCGGTCCCGGGCCTCACGGAGGCAGCGGGCCACGTACCCGACGTTGACCGTCCAGCCGACGCCGAACGCGTGCGGCACGAACACCCGCTCGTTCGCCGGGTTCCAGACCGTCTCTCGGATCCGCCTGGCGGTGGGCGGCCGCAGGTCGTAGGGCACGACCCCGGCGACCCGGCCCTGCCAGGTTCGTTGCTCGCGAGGCAGGCGCAGTTCGGTGACGACGGCGGCGATCAGGAGGCCGACCGCCACCGCGGTACCGAGTCGTTTGGTCGCGGAGCCGCTGCGCGTCATGCCGACGATCCTAATACCGCTGCAGCGACAGCCGGTCGCGATGGATACTGCCCCGGTGCGGGCGTGGACGGTCGAGCAGCCGGGGCCGGTGAGCACCGGGCCGCTGCGTCGGGCCGAGTTGGCTGCGCCGCGACCCGGGCCCGGTGAGGTGCGGGTGCGGGTCCGGGTGTGCGGGGTGTGCCGCACCGACCTGCACCTGGCCGAGGGCGACCTGGCGCCCCGGCGGCCCGGCGTCGTGCCGGGTCACGAGGTGGTCGGCGTGGTCGACGAGCTCGGCCCGGGCGCATCCCGGTTCACCGCGGGCGACCGGATCGGCATCGCCTGGCTGCGGCACACCTGCCGAGCCTGCCGGTTCTGCCTGCGCGGCTCGGAGAACTTGTGCACCGCGCCGCGGTTCACCGGCTGGGACGCCGACGGCGGCTATGCCGAGCACGCCGTCGTCGACGAGAACTACGCCTACCCGCTGCCGGAGGCCTTCGACGACGAGCAGGCCGCGCCGCTGCTGTGCGCCGGCATCATCGGCTACCGGGCGCTGCGTCGCGCCGCCGTGCCGCCCGGCGGCCGGCTCGGCATCTACGGGTTCGGCGGCTCGGCCCACCTCGCGGCGCAGGTAGCGATCTTCGAGGGCGCCACGGTGCACGTGCTGACCCGCGCTCCGCACGCCAGGGCACTGGCCCTCGAGCTCGGCACCGCCTCCGCCGCCGACCCCGCGGACGGGCCGCCGGAGCCCCTCGACGCCGCGATCGTCTTCACCCCGACCGGCGAGACGGTGCCACTGGCGCTGGCCGCGTGCGATGCCGGCGCGACCGTGGCGGTCGCCGGCATCCACCTGTCCGACATCCCGCCACTGCGCTACACCGAGCACCTGTTCCACGAGCGGGAGCTGCGCAGTGTCACCGCCAACACCCGGACGGACGGCATAGAGTTCCTCGAGATCGCCGCCCGCATCCCGATCCGGGTGCACGCCGTGCCTTACCCGTTCGAGCAGGCCGACCGCGCGCTGGACGACCTCGCAGCGGGCCGGCTCACCGGCGCGGCGGTGCTGCGAGCAGCGGACGAGCGCGCAGGGTGGGTGCCATGATCGACCACCTCCGCAGCGCCGTGGAGCTGTCGCGGCGACCGCATCGAGGGCTGGAGAAGCTCCACGAACGGTTCGGCAGCGTGTGCACGCTCGGCGTGTGGCCGCTGCGATACGTCTTCCTGCTGGGTCCCGAGGCCAACCGGTTCGTGTTCGCCAACTCGCGGCTGTTCCGGTGGCGCGAGGCCTTCGAGGTGTTGGTGCCGGTCGGCGGCGAGACCGCACTCATCGTCAGCGACGGGGCCGACCACGAGCGTCGCCGCAGGCTGGTCGCGCCCGCCTTTGCCCGCCAGCACGTCGACGGTTACATGCAGATGGTGCGCGCCACCGCGGACGCCGCGATCGACTCCTGGCGGCCGGGTCAGGTACTCGACCTCTACGGGGAGTTGCGGCGGGTGATCCGGCGCAGCACGATCGAGGTGCTCTTCGGTTCCCGGCTCGCAGCCGACGAGCCGGACCTCGGGCGAGCGCTGCAGCTCGTCCTCGCCGTGATCGACCAGCCACCGGTGCGCCAGCAGGTGCAACGGCTCGGGCTGCCGTCCTGGCGCCGCGCGCTGGCGGCGAGGGCAGCGGTCGAACGCCGGGTACGCGCCGAGATCGACCACCGGCGCCGCAACCCGGACCCCGACGCCGCAGACGTGCTGACGCTGCTGCTGGGCAGCCACGACGACGGCTCCGGGCTGACCGACGTCGAGATCGTCGATCAGGTGATCAGTCTGATCGCCGCGGGCTATGACACGACCAGCGCCGCGATGGGGTGGGCGATGTACGCGGTCCTCGCCGACCCGGAGGTAGCCGAGCGGGCGAGCACCGGCCCGTCGGGCCCGGGCTGGACCTACCTCGACGGTGTCGTCTCCGAGACGCTGCGGCTGTACCCGCCCGCGGTGGTCGGCGCCCGCCACGTGGTCGAGGAGTTCGGCTTCGCCGGCACGCGGGTGCCTGCCGGAAGCCTGCTGCTCTACAGCCCGTTCGTGACACACCGCCTTCCGGAACTGTGGGCGCAGCCGCTGCGGTTCGACCCGCAGCGGTGGGATCCCGGCCGCCCGGGGTACCGGCGGCCAGGCCCGCACGAGTTCCTGCCGTTCGGCGGCGGGCCGCACCGCTGCATCGGAGCGGCGTTCGCCACCGCCGAGATGACCGTGCTGCTCGAACGGCTGTTGGCGCGCACCTCGTTGCAGCTGCAATCACACGATCCGCAGCCGGTGGGTCTGGCTGCCATGCGCCCACGGCACGGACCGCTCGCCCGTGTCCTCGACGTCACGTGATCAGCCGTCGCAGGGAGTTACCCGCAGCAACCCGGAGATCTGGCCCCTACGTCCCGACAGGCGCTGTGGCGTTCGGGTGAGGTCGTTCGGGTCAGGAGATCCCGCACCAGGTGGCGAAGCCCTGCACGGTGTCGGTGCGGCGTCGGTCCTGGCGGGCGAGCACGCGGATGGTCTCGTGGACCATCGGGTGGTAGCGGGTCTGCTGGGGGGCGGTGTGCCGGGCGGTGATCAGGCTGCCCAGCGCCTTCTCACGGTCGCCGTGCAGCAGCCAGGCCCGGGCGAGGTCGATCCAGTAGTGCCCGACCCGCTCGCGCGGTGCCGAGGTCAGCGGGGCGAGGGTCTTCGAGTGCCCACCGAGCTACCGGGCCCCGATGGCGCGGTGTGGTTCCGCGACGGCCGGTGCGAGGCCGTGCTCGCCGAGCTGGTCGAGCTGGTCGAGGGACAGCCACAGTGACGGCAACGACAATCCGGTGCGGGTCAACCCGACCGACACCGACGAGAACCTCATCATCTACGCCGATACCGGCGACTCGAACGGGTAGCGGTGGTCGGGTCAGAGGTCGGGCGGCTGGTGGACCGGCTGGGAGGGGTTTGGGCCGCTCTAACCGAGCCGGCGACCTACCGCGCCAAGCTGCTCGCGTCGCCCAGCCGACTATGGACGCTGCCGGGGCTGGCCACTGCGATCCCGTGCGCGATCGCGGCCTCGAGCAGCCGTCGGTCGTAGCAGACGAATGCATCCAAGTCTGCGCCGAACTCGAGTGCGGTGGCGAGGTGCACGGCATCCAACGTGCGCAACGTCGGTTCGGCGAACCGCGCCGCCGCCCGACGCACGGCTGCATCGACGTCGAACCGGTAGAGACCGTCGATGACTTCAGTGGCCAGCGGCAGGGCGTCGGGATCGCTGCGACGCAGCGCGCGCTCGACCTCGATCTCGGTGAGCACCGACGTCACGAGGGGTCGGTCGTCACCGCTCAGCCAAGACTCCAGGGCAACGGATTCCGGCTCCTCGTGGACCAGCTTTACGACCGCCGACGAGTCGAGATAGATCAATAGCGCTCCTCGTCGCGCATCGCGGCGAGTCCCTCGCTGGCGCTGGGCCCCGGCGCGAGACGGCGCGCAGGAAACGACCGCTGAGTGGCCGTGGGCGGGTGTACCCGTCCTTGTTCCACCAGATCATCGAGCACAGTGCCGGTCCGTGGCACCGGTACCAGGAGCGCGACCAGATGGCCGTGTTCGGTCACCTCCACGGCCTCGCCGTTCTTGACCTTGCTGATGTAGCTGCTGGTGTGCTGGTTCAGTTCCCGTACCCCGATCCGCGTCATGGACGGAGTATAGAACATGTTGTTCTACGGGAGCCATCGTGCTTACACGGCCATCGCAACACCCTGCTGCCCACGGCGCTGGCCCGCGCGATTGCGACGGTCCGCGCGAGCGGACAACGACGTCATCGTGTCGGCGCGGACCTATACCTTCCGGAACGGCGCGCCATGAGCTCAGGGGCGCGCTGCCGCCGGGCTCGGTGGATCATCCTGACCTGAAGTTGACCCGCTTCGTCGGCCGCTTGCCCGCTTCGAGCTTGCCGGGAGTGAGCACCTCGTCCTCGGGCAACGTTCGTTCGGTGCCGTCGCGGAGGTCCTCCTCGATCACGGGTGCCCCCGCCGACAGGCCGCCGAGCTCACGGATGTCGGCCACCGAGATGGTGTCGGCACTCCACGGGTGAGCCTTTCCTTCGATCATGACTTCGTGGCTGACATCGCCTGGCGCTTCGGTCAACTCCGATCAACCTCCCTCACGATGAGCTCCGGGCACTCGCGACCCGGCTTCCCGACGCGACACTCGCTGCGGCAGTCTGCGCGTTCCGCCAGCCGCTGGCAGTACGGCGCACGATACGCCGCCGGCGTCACGGCGGGTGCTGTCACAACCCCGTCAGGTGACACTTGGCAGGGACGGCGGCGGTCACGGTCCGAGCCGGAACGGCGGGTAGACGTCGGTGACCAGCAGGAATGCGTAGCCGGTGACCCG
>WHSY01000670.1 GCA_009379815.1 Pseudonocardiaceae bacterium
GGCTAGCTGCAGTGACGGACGTGACTGGGCCGCCTGGGCGAGCCGGCCGAGGTCCGCTGGTACCGGGTGCAGCAGATCGGGCCTGGCCGAGAGCAGCGCGGCGAGCTCGTCATCGCAGCGGCCGTCCAACCAGGCGGTGAGTCCGCTGCCGGAACGGGTACGTGTCATCCGACGGCCCAGCCTATGTGCTCGTCACGCCTGGTGGGACCATCGCCGGCCGAGTGGAGTCGGCGACGGCGAGGAGGGTGCGGTCCGGTCCGGGGCACGCGGTACCGTTCGAGGCGTGAAGGAAGACGTGGACCAAACGGAGTTCGACCGGGTCGATGCGGCGACGGCCTGGGATCGGTTGCTCACCGAGTACGCCGCCGCCCGGCCCGACACCGACCTGGTGCCGTGCTGGACCGAGCTGATCCGCACGGTGACCGGCGTGGGCGAGGAGGAGGTCGAGGAACAGGTGCGCGGGTACGCCCCGCGGCCGGCGGCGGCGCGCGCGGCCGACGTCGTCGTGCTCGAGGT
>WHSY01000671.1 GCA_009379815.1 Pseudonocardiaceae bacterium
AGGTCGGCGTGCCACCCACCGGGTCCGACGGCGGAGCCCAGTATCGGGCCCGGGTGGCCGAGCTGGTACGAAGTGGGCGGGCGTTCGCCCGGTTCGAGGACGGTGAGGTCGTGTTCAAAGCAGAGGTCGGCGCGGTGACCCCACACGCGTGCCAGGTTCAAGGAGTGTGGGTCCGGCCGGACCGGCGAGGGAATGGCTTGTCGGTCACTGGGATGGCGGCCGTCGTCGACCAAGCGCTCCGCGTGATCGCGCCAGCCGTCTCGCTGTACGTCAACGACTACAACGCGGCGGCCCGGTCGGCGTACCGGCGGGTCGGCTTCCGTGAGGTCGGGACCTTCGCCACGGTGCTCTTCTAGTGGCCGGACGACCCGCGCCATTCGGGGTGGCTGTGTGGGTCGCGGTGACTGCCTGCTTTGGGTTGGCCGCCTGCGGCGGGTCAGCCCAACCCGTGTCGGATGAGGCGACGCATTGGCCGCCGCCAGCTGCAGGCCATTCGGCCGCATCGCCCACGCCCA
>WHSY01000672.1 GCA_009379815.1 Pseudonocardiaceae bacterium
CGCCTTGGCGCGGGCGGGCCGCTACCGGACGGTAGAAGGCAACCTGCGGGTCAAGGAGGTCTGGGTCAGCCCCGGCGGCGGCAACCAGGACGGGGCCCGTGCCGAGCGGTTCGTCGTATGCCATAACCCCGAGGCCGCCTCCCGAGACGCCGCGGTCCGTGAACGCCTGATCGAACACCTGCAAGGCCTGATCGCCGGCTCGGACGACTGGTCGAAGAGCAAGCGGGACGAACTGGTTGGCTCGTTGAAGACCAAGCCGGGGCTGCGCCGCTACCTGCGCCGCACGCCCAGCGGGCTGCTGCGCATCGACCGGGCCGCCGCCAAACGCGAGGCCCACCTCGACGGCAAATGGCTGCTGCGCACCTCCGACATGACGCTGACCCCCGAGACCTGGCCGCCGCCTACAAGCAGCTCATCGCCGTCGAGCGGGGGTGGCGAGACTGCAAAGGATCGTTGGGGCTGCGTCCCGTCCATCACTACCGCGAGGACCGCATCCGCGCCCACGTGCAGCTGTG
>WHSY01000673.1 GCA_009379815.1 Pseudonocardiaceae bacterium
CCGAGGACGCACCGGCTGCTCTTCCTGTGGTCCGATCGCAAGCCCATACGAGCGCGCTCGTACTCCGAGACCGTATGGAAGCCCGCACTCGTCAAGGCGGGCGTGATCCCGGAGCCCACGAAGGACCCACGCGGACGCCGCAAGTACACGACGACCCGCCGAGAGGGCACACACCAGTGTCGGCACTACTACGCGTCCGTGACGCTGGCCGACGGCGTCTCGATCAAGGAGCTGAGCGAGTACCTCGGGCACCACGACCCGAGTGTGACGCTCTCCATCTACGCGCACATGCTGCCCAGCTCTCACGACCGGGCACGCAAGGCGATTGGCGCTCGTTGGTTCAAGCCGCGCGCCGTCCCTGACGGAACATAGACGGAACATTGGGCCGCGCCGGCTCCCCCGATCCGACCGTTCACTCGCGGGACGATCGACGAGACGGCCGTTGACCTGCAGAAACGGCTACTTCAGCAGCTGGCGGGCGATAACCAGGCGCTGGATCTGGTTGGTGCCCTCGT
>WHSY01000674.1 GCA_009379815.1 Pseudonocardiaceae bacterium
GTCAACCGGGCGAGATCGTCAACCCCCAGCACCTCCGCGAGCCGGATGAGCAGTGGCAGCCGCGGTGTCAGCAGGCGATCTGTCTCTACTGCCTTGATCCACTCTGGTGACCGTCCAACCAGTCCGCCGAGGACGGGGCGGGTCATGCCGGCGCGCTGGCGAAAGTGCCGGACGCGCTGCCCGGTGCTCATGCCGTCTAGCTCGTCCACGAGATCACCGCTCTCACTCGGTGTGCTGTGGTTCACGCGCCAGCGTAACGGCCACGGTCGGTACGCTGCCCGATGCCCGGCCGCCCCGTCCGGGGCGTGGCCCCGGTTCTCTCACCGAGGCGGCCGGGCAACCACGCTGCTGTCCCTGCTAGCGCGGACACACATCGGGGCCGACGACGACCGGTCTGATGGCCGCGGTGACCGGCAGCGGTGCGGGCAACGGGCGTCATATAGCGCGCTGACCTGCACAGACAGCTTGATCTAGACGTTGAAGCGGAAGTCGACCACGTCACCGTCGGACATCAC
>WHSY01000675.1:0-239 GCA_009379815.1 Pseudonocardiaceae bacterium
CATGTCGAAGGTGAGAAAGTCCTGGTAGCCTGCCTGCTCGGCAAACCACACTGCCCCGCTGACCCCGCCCGCCGGGCCGGAGAGCAGCATGGACACGGGGTTTCCGGCAGCCACCTCGGCCGGGACGAGCCCGCCGTCGCTGCGCAGGATGGACAGCGGCGCCTCCACCCCCTCGGCGCGTAGACTCGCGGCCAGGTTACCCACGTAGCGAGACACCTCGGGTTGCACGTAGCTGTTCG
>WHSY01000675.1:249-514 GCA_009379815.1 Pseudonocardiaceae bacterium
GTGGTGATGGTGCGCTCGTACTCCCGCATCTCAGGCAGTACCTGGCTGGACAGCGAGATCGGAATCCCGGGTAGTTCCTCCCGCGCGAGCTCGGCCAGCCGGCGCTCGTGCGCGTCGTTCGCGTAGGAGTTGATCAGCGAGATGGTGAGTGCCTCGATCCCAGACCCGGCGAGCCTGCGCAACTGCGCGCGGGCGGCGGCGACGTCCAGTTCCGTGACGACCGCGCCGGTGACGTCGACCCGCTCGTCAACCTCCACGGTGTGCT
>WHSY01000676.1 GCA_009379815.1 Pseudonocardiaceae bacterium
CGGACCGCAGCCTGGGCGACGTGGTGTCCGAAATCGCCGACGAGCGGGGTCGCCTCGACCTGCTGGACGCCGGGGAGGGCCCGGCCACCGACATCCGGGCCGTCCTGTCGTGGTCCTACGAGTCGCTGGCGCCGGAGGTGGCGCGGGTGTTCCGGCTGTTGGGGCTGCTTCCGGGCGCGGACGCCGACGACGCGGCGCTCTCGGCCCTGTGTGCCTGCGATCGGCGCGTTCTCCGCCGTCATCTGGACGCGTTGGCCCGGGCTCATCTGCTGGAGCGCAGCGTCGATGGCCGCTACCGACAGCACGACCTGTTGCGCGTCTATGCGGCCGAGGTCGCGCGGCGGGTCGAGTCGCCGCGCGCGCAGGTCGCGGCGCGGTCGAGGCTGCTGGGCTGCTATGCCAGGACCGCAGCTGCCGCGCACGACGTACTCCGCCCGGACGAGCAGGAACGGCCCGACTCGGTCCCGGAGGTCGGCCCGGTGATGCGCGTCTCCGACAGCTCCTCCGCGCAGCG
>WHSY01000677.1 GCA_009379815.1 Pseudonocardiaceae bacterium
CCCAGGAGCAGCTCATTCGGGTAACCGAGCTGGCGGCCCGGTTCGGCGCCCGCCTCCACGTGCATGCCGCGGAAAGCGACGGGGAGGATGACGCGGTCCATGCCCGCCACGGCGACCGGCCGCTGCCGGTCCTCGGCGCGGCGGGCGTGCTCGGGCCCGGGACCGTGGTGGCGCACGCGGTCCAGCTGAACCACGCCGACATCGGGCTCCTGGCAACGACGGGGTCGGCGGTGGCGCACTGTCCCGTCTCCAACCTCAACCTCGGCTGCGGCATCGCCCCGCTGCCGGAACTGCTGGACGCAGGCGTCGCGGTCGGCATCGGCACCGACGGCGCGGCGTCGGCCGGTGCGCTCGACATGTTCGAGGGGATCCGGCTGGCTGCGCTGCTGCACAAGGGGGTGACACGTGATCCCCGAACAGTGGGCGCTGAGCGCGCAGTCCGGATGGCCACGGCCGGCGGGGCGGCGGTCCTGGGACTGGAGGATCGGATTGGCTCGCTTACCGTGGGGAAGTG
>WHSY01000678.1 GCA_009379815.1 Pseudonocardiaceae bacterium
CACGGTGAGGGCGGGAAACAGCCGGGCGTCCTGGAAGGAACGGCCGAGCCCGAGCCGAGCCCGCACATCGGGGCCGAAGGCCGAGATGTCGATGCCGTCGAGCACGACCCGGCCCACATCAGGCGAAACAAAGCCGGAGATGAGGTCGAACACGGTGGTCTTTCCCGCGCCGTTGGGGCCGATGAGGGCCACGATCTCGCCGCTGGCGATGTCGAGGTCGATCCCGTGGGGCTCCATCAGGCCCTCTTCCTGGGCGACCAACGCCCACCAATGCCAGGTGTGCAGGGACACGAAGCCCGCGGTGACGGTTTCCAGCTCCTCCGGAGCATCGTCGTCGGCGGGCTCCTCAGCGCCCGAATCGTCGGGCGTCTCGTCTGCCGCATCGGTGTTGCCGCCGTCGCCGCATGCCCCCAGGACCAGCAGCAGGAGAATAAGAAAGGCCAGCCGGCCGAAAGAGCGCTTCTTCATGATGTGCTCCGCTCTGTTGTCTCGGGAGCAGCGGTCATTCGCATC
>WHSY01000679.1 GCA_009379815.1 Pseudonocardiaceae bacterium
CATGTGTAGAGGCCGACCGGGTCGCCAGGGCCTGGCAGCCGGTCCGCGACCTGACCCACGTCGGCGCCGAGTTCCAGCAGTTCCGTGCCGCGGTGGAGGACTTCCACGCCGGGTTCGCGCCACCGGAAGGCATCGGAGTGCGGCCGGTCAACGCCGGTGGGGTACCGGCCCTTGCGGTGTCCGGGGCGGCAGACCGGCCCCTGACCCTGCTGCACCTGCACGGCGGCGCGTACGCCCGAGCACCCCTTCCCGGCGGCCGTCGAAGACTCCATGCACGCGTACACGTGGATGCTGGACACCGGCACCCCGCCAGCCCGGATCACCGTCGCCGGTGACTCCGCCGGCGCCGGGCTGGTCGTCTCCATGCTGATGACCCTCAAGGAGCAGCGACTACCGCCGCCCGGCCGCGTCCTGCTGCTCTGCCCCTGGGTCGACCTGGCATGCGATGCGCGGCAGCCTGATGAACAGGAGCCACAACCGGTCATCGACCCCCGGCAGCTCCGCCGGTTCGCG
>WHSY01000067.1:0-295 GCA_009379815.1 Pseudonocardiaceae bacterium
ACGCTTCCTGGTCGAGCTGCTGACCGGCGAGCTTCGCCAGGGCGCGCTGGAGGGCGTGATGCTCGACGCGATCGCGGCGGCGGCCGGCGTGCGCGCCGAGGCGGTGCGCCGCGCCTTCATGCTCTCGGGACGGCTGCCCGCCACCGCGGTCGCCACGCTGTCCGGCGGTGAGGCGGCGCTGGCGGACTTCCGGCTGGAGCTGGGCCGCCCGGTGCGACCGATGCTCGCCTCCCCCGCCGATTCGCTGGATGCCGCGCTGGCCGGCACCGGCCCGGCCAGCGTCGAGTACAAGCTC
>WHSY01000067.1:305-4953 GCA_009379815.1 Pseudonocardiaceae bacterium
ACAAGCTCGACGGGGCGCGTATCCAGGTGCACCGCGACGGCACCTCGGTCCGGGTCTGGACACGCACCTTGCGGGAGATCACCGGTGCGGTGCCCGAGCTGGTGGCGCTGGTGCGGGGGCTGTCCTGCGACTCCGTCGTGCTCGACGGCGAGAGCCTGCTGCTGTCCGACGACGGCAGGCCGAAGCCGTTCCAGGAGACCATGAGCACGTTCGGCGCCGCCGATGCCAGCGGGCTGGCCTGCAGCTTCTTCGACTGCCTTCACCTCGACGGCGCCGATCTCATCGACGCCCCGCTGCGCCGGCGCCTGGACGCGCTGGCGCGGGTGGCCGGCCCGTACCGGATCCCCTCGGTGCAGGACGCTTCGGGGGCCGCCGCGCTGCTGGACGACGCGCTGGCAGCAGGCCACGAGGGGGTCATGGTGAAGTCGCTCGACGCCCCCTACGCGGCGGGGCGACGAGGCCGTGCCTGGCAGAAGGTCAAGCCCGCGCACACCCTCGACCTCGTGGTGCTCGCCGCGGAGTGGGGCCACGGCAGGCGGCGCGGCTGGCTGTCGAACCTGCACCTGGGCGCGCGGGACCCCGACGGCGACCCGCCCGTCATGGTCGGCAAGACGTTCAAGGGCCTGACCGACGAGCTGCTGACATGGCAGACCGAGCGGCTGCAGCAGGTCGTCGCGCGCACCGACCGCTACACGGTGTACGTGCACCCCGAGCTCGTCGTCGAGATCGAGCTCGACGGGGTGCAGACGTCGACCCGCTATCCCGGTGGGGTGGCGCTGCGCTTCGCACGGGTGCTGCGCTATCGCCCCGGCAAGGACCCCGCCGAGGCCGACACGATCACCGCGGTCCGCGCCCTGCTTCGCTGAGTTGGGGGCTCTCCAACCGAGGGGTCAGGCCGCGCCCTCCAGCATCTCCGTCACCAGCGCGGCGATCGGCGACCGCTCGCTGCGGGTGAGCGTGATGTGCGCGAACAGCGGGTGTCCCTTGAGCTTCTCGATCACCGCGGCCACCCCGTCGTGACGCCCCACGCGCAGGTTGTCGCGCTGCCCGACGTCGTGGGTGAGCACGACCCGGGAACCGGTGCCGAGCCGGGACAGCACGGTGAGCAGCACGTTGCGCTCCAGCGACTGCGCCTCGTCGACGATGACGAAGCTGTCGTGCAGCGAGCGGCCGCGGATGTGCGTCAGCGGCAGTACCTCGAGGATGCCGCGGTCGATCACCTCGTCGATGACGTCCTGCGACGCCACCGCGCCGAGGGTGTCGAACACGGCCTGCGCCCAGGGCCCCATCTTCTCGTTCTCGCTGCCGGGCAGGTAGCCCAGGTCCTGGCCGCCGACGGCGTAGAGCGGGCGGAACACCACGACGCGGCGGTGTGCGTGGCGCTCCAGCACCGCCTCGAGCCCGGCGCACAGCGCCAGCGCCGACTTGCCGGTGCCGGCCCTGCCGCCGAGCGAGACGATGCCCACGTCGGGGTCGGCCAGCAGGTCCAGCGCGATCCGCTGCTCGGCCGACCGTCCGTGCAGGCCGAAGGTGTCGCGGTCGCCCCGGACCAGGCGCAGCCGCTTGTCGGCGGTGACCCGCCCGAGCGCGGTGGCGTTGCCCGCGAGCAGCCGCAGCCCCGTGTTGCAGGGCAGCTCCCGAGCCGTGTCGGTGTCGGCGCTGCCGTCCTTGTACAGCGCGTCGATGACGTCGGGCCCCACCTCGAGATCGGTCATCCCGGTCCAGCCCGAGGGCACGACGTCCTGTGCGCGGTACTCGTCGGCAGCCAGCCCGACGGCACCGGCCTTGACACGCAGCGGCAGGTCCTTGGTGACGACGGTGACGTCACGGCCCTCCGCGGCCAGGTTCAGCGCGCACGCCAGGATGCGGGAGTCGTTGGTGTCGGTGCGAAATCCCGGGGGCAGTACCTCGGGGTCGGAGTGGTTGAGTTCGACGTGCAGGGTGCCACCGTGCTCACCGATCGGGACCGGTGCGTCCAAGCGGCCGTGGTCGCGCCGCAGGTCGTCGAGCACGCGCAGCGCCTCCCGTGCGAAGAATCCCAGTTCCGAGTGGTGCCGCTTGCCCTCCAGCTCTCCGATCACGACCAGCGGGAGCACGATCTCGTGCTCGTCGAAGCGGGCCAGTGACCATGGGTCGGACAGCAGCACCGACGTGTCCAGCACGTAGGTTCGCAGCTCGGGGGCGGTGGAGCGGGGCGAGCGAGAGGCGAGACCTCGAGCGTTCACGGCAACTCCCTGGCGAGCGCGGCACCCGCGCCCGCGTCTCGTTGGGCCGGCGGCCCTGGCCGATCGTTCCCGCAGCTGCCCCTGGGGGCCTCAGCGGGACCGACCACGAGGGCCGGGTGCCGGCCCTCTCGCGGTGTCCGTGGGCGGTGCAACCGCCCGACCGATCCAAGCCACGACCAGGGCCTCCCGTGGCGGGCCGCCTCGGGCACGTCCCGCCGCTTCGCACGCTACCGGCATGATCCCGGTTCGGGCAGCTAGCCACACAGGTGAATCGGTGAGCCGTACCACCTCGGTACGGTGAATTTCTCACCTAATCGAGGTGGACTCGCAGGTCAGCGTGGGCCCTACCGGCGCTGATGCGGTCGGCGTTCTGCACGCGGCCGACGAGCTCGGGTGGCAGCGTCACGCGGCGAGCTCGGCGCGGATCGACGACGGGGTGAGCGGCTCGTCGAGCAGCCTGCGATAGCGCTCGCCGAGCGGTTCCGCGGCGGGCCGGGCGTCCAGCCAGCCGCGCAGCAGCGGATAGCCCTCGACGTAGGTGCTGGTGTAGGCCCGCCACAGCGGGTCGGACAGGAACCGCAGCATCTGCTGTGCCCTCGGCTCGCTGACCAGCAGCCACCGCTGCAGGTAGTCGAGCACGTCGGCGGGCTCGGCGCCCCGGTCGTGCAGCATCAGCGCGGCGTCCTGCCGGACCCCGAGCAGCGCCACCGAGGCGGCCTCGAGCCGCTCGGCGAGCTCCCCGTCCATCCGCAGCCCGAGGTCGGCGAGGACCTCCTCCGCCCACGGGCCCCACCCGGCGCCCACCACGGCGTGCAGCCCCAGGTCGGCCAGCCCCTCGGCCATCAGGCACTGCGGGGTGTTGACCAGGAACAGCGTCTGCTCGGCGTGGTGCTGCGTCGCCACCAGACCGGCCTCCTTGCGGCAGTGCTCGGTGTGATGACCCGGGTAGGACTCGTGGGCCACCAGGTGCGGCAGGTTCGCCATCCGGTGACCGAGATCGACGTTGATCGCCACGGTCGAGGTGTAGCCGCCGAGGTAGTAGTTGAAGCCGCTCCACGGCTTGTCGGTGACGATCTCGTAGCGCACCGTCTCGGTGGCGGGCAGCTCGTAGCGGGCGCGCACCCGGTCGCGCAGCGCGCTCGACAGCGCGTGCACGGCGGGTTCGAGCCGCTGCGGCGCGACCTCGTCGCGGCTGCGGTGGGCCTGCAGCCGCGCCGCCAGCGTGCCCGCGCCGGGCAGCAGCGTGTCGAGCTCGTCGTGCGCCGCGCGGTAGGCGTCCTGATCGCCCGCGGTGATGCGCACGTCGAAGTAGGCCTCCACCTCCTCGACGAACCCGACCGGCTCGCCGCCCAGCGTGCGCCCGCTGCACTCCAGTGCCCGCAGGTGGGCGTCGAGGAACTCGCGGCGAGGTGCCTGCAGCGTCGCGCCGGGCAGCTCGGCGCGCAGCTCGCGCGCCCGGCGGGACAGCGAGAGCGGCTCCGGGCGCGGCTCGTTCTCGACCCGGCGGCGCAGCGCGGGATCGCCCGTGTACGCGTCGACGAAGCCCTCGACCAGCCTGTCGAACCGCAGCCCCAGCAGCAGGTACTCGCGAACCAGGTCCACTCCCACCTCCCGGACGGTGTGTCCGCGCCTCCGGTCTGCCCGTCACCGCCGGTCGCAGCGCTGCGGCCGGCCACCCTACGGCGTGCGGCATCGGCACAC
Organism: Pseudonocardiaceae bacterium; assembly: GCA_009379815.1. Taxonomy (GTDB): domain Bacteria; phylum Actinomycetota; class Actinomycetes; order Mycobacteriales; family Pseudonocardiaceae; genus WHSY01. The sequence goes on from WHSY01000067.1 coordinate 4,232, forward strand.
ACACCGTCCGGCACGCGCGGACACTCCCGTCAGGAACCGAAGCGGCGGTGGCGGGCGGCGTAGTCGCGCAGCGCGCGCAGGAAGTCGACCTTGCGGAACTCGGGCCAATAGGCCTCGCAGAACCAGAACTCCGAGTGCGCGGACTGCCACAGCAGGAACCCGGACAGCCGCTGCTCGCCCGAGGTCCGGATGACGAGATCGGGATCGGGCTGGCCGGAGGTGTAGAGGTGCTGCGCGATCTGCTCCACGTCGAGCACCTCGGCGAGCTCCTCCATGGTGGTGCCGGCCTCGGCGCGCTCGAGCAGCAGCTTGCGCAGCGCGTCGGCGATCTCCTGCCTGCCCCCGTAGCCCACCGCCACGTTCACCGTCAGCCCGGACCGGTCCGCCGTCCGGGCCGTCGCCCCGGCCAGTCGCTGCGCCATCTCGGCGGGCAGCAGGTCCAGCGCACCCACCGCCCGCACCCGCCACGGCGTCTTCGGCCCGCACAGCTCGTCGACCACATCCCCGATGATCTGCAGCAACGGAACGAGCTGGTCGGGCGGCCTGTTGCGCAGGTTGTCGGGCGACAGCAGCCAGAACGTGACGACGTCGACGCCGGCCTCCTGGCACCAGCCCAGCAGCTCCACCATCTTCGCCGCGCCGACCCGGTGACCGTCGCTGACGTCGGTGAACCCGGCCTCCTTGGCCCAGCGACGGTTGCCGTCCATGATCACAGCGACGTG
>WHSY01000067.1:4962-18742 GCA_009379815.1 Pseudonocardiaceae bacterium
AGCAGATCCCGCGACAACGTCACCTCCCGCTGCAGGTGCCGCTCGCTCTCGGTGGCCAGGAGACCGTCGGGGTCGAGCACCGCCTCCAAGTGCGTGGCGCGCTTGCCGACGGCGTTGGGGTCCCACTCGCGGGCGGCGTCGACAAGGTGTTCCTCGGCGGCATCCCGGGTGGCCTGGTCGACCGCAGTGGGCAGGCGCTCCAGCGACCTGGTGATCACCATCGCATGCTCGACCGAGACCTCCCCGCCGCGCAGACCTCCGCTCCAGCCGCGACGCTCGTCAAGCCCCGGCTCCGGGGCTGGATCCACCTGTGGTCGTTCGTCGGCTCCCTCGCGACCGGCGCGGTGCTGATCGCGCTGGCCGCATCCACCGTCTCGACTCCGGCCGCAGTGGCCACCGCCGTCTACTCGGTGACCGTGTCGGCCCTGTTCGGGGTCAGCGCCCTCTATCACGTGCGCAGCTGGGCGAGCCGGCGCGCCCACTACTGGATCAACCGGCTCGACCACGCGATGATCTTCGTGTTCATCGCGGGCTCGTACACGCCCTTCGCCACGCTGGCCATGCCGGCCACGACGGGCACCGTGGTGCTGTTCGTGATCTGGGCCGGGGCACTGGCCGGGGTGGTCATGAAGATGCTGTGGCCGCAGGCCCCGCGCTGGTTCGGAGTGCCGATCTACATAGCGCTCGGCTGGGTCGCGGTGTTCGTGCTGCCCGACCTGCTCAGCTACGCCGGGGTGGCGACGCTCGTGCTGCTGCTCGTGGGCGGCCTCTTCTACACCGCCGGAGGCGTCATGTACGCGCTGCGCAGGCCGGACCCGTGGCCCGAGACCTTCGGTTTCCACGAGTTCTTCCACGCGGCGACCGTGCTGGCCGCGATCTGCCACTACATCGCCGTCTGGCTGACGATGTACGCCTGACGACGTACGCCTAGAGATCCGGGCCGCGGCTACGCAGGTCGTCCACGGTCGACATGGCCTGCCTGAGCTCGTCGAGCCAGTCCTGGGCGTGCTCCCCGACCAGCCGGACCGCCCACGCCAGCGCCTCGGAGCGCGACCGGGCGACCCCGGCGTCGACGAGGGTGTCGAGCACCAGCCGCTCGGGCTGCCGCAGCCGGGTCATCACCGGCACCGACAGCGTCGTGAACAGCTCCTCGGTGCCCCCCAGCCGGGCACCCCACGCCACCTTGCGGCCGTAGCGGTGCTCGGCCTGCCGGGCGATCTCGATGCGCTCGTCGCGGGTGTCCTCGCGGAACCGCGCGATCCTCCCCGACTCGGCAGATGACCGGGCGGCGTCGTCGTCGGAGTCGCCGTCGAGGGCGCCGTCGAGCGGCGGCAGCTGCCCCACGACCACGATCTCTTCGCGGTCGACCGTCACGTCGGTGCCGGTGAACCAGTCGTCCGGCAGCCGCCCGCGCAGCCAGGCGCCGGCATCATCGGCGTCCGGCAGGTCGGCCTGCTGTTTGCCGCCCCGGCCGCCGTGACGGAACCCGTGCGGCCGTCCATGTCCCACCATGGCTCGCCCTCCTTGCAGACCACCACCAGACGTATAACAATTACAGCATTACACCGGAGCAGTGTCGAGCCACGCTTGTGCCAACGGGGCAAGCCCTACGACGCGAGCAGCGCGGCTCGCAGCTCGTCGGGCGAGGAGACGGGCCGGTCGCAGACGAAGCCGTGGCAGACGTAGGCCGCGGCGGAGCCCTCGACCAGGCCACGGTCGGCGAGCAGCGGCGCATCCGAACCCGGTTCGCCTGCGAGCAGCACCGCGCCACCCGGCACGGCCTGCCGGGCGACCGACACCAGCTCACCCCGGCCCGCATCACCGGCCGGGCCCACCACTGCCACCTGCAACGGGCCGTGCTGCGCGGCCTCGGCGTCGGCCAGCCAGTGCCCCGCCGCCCGCGGCGCGCGGGCCGGTAGCAACCCGGCCCGGGTCAGCGCGGCGTCGGCCGCCGCCCGGTAGCGCGCCGAGCCGGTGAGCGCGGATGCGGTGAGCAGCGCGCCGGTCAGCGACGATCCGCCCGACGGGGTGGCACCGTCAGTGGGATCGGCCGGGCGCCGGAACAGCGCCTCGGCGTCGCTCGCGGTGTCGAAGTAGCCACCGGGGTGCTCGGGGTCGGCGAAGCGCTCCAGGGTGTCGTCGAGCACCGGCAGTGCGGCGGCCAGCCAGCGGTCCTCGCCGGTGGCCTGGTGCAGCGCCAGCAGGCCCTCGACGAGCCAGGCGTGGTCGGCCAGCACCGCGGCCGCGTCCCCCACCACGCCGTCGCGCGAGGACCGGCGCAGCCGGCCGCCGGCGACGTGGGTGTCGAGCAGTAGCTCGGCGATCTCCGTTGCGGCGGTCACCCAGTCCGCCCGGCCCAGTGCCGCGCCCGCCTCGGACAGCGCGGTGATGGCCATGCCGTTCCACTCGGTGACGACCTTGTCGTCGCGAGCCGGCTGCGCCCGGGTGTTGCGCGCTGCCAGCAGCACCGTGCGCACCCGCTCGGCCCGCTGCGGGTCGTCCGGGTCCTCGCGTAGCTGCAGCACCGAGGAGTCGTGCTCGAAGGTGCCGCCGGAGGTGACACCGAACAGCTGCGCCGCCCACGCACCGTCATCGGGCCCGAGCACCTCGGCCAGCTGCTCGGGCGTCCACACGTAGGTCGCGCCCTCCTTGCCCGCGGTGTCGGCGTCGAGCGAGGCGGCGAGCCCGTTCTGGCGGGTGCGCAGCTCGTCGAGCAGGAACCCCGCGGTGTCCGCCGTCACCCTGGCCGCCAGCGGGGAGCCGGTGCGCCGCGCCAGGTGGGCGTAGGCGCGCAGCAGCAGGGCATTGTCGGAGAGCATCTTCTCGAAGTGCGGTACGACCCAGCCCGCGTCGACGCTGTAGCGCGCGAAGCCGCCGGCCAGCTGGTCGTACATCCCACCGCGGGCCATCGCCTCGCACGTCGCGTTCGCCATGGACAGTGCCTGCTCGGAGCCGGTGCGCTCGTGATGGCGCAGCAGGAACTCGAGCACCATCGACGGCGGGAACTTCGGCGCGCCACCGAACCCGCCACGCTCGGCGTCGAACTGGCCGGACAGCGTCTGGACCGCGGCGTCGAGCACGGCGGTATCCACAGTGGACTCGGGTAGCGGCGAGGCGTTCTCGGCCAGCTGGCCGACGATGCGCTGCGCCGACTCGCGGACCTCGTCGCCGCGCTCGGACCAGGCCTGCGAGACGGCCTCAAGCAACTGGGTGAAGCCGGGCATGCCGGGCCGCGGCGACGGCGGGTAGTAGGTGCCGCAGTGGAACGGCTCGCCGTCCGGCGTCAGGAAGCAGGTCATCGGCCAGCCGCCGTGACCCGTCATCGCCTGAGTCGCCTCCATGTAGAGCGAGTCGACATCCGGACGCTCCTCGCGGTCGACCTTGATGCTGACGAAGCGCTCGTTCATGACGGCGGCGACAGCGTCGTCCTCGAACGACTCGTGGGCCATGACGTGGCACCAGTGGCAGGCTGCGTAGCCGATCGACAGCAGCACCGGGACGTCGCGGCGGCGGGCCTCGTCGAAGGCCTCGACGCACCAGGGCCACCAGTCGACCGGGTTGTCGGCGTGCTGCAGCAGGTACGGGCTCGTCGCGGAAGCCAGTCGGTTCGCCATCCCCCCATCCTCGCGCGCCGGCCACGCTCGCGCAGATCCCCCTTCCCCTGAAGGGCTTGCGCTACGCCGCGGCCGGCCTGCGCAGCGGCAGCAGCACCAGGAAGGCACCCGACGCGAGAGCCAGCGAGACCGCGATCGCCCAGCGGTAGGTCCCGGTCGCGTCGATGATCACGCCGGCCAGCGGGGGGCCTGCCAGCGAGCCGACAGCGGCGGCGGTGTAGGTCAGGCCGACCAGCCTGCCGAGACCGCGCAGACCGAACAGCTCGGCGACGACGGCGGGGCCCAGTGCGACCCATCCCCCGTACCCGACCCCGAGCACGATGGTGAACGCGACCAGCGCCCAGTAGGAGGGGGCCGTCAGCCAGACCAGGTAGCTGGCCGCCATGATCGCGACGCAGGCCTGGTAGGTCCGGATCCGGCCGAGGTAGTCGGCCAGCACGCCGGTCGCCAGCCGGCCTACGACGCTGGCCATGCCGATCAGCCCGACGAGGGTCGCCGCGGCGACGCTGGCGACGCCCAGATCGGTGGCGAAGGCCGGCAGGAAGACGAACGGCACGAACAGGGCTGACGAGAGCAGCAGCGCCGAGACCCACAGCCAGACGAAGGCCGGCGTGCGCACCAGACGGCGCAGCGGCGGAGGTACGTCGCCGTCGTGCTCGGGGGGCTTCGTGGCGACCAGCGCGCAGCCGACGAGCGCCACCGCCCCCACGACGCCGAACACCACGAATGTCGTACGCCAACCGACCCGCTCGATGAGCAGCGCGGCCAGCGGCGCGATCGCCAGGGTCCCGACCCCGATCCCGGCGACCGCGAGACCCAGCGCGACCCCGCGGCGCCGCTCGAACCAGCCCCCCACGACAGCGACCATCGGCACGTACCCGCAGGCGACCGCCACGCCGACACCGAGGCCGTAGCTGAGGTAGCCCAGCCACAGCGCCTCGACCTGCGCGGTCGCCAGCAGCCCGATGCCCAGCGCTGCGGCTCCGACCAGCAGCACCGGTCGCGGTCCGACCCGGTCGACGGCCCAGCCGCTGACCGAGCCGAGCGCGAAATAGCAGAACGCGGTGATCGAGAACACCGCCGACGTGGCGCCGCTGCCCGTGCCGAACTCCTCGGACATCGGCGCGAAGAAGGCGCCGAAGCTGTAGGCGACGCCGAACACCACGAACATCGAGACGAACGCGGCGCCGACGTTGCGCCACCCCCGCGCGGAATCGACCAGGGCGGGACCGGCGACGTCCGTTGGGCTACTTGTCGGTGGAGCCATCGGTACCGGTGTCCGTGTCGGGTCGCTCCTCGGGCGGGTCGAACGACTCCGGGATCCGGCGAAGGTGCTTGTTCATCGACCGCACCAGCAGCACGACGGCCAGGAAGAACAGCAGCATCACCACCAGCGCGACCGGGGACGACTTGCCGAAGGCCTCCCCCTGCCCGCCGGGGCTGTCCGGGGGCTGCTGCTGCGCGACCGTCTCCGTCGCGGCCGGGGGGCCGAAGCCCGCCGGCAGCACCAGCGTCATGCGAGCACTCGGTCCCGGACGCCTGCGAACAGGTCGTCCTCGGGCACGGTGGTGTCGACCAGCGAGCGCGCCAGCTCGTACTCCTCGGTCGGCCACAGCTCGCGCTGCACGTCGAGCGGGACGCTGAACCAGCGGCTGGCCGGGTCGATCTGGGTGGCGTGGGCCCGCAGCGCACGGTCGCGTGCCTCGAAGTAGTCGCCGCACTCGACCTGGGCGGTGACCCGCTCCAGCACATCGGGCCGCGACGGGTCCCACTTGGCCAGCCATTCGGTGAACGGTGACTCCTGGCCTGCGGCGATCAGCGACTCGTGGAACAGCTGCATCCGCCGCCGGGAGAACCCGTGCGAGTAGTAGAGCTTGAGCGGCTGCCACGGATCACCGGCGTCGACGAATCGGTCCGGGTCACCGGCCGCCTCGAAGGCGGCGATCGAGATCTCGTGGCAGCGGATGTGGTCGGGATGGGGATACCCGCCGTTCTCGTCGTAGGTCACGACGACGTGCGGCCGGAACTCCCGGATCAGCTCGACCAGCGGCCCGGTGGCCTCGTCGAGGGGCAGCTGCGCGAAGCACCCCTCCGGCAGCGGCGGCGCGGGGTCGCCCTCGGGCAGGCCGGAGTCGACGAAACCGAGCCAGCGGTGGCGCACCCCGAGGATCTCGGCGGCCAGCGCCATCTCCTGCCGGCGCACCACTGTCATCGCCTCCGCGTCGGATGCCAGGTCGGCGGGCTCGAACGACATGTTCAGGATGCTTCCCCGCTCACCTCCGGTACAGGTCACGACCATCACGTCGTGCCCCTCCGCGCTGTAGCGGGCCATCGTGGCCGCGCCCTTGCTCGACTCGTCATCGGGGTGCGCGTGCACCGCCATCAACCGCAGCTGCTCGGCCATCGACGTCCGCTGATCCCTCCTCCCCACGTCGACCCCGGATCGGGAGCGGCGGGGATACTCGCTGGGTGCCGTGGCTATTGTCCCCGGCGCCCTGACAATCCTGCTCTCGGAGGTGCGAACACCGTGACCGGCCCGGAGCTTCCCGAGGGCCGCTACGGGCGTCGGACCCGCGCCACCCCCCGGTGGGTCCGGGCGCTGCTGCTCGGTCTGGTCGTGCTGGCCGGGGTGGCCGTGGCCGTCGTCGGGTACCGCAACCTGGCGGACCCGCCGATCGAGGGCCAGCGGCTGGGATTCGAGCTGCTCGACGGCAACGCCGTGCGGCTGCGCTTCGAGGTGGTCCGTGACGAGCCGCACCGGCCCGGTGTCTGCATCGTGCGCGCCCGTTCGCTCGACGGCACCGAGACCGGCAGGCGGGAGGTCTACGTCCCGGCGGCCGAGGGCGGCGTCGCGCTCTCCGCGGTCATCCGCACGTCCCGCCCACCGGTCACCGCCGACGTCTACGGCTGCTCGTTGCGCGTGCCCGCCTATCTCGAGCCGGTCCCGCCGAGCTCACCCTGAGCAGCGACGATGGTCGATGAGCACCCTCATATGACACGGAAAGCCCAGAACGCCCCGGGCACATCGTGTTACGGTGGAGGTTCGCACGGCCCCGTGGCGGGGCCGTGCTTTTCCGTTCCGCGTGGCGACCGGAACGGTCCGACCCGCATCCGCGGCGACCGGATCAGACGAGGAGTGATGACCGTGAGCGAGACCCAGGTGACCTGGCTGACTCAGGAAGCCCACGACCGGCTCAAGCACGAGCTGGACGAGTTGGTCGCGCACCGTCCGGTCATTGCCGCCAAGATCAACGACGCCCGCGAGGAGGGCGACCTCAAGGAGAACGGCGGCTACCACGCCGCCCGCGAGGAGCAGGGTCAGCTCGAGGCCCGGATCCGCCAGTTGCAGGAGCTGCTCCGGGTGGCCAAGGTCGGCGAGGCCCCCACCGAGTCCGGCGTCGCCCAGCCGGGGACCGTCGTCACCGTGCGCTATGAAGGCGAGAACGAGACCGAGACGTTCCTGCTCGGCTCCCGGGAGGAAGGCGCGCACGGCGACCTGGAGGTCTACTCGCCGAACTCGCCGCTCGGCAAGGCCATCATCGGCGCGAGCGAGGGCGAGGATCGCGAGTACGAGCTGCCCAACGGCGGGTCGATGAAGGTCACCCTGGTCAAGGCCGAGCCCTACCGGGGCTGAGCCGCCAGCCGCTCGAGCAGCGGCCGCACCCGCGACGGCACCGGGGTCGACAGCGCGATCGACGTCGAGGTGCGCACCACTCCGGGTGCGTCGACCACCAGGTCGATCACGCGCTGCAGGTCGGCGTTGGATCGGGCCACCATCCGCACCAGCAGATCCCCGTGGCCGGTGGTGGCGTGCACCTCGCACACCTCGCCGATGGCGCTCAGGGATGCCGTGACCTCCTCGCGGCGGCCCTGGGAGATCTCGACGACCGCGAACGCGGTGAGGCTGTAACCCATCGCATCGAGGTCCAGCCATGGCGGGAACCCGTCGAGCACGCCGCCTGCGACCATCCGGTCCAGCCGGGCCTGCACCGTACCGCGCGCCACCCCCAGCCGTCGGGAGCACTCCAGCACCCCCAGCCGGGGCTCGTCGGACAGCAACAGCAGCAGCTTCCCGTCCAGCGCGTCCAGCACCGTCACCTCCTGGGCAGCATGACCAGCTCAGATCGAAGCACAACAGGCACGCTGCACACCTTGTGCAGTCACCGGTGACACTGTTGCACAGTCGCCGGGCCCGTTCCATGCTCATCGGCGAACCTCGACGGCCCGCGATGCCGGCCCGACAGCAGCGGGGAGGCAGCGATGCACACCACGGCGATGCACACCACGGCGATGCACACCACGGCGATGCACACCACGGCGACGAGCACCACGGCGGACCTCGCCCAGCTGGTGGGGCTCGTCGAGCACGACCCGGCAGCCGACCCGTTCCCGGTCCGCGCGCTCGACGCCGTCGTCTTCGTCGTCGGCAACGCGACGATGGCCGCGCACTACTACCAGTCCGCCTTCGGGATGGAGCTGATCGGCTACCGCGGACCGGACACCGGCTGCCGCGACCACGTCTCGTTCGTGCTGCGCTCGGACTCGGCCCGGTTCGTGCTACAGGGCGCCGTCGACCCTGCCAGCCCGTTGGCCGACCACCACCGCGTCCACGGCGACGGCGTGGTCGACCTGGCACTCGAGGTCGACGACGTCGACAGGTGCATCGCCCACGCCCGCGCCCACGGCGCGACGGTGCTCGCCGAGCCGCACGACGACAGCGACGACGACGGCACGGTGCGCACGGCGGCGCTGGCCACCTACGGGCAGACCCGCCACACCCTGGTCGACCGCTCGCGCTACCGCGGCGTCCACCTGCCCGGCTACGTCTCGCGGCGCGCCACGCTGCCGCGACCGGACATGCGGCTGTTCTCGGCCGTCGACCACTGCGTGGGCAACGTCGAGCTCGGCCGGATGGACGAGTGGGTCAGCTTCTACAACCGTGTCATGGGCTTCGAGAACATGGCGGAGTTCGTCGGTGACGACATCGCCACCGAGTACTCGGCGCTGATGAGCAAGGTCGTCGCCAGCGGCGACCACCGGGTGAAGTTCCCGCTCAACGAGCCGGCGCCCGGCCGCAAGCGCTCGCAGGTCGACGAGTACCTGGAGTACTACCGCGGTCCCGGTTGCCAGCACATCGCGCTGGCCACCGGCGACATCCTGCGCGCCGTCGACGAGATGCGCGCCGCGGGCGTCGAGTTCCTGCCCACCCCGGACTCCTACTACGACGACCCCGGGCTGCGCGAGCGGATCGGGCAGGTACGGGTGCCGATCCCCGAGCTCAAGGCGCGCGGCGTCCTCGTCGACCGTGACGAGGACGGGTACCTGCTGCAGGTCTTCACCAAGCCTGTCGGCGACCGCCCGACGGTGTTCTACGAGCTGATCGAACGACACGGCTCGCTGGGCTTCGGCAAGGGCAACTTCGCGGCGCTGTTCCAGGCCATCGAGCGGGAGCAGCAGCGCCGCGGCAACCTGCACTGACGCCTGTGAGTGGCGATACGAGCCATGGCTCGTACCGCCACTCACGACTTGTCCACAGGCGTGGCCCCGGCGTAGCTCGCGACGCGACGGTACTGCGAGAGTTACCGGCCAGTAGTACTGTCGAACCGCATGTCGATACGAGAAGAGGTGTGACGATGACCACTGCGGACCAGCCGGGGGCCACTGCGAACCAGACCGGCCAGCAGGTCAGCGAGCAGCAGGCGCGGCAGGTCGCCGAGGCCGCCCGCGAGACGCAGTGGCGCAAGCCCAGTTTCGGCAAGGAGCTGTTCCTCGGCAGGTTCCGGCTCGACCTGGTGCACCCGCACCCCCGCGGTGATGCCGCCTCCGTCGATCGCGGCGAGGAGTTCCTGGCACGGCTGCGGCACTTCTGCCAGACCGAGATCGACGGGCCCGCCATCGAGCGGGACGGACTCATTCCCGACGAGGTCGTCAAGGGGCTCACCGAGCTCGGCGCGTTCGGGATGAAGATCGACACCGAGTACGACGGCCTCGGGCTGTCGCAGGTGTACTACAACAAGGCGCTCATGCTGGTGAGCTCCGTGCACCCGTCGCTCGGGGCGATGCTCTCGGCACACCAGTCGATCGGCGTGCCGCAACCATTGAAGATGTTCGGCACCGAGGAGCAGAAGCGCACCTGGCTGCCGCGATGCGCCCGCAACATCACCGCGTTCCTGCTCACCGAGCCCGACGTCGGCAGCGACCCGGCCCGGATGCATGCCACCGCCACCCCGACCGGGGACGGCTACCTGCTCGACGGGGTCAAGCTCTGGACCACCAACGGTGTCGTGGCCGACCTGGTCGTGGTGATGGCCCAGGTCCCCCGGGAAGAAGGCAGGCGCGGCGGCATCACCGCTTTCGTGGTCGAGTCCAGCTCCCCCGGCATCACGGTCGAGCACCGCAACGCGTTCATGGGCCTGCGCGGCATCGAGAACGGCGTCACCCGGTTCCACCAGGTGCACGTTCCGGAGGCGAACCGGATCGGCAAGGAGGGTCAGGGCCTCAAGGTCGCGCTGTCCACGCTCAACGTCGGGCGGCTGTCACTGCCCGCGGTGTCCACCGGCAGCGCGAAGTGGTGCGCCAAGATCGCCAGGGAGTGGTCGGGCGCGCGGGTGCAGTGGGGCCGCCCGGTCGGGCAGCACGAAGCCGTCGGGGGCAAGATCGCCTTCATCGCGGCGACCGCGTACGGCTTGGAGGCGATGCTGGAGCTGTCCAGCGAGATGGCCGACGAGGAGCGCAACGACATCCGCATCGAGGCGGCGCTGGCCAAGCTCTACGCCTCGGAGATGGGGTGGCTGGTCGCCGACGAGCTGGTGCAGATCCGCGGCGGACGCGGCTTCGAGACGGCCGATTCGCTGGCCGCCCGCGGCGAGCGCGGCGTGCCTGCCGAGCAGGTGCTGCGCGACCAGCGGATCAACCGGATCTTCGAGGGTTCTACGGAGATCATGCACCTGCTGATCGCGCGGGAGGCGGTCGACACCCACCTGTCGGTGGCAGGCGACATCATCGACCCCGAGGCGGACCTCAACCGCAAGGCCCGCGCCGCGGTCGAGGCCGGCAAGTTCTACGCCCGCTGGCTGCCGACCCTCGTCACGGGCAAGGGCGCGCTGAAGACCTCGTTCGGCGAGTTCGGCCCGCTGGCCGGTCACCTGCGCTACGTCGAGCGCGCCAGCAGGCGGCTGGCCCGCAACACCTTCTACGGCATGTCACGGTGGCAGGGAAAGCTGGAGCATCGACAGCGCTTCCTCGGCCGGATCGTCGACATCGGCGCCGAGCTGTTCGCGATGAGCGCGGCCTGCGTGCGGGCGCAGCGCGAGCCGGAGGGCGGAACCGCCACCGAGCTGGCCGACGCGTTCTGCCAGCAGGCCAGGGTGCGGACCGAGGAGCTGTTCGCCCGGCTGTGGACCAACAGCGACGCCAGCGACCGGACGCTGGCGCGGGGCGTGCTCGACGACCGCTACACCTGGCTCGAGGAGGGTGTGCTCGATCCGTCGATCGCGGGCCCGTGGGTCGCCGACCAGATCACGGGTCCGTCGACGAAGCCGAACCTGCACCGCGCCGTGGGCTGACACCCCTGTGAGTGGCGATACGAGTCATGACTCGTATCGCCACTCACAGGGCCGAGGGCCACGCGACGGCGTAACCCGCCGAGCGCAGCTCGTCGACCAGTGCCGTGCAATGGTCCGGCCCGCGGGTCTCGAGGCTCAGCACCACCTCGACATCACCGAGCGCGAGGCTGCCCGCGATCCGGAAGTGCGCGACGTCGACCACGTTGGCGCCCAGCTCCCCCAGCCTGGTCAGCAACGCGGCGAGCTCGCCGGGGCGGTCCGGGATGGTGACGCGCAGCGCGAGGAACCGTCCCCCCGCGCTGAGCCCGTGCTGGATGACGTGCATGAGCAGCAACGGGTCGACGTTGCCACCGGACAGCACCGCGCACACCGGCCCGGCGAAGCGACCGGGGTGATCCAATGCCGCGGCCACCGCCGCCACCCCGGCAGGCTCGACCACCAGCTTCGCCCGTTCCAGGCACAGCAGCAGCGCCCGGGACATCGACTCCTCGCTGACGGTCACCACGTCGTCGACCAGGCCGGCGACGTGGGCGAAGGTGATCGGGCCGGGCTCGCCGACAGCGATCCCGTCGGCCATGGTCTGCGTCGAGGTCAGCGCGACCGGATGACCGGCGGCCAGCGAACCCGGCCACGCGGCCGCGCCGTCGGCCTGTACCGCGACCACCGTGACGCCGGGGGCGACCGCCTTCAAGGCCGCCGCGATGCCGCCCACGAGCCCCCCGCCGCCTGCGGGCACCAGCACCGTGGCGGCAGCGGGTAGCTGCTCGAGCAGCTCCAGACCGACGGTCCCCTGGCCTGCCACCACGTCCGGATGGTCGAACGGGTGGATGAACACCGCCCCGGTCTCGTCCGCGAAGGCGCGCGCGGTGGCCAGGGACGCCTCCAGCACGTCGCCGACGGGGTGCACCTCCGCGCCGTAGGCGCGGGTCGCGGCCAGCTTGGGCAGCGGTACCCGTGCCGGCATGAACACCGTCGCGCTGATCCCCAGCAGCTGCGCGGCGAGCGCGACGCCCTGCGCGTGGTTGCCCGCGCTGGCGGCCACGACGCCGCGGGCGCGTTCGGCCGCGGACAGACCGTGCAGCCGCACGTACGCGCCACGGATCTTGAACGACCCGGTGCGCTGCAGGTTCTCGCACTTGAGGTGTACCGGGACGCCGCAGCGCTGCTCGAGCACCCGGGACGCCTCCACGGGCGTGCGCCGGACGACCCCGGTCAGCAGCCCGCGTGCGGTCCGGATCTCCTCGACGCCGACCAGTCCCATGCCGCGGGATCCTTCCAGCCCGCGTGACGGGTCAGCCGTCGGCGCCGGCACGCGGTAACGCGGCGGGCCGGGTAGCCTCAGACGCGGCAGGGTCGACAGGCGCAGACAGGCGCGGAGGATCCGGGGGATGACTCGCAGTGCGCGGTGGATGCCGGTGGCCGTGACCGGCGCGGTGGCCGCGCTCCTGACCGGAGCGGCCGCGGTCACGGCGGATCAGGCCGGATGTGACCACCCCGGCACCTGGGTCGTCGACGCCGGCGGCGCGCAGCTCGTCGGCGGGTGCCTCGACAGCGAGGATCTGCCGGTCGCGCCTGCGCCACCCGACCGGGCTCGGCCACCCGCGCCGGTCCCGCTCGGCGACTGAGGTCCGGTTACCTCAGCTCAGCGCCTGTCGCAGGTCCGCGACGAGGTCGTCGGCGTCCTCGATCCCCACCGACAGCCGGACCAGGTCGTCCGGTACCTGCAGCTGCGAGCCTGCCGCCGACGCGTGGGTCATCCGGCCCGGATGCTCGATCAGCGACTCCACACCGCCGAGCGACTCGGCCAGCGTGAACAGCCGGGTTCGGCGGCAGACGTCCAGCGCGGCCTCGACCCCGCCGCGCACCCGGAACGACACCATCCCGCCGAACCGGCGCATCTGCTTGGCCGCCACCTCGTGCCCGGGGTGCTCGGTCAGGCCCGGGTAGCACACACCGATGGCCCGTGGGTGCACCCCCAGCGCGTCCACCACCCGTTCCGCGTTGTGGCAGTGCTGCTCCATCCGGACGGCAAGCGTCCTGAGCCCGCGCAGTGTCAGCCACGCGTCGAACGGGCCGGGCACCGCACCCGCGCTGTTCTGCAGGAACGCGACCTGGTCGTCGAGTTCACCGTCGTCGGTGACCAGCGCGCCGCCGATGACATCGGAGTGCCCGCCCAGGTACTTGGTGGTGGAGTGCACGACGACGTCGGCACCGAGCACCAGCGGCGCCTGCAGGTACGGCGAGGCGAAGGTGTTGTCGACGACGAGCCGCACCCCTGCCTCGTGCGCAACCCCCGCCAGCGCCGTGATGTCGGCGATGCCCAGCAGCGGGTTCGTCGGCGTCTCGCACCACAGCAGCCGGGTGGCTGGCCGAACGGCCGCGCGGACCGCCTCGACGTCGCCCACCGGCACGGCAGTGTGCTCGATCCCCCAGTGCCGGAACACCTTGTCGATCAGCCGGTAGGTGCCGCCGTAGGCGTCGTCCGGGATGATGACGTGGTCACCGGGGCGGCAGGTGGCGCGCAGCAACGCGTCGGTCGCGGCCATACCGGAGGCGAAGGCGCGGCCGTGCCGCCCGCCTTCCAGCTCGGCGATGCACGTC
>WHSY01000067.1:18752-27141 GCA_009379815.1 Pseudonocardiaceae bacterium
CGGTGGTCGGGTCGGGATCCTGGCCGGCGCGGATCGCGCGCGTGGCGAAACCTGTCACCCGGCCAAGCGTACGGGCGTGTTCGGCGGTGACCCGCACGCGCCCTCACGGCGCAGGTGTGCCGACGCCCCGCTGCGCGATCGCCTGCGAGGTCTGCGGCAGCCACCACAGCACCATCAGACCGGCCAGCAGGAGGATGCCGCCGACCCCCGGAGCGGTGGGACTGGTGAGGTTGGCGACGATGCTGATCGAGAACAACACGGTGACCGCGATTCGTCCCCAGTTGTGCCCGTGGCTCGCCTCCCAGGCGCAGTACGCATTCGCCCCGGCGAAGACCAGGATGACCAGCAACGTGACGACGCCGGCACCGGCCTGTCCCGCACCGGCCATCGCGATCATCAGGATGACGCCGCCGATGACGCCCAGCGCGGCGAGACCGATCGTGGCCCACATCGCGGCGAGCAGCGTACCGGCACCGTTCCCGGACGGCCTGCCGTTGCCGTTCTGGCCGTAGAACTGCGGATCCCACTGCTGCCCGGGGCCGTAGCCGGGCGGGCCGTATGGTGCGGGCCCGTACTGCTGCCCGTACCCCGGCTGGGGATATCCCGGCTGGCCGTAGCCTTGCTGCCCGTACTGCTGGGGCGGACCGGGCGCGTAGCCGGGGGGCGGACCGGGCGGGTAGCCGGGAGGCCCGGGTGGATAGCCGGGAGGCCCGGGTGGCGGCGGGAACCCACCCTGCGGGGGGCCGCCCCGGCCCGGCTGGGGACCGTAGCCGTACTGCTGGGGCGGCTGCGGCGGTGGGCCGTAGGGCTGCGGTCCGGGCGGCGGTCCCGCAGGCGGCCCACCGGGCGGCGGACCCGAAGCAGGGGGTGACGGTGTGGCCGTGCTCGGCGGGACAACCTGCGTGGCGTCGGGGTGGGGCGGCTCGGGCTGTGCACCGGGTGGCACCGTCGGAGCGTCCGACGATCCGCCCGTCCCAAGCTCGCCGGCACCGCCCTGCCCGGGCTCCGGCGGCGAGGAGATCGCCTGGGTGGCGTCCGGATTCGACTGCGACGCGCGGCCCGGCTGCGTCTCGTCCAGGTCCTGCTCCCGGTCGCGCTCGCCGTCCGATGGTTGCGGAGTCGTCATCGGGCTCGAACCCCCTTATCTCGCAGTGTCGTGCGGTGCACGCTAGTACCCCCGCCTCGGGCATCAGCGGCCGGCGAGGAATCCGAGCACGTCATGGCGGGTGACCACGCCGGCGGGCTTGCCGTCGACGAGGACCAGTGCACCGTCCCCGGAGGCCAGCGCCGTCATCGCCGCTCCCATCGGCTCGCCCGCACCGATCGTGGGCAGCGGCGGTGACATGTGCCCCTGGAGGCGGTCGGCGAGGTGCGCCTCGCCGGTGAACAGCGCCCGCAGCAGGTCCGCCTCGTTGACCGCGCCCACCACTTCGGCGGCCATCACCGGCGGCTCCGCCTGCACCACCGGCATCTGCGACACCCCGAACTCGCGCAGGATGTGGACGGCCTCGGCCACCGTCTCGTTGGGATGGGTGTGCACCAACTCGGGCAGCGTGCCGTCCTTGCGGCGCAGCACGTCGGCCACCGTGGCGCCGGAGGAGTCCGGTGGCAGGAAGCCGTAGGAGGCCATCCAGGAGTCGTTGAACACCTTGGCGAGATAGCCCCTGCCGCCGTCGGGCAGCAGCACCACGACCACGTCATCGGGCGCCGCCCGCTCGGCGACCCGCAACCCCGCGACGACCGCCATCCCGCACGACCCACCCACCAGCAGGCCCTCCTCCTCGGCGAGGCGCCGGGTCATGGTGAAGGAGTCGGCGTCGGAGATCGCGACGATCTCGTCGCAGATCCGCCGGTCGAAGGTCCCCGGCCAGAAGTCCTCCCCGACCCCCTCGACGAGGTACGGCCGGCCGGTGCCCCCGGAGAACACCGAGCCTTCCGGGTCGGCCCCGATGATCCGCACCCGCCCGTCGCTGGTCTCCTTGAGGTAGCGCCCGGTACCCGA
The DNA here is from genome assembly GCA_009379815.1 of Pseudonocardiaceae bacterium. Taxonomy (GTDB): domain Bacteria; phylum Actinomycetota; class Actinomycetes; order Mycobacteriales; family Pseudonocardiaceae; genus WHSY01. The sequence goes on from WHSY01000067.1 coordinate 20,755, forward strand.
GACCGTGCCGCCGGTGCCGATCCCCGCGACGAAATGCGTGATCCGGCCGTCGGTCTGGCGCCACAGTTCCGGCCCGGTGCCGTGGAAGTGGCTGGCTGGGTTGTCCGGATTGGAGTACTGGTCCGGCTTCCAGCCGCCGTCGATCTCGGTGACCAGCCGGTCCGAGACGCGGTAGTAGCTGTCCGGGTGGTCCGGGGGCACCGCGGTAGGACAGACGACGACCTCGGCGCCGTAGGCGCGCAGCACGTTGCGCTTGTCATCACTGACCTTGTCCGGGCAGACGAACAGGCAGCGGTACCCCTTGCGCTGCGCCACCATCGCGAGCCCGACTCCGGTGTTGCCGCTCGTCGGCTCGATGATGGTGCCGCCGGGTCGCAGCGCATCGGAGGTTTCGGCGGCCTCGACCATTCGCAGCGCGATCCGATCCTTCACGCTGCCGCCCGGATTGAAGTACTCGATCTTGGCCAACACCAGCGGCGCGATACCCTGCGCCACCGAGTTGAGCCTGACCAGCGGCGTGTCGCCGATGGTGTCGATGATGTGCTCAGCGTACTGCACCGGTCCTCCAGGGTGTGGTGGCGGATCGCGCCGCGCGCAGGGTATCCGCACACAGCCGAACCCATGCGTCGCGCTGCGCCCTCTCATTGCAAACGGGCTAACGTCGGTGCCGGGCCTCCTTCCGTCAGAGGGGCCCCGACCACACGGGAGGAACAACGGTGTAAAGCCAGGGGCATGAACCCCGATGTACCCATGAGGGAGACGCGAAGGCGCTCGAGGAGGTGGGTGATGCGGGCGACGGTGCGGGCGGCGGCGATACTGGCCGGCACGATCGGCGGGCTGTCCGGGGCCGCCCTCGGGACGCTGTCGCGGCAGACGCGCAGCGCCCGCCGGGTCCTGGCAGTGCCCGGCTGGGTCCCGCTGCGCGCCGACGGGGTGTACACACCGGACGGATCCGGGCCGGTGCCCCGGGCCGCGCTGCCCGCCAGCGCAGACATCGTGACCCTCGCGGTGCTCGGCGACTCCACCGCCGCCGGGCTCGGCGTCGACCGTCCCGAGGATCTGCCGGGGGTGGTACTGGCCCGCAACCTCGCCGACGAGGCCGGCCGCCCGGTGCAGCTCGACACCTACGCGATCAGCGGATCCAGCAGCCGCAGGCTGGCCGACCAGGTGCGTGCGGCGCTGCTGTCCCCGCCCGAAGCGGCGCTGATCATGGTCGGCGCCAACGACATCAGGGACTGGGTGCCCCCCGCGACCGCCGCGACGCTGCTCGGCACGGCGGTGTCCGCGCTGCGCTCGGCGGGCGCCGCGGTGGTCACCGGCACGTGCCCGGACCTGGGCGTGGTGCGCCCGATCCCGCAACCGACCCGCGCCTTCGTGCGGAACTGGAGCATCACGCTCGCCCGGTTGCAGCGCGAGGCGGTGCGCCAGGCCGGCGGCCACCCCGTCCCGCTCGCGGACCTTCTCGCCCCGGAATTCCTCAGCCGGCCCGAGGCGCTGATGAGCCGGCGCGACGGTCTGCACCCCTCGGCCGCGGGCTACGAGGCCGCCTGCTCGGTGCTGTTGCCGGCGCTGTGCTCGGCGCTGGGTGTCTGGGGCGGTGGCGCGGTGGCGCCCGCGCCGACCCGCTCGGCGAGCGTCGACGCCCGGCGCTGGTCGAACCGCGTCGCGGCCAGCGCCGACCGTGGCCTGCGTCGCGTGACGGAGCGTCTCGGTGGTGTCGCGTCGTAGGGTCGGGAGCACGACCGTTCGCGAGAAGGAGTTCCGATGCCCGATACAGTGATCGTCGCCGCCACTCGCTCCCCGATCGGGCGCGCCGGCAAGGGGTCGCTGGTCGACGTCCGGCCCGACGATCTGACCGCACAGCTGGTACGAGCGGCGCTGGACACGGTCCCGCAGCTCGACCCGGCCGACATCGACGACCTGATGCTGGGCTGCGGGCTGCCCGGCGGTGAGCAGGGCTTCAACATGGCCCGCGCCGTCGCGGTGGCGCTCGGCTACGACGGCCTCCCCGGCACGACGATCACCCGGTACTGCTCGTCGTCGCTGCAGACCACCCGCATGGCGCTGCACGCGATCAAGGCAGGCGAGGGTGAGGCCTTCATCTCCGCCGGGGTGGAGATGGTCTCGCGCTACGCCAAGGGCAACTCCGACTCGCTGCCCGACACGCACAACCCGCTGTTCGCCGACGCCGAGGCGCGCACCGCCAGGACCGCCGAGCAGGGCTCCGAGGACTGGACCGACCCACGGGAGTTCGACGCGATCCCCGACGTCTACATCCCGATGGGCCAGACCGCGGAGAACCTGGCCCGGCTCAAGGGGATCAGCCGCGAGGAGATGGACGAGTTCGGGGTGCGCTCGCAGAACCTGGCGGAGAAGGCGGCCGCCAACGGCTTCTGGGCACGTGAGATCACGCCCGTGACCACGCCGTCGGGGCAGGTCGTCGACGCCGACGACAGCCCCCGGCCCGGCGTGACGGTGGAGGGCGTGGCCGGGCTCAAGCCGGTCTTCCGCCCCGACGGGCGAATCACCGCCGCCAACGCCTGCCCGCTCAACGACGGCGCCGCGGCGGTGATCGTCATGTCGGACGCGAAGGCCCGGCAGCTCGGCATCACCCCGCTGGCCCGGGTCGTCTCGACGGGGGTCTCGGCGCTGTCTCCCGAGATCATGGGGCTGGGCCCGGTCGAGGCGTCGAAGCAGGCGCTGGCCCGCGCCGGCATGTCGATCGACGACGTCGACCTGGTCGAGATCAACGAGGCCTTCGCGGCGCAGGTCATCCCCTCCTACCGGGAGCTGGGCATCGACGTCGACAAACTCAACGTCAACGGCGGCGCCATCGCCGTCGGCCACCCGTTCGGCATGACCGGCGCCCGCATCACCGCCACGCTGCTCAACTCGCTGGCCTCCCACGACGAGTCGATCGGCCTGGAGACGATGTGCGTCGGCGGCGGCCAGGGCATGGCCATGGTGCTCGAGCGGATGCGCTGACGCACCCGTGAGTGGCGATGTGAGCCCTGGCTCGCATCGCCACTCACGACCTGTGCGCTGCGCAGCCGGATGCGGGCCCGGTCCGGAGGGTGGACCGGGCCCGCATGGCGTCGGTGCGGGGCTACTCGGACTGGAAGTAGGACAGCAGCCGCAGGATCTCGATGTAGAGCCAGACGAGGGTGATGACCAGGCCGAAGGCGATGTACCACGCGGTCTTCTCCGGTGCACCGGCGCGGATCGCCTGGTCGGCGGCGTCGAAGTCGAGCAGGAAGCTGAACGCTGCGATGCCGATCACCAGCAGGCTGAACCCGATGGCCAGCGGGCCCCCGCTGCGCAGTCCGGGGTCGAAGTCGAACAGCAGGTTGGCCACCAGGTTGAAGATCATCAGGCCGACCACGCCGACCATCGCGCCGATGAGCCACTTGGTGAACCGCGGCGTGACCTTGACCGCGCCGGTCTTGTAGACGACGAGCATGCCGCCGAAGACCGCGGCGGTACCGACCACCGCGTTGAGGACGATGTTGTTGCCGAACTGCGTCTGGAAGATGGCGCTGATGCCGCCGACGAAGACGCCCTCGACCGCGGCGAAGGACATGATCAGGGCCGGACTGGCCTGCTTCTTGAAGATGATGACCAGCGCGAGCACGAAGCCGACCAGCGCGGCAGGCAGCGCCAGGCCCCAGAACCCGCTGATCCAGGTCGCCGCCGCGGTGGCGACCAGCAAGGCGAGCATCATGCCGGTCTTGGTCACGACGTCGTCGACGGTCATCGGCCGCTCGACGGTGGGGGGCGCTCCGGCGGGCCCGTGCCCGGGCTGCGCGCCCGGGAATCCGGCGGGTGCCGAGTTGAAGCCCGCATACCCGCCCGAACTGGGCAGGTTGCGGAACGCGGGGTTGCTGGTGGTGCGCACCGTGGGTCCCTCCTGGGTGGGCGTGCGGACGCCGTCACCGGGTTCAACGCGGCTGGGGCGAGCCCGGTTCCCGGTCCGGTGAACCCGACATTACCCGCGCCGCGTCGATCGCGGGCGAGCACTCCCGGACGAGGGCCGTTACGGTACGCGCATCGGGGTGCGACGAGGAGGCAGTGGTGGACTGGTGGATTTGGGTGATCATCGTGGTGGTCGCCCTCATGGTGCTCACGGCGACCGCGGCGTGGGTGCAGAGCAGGCGCCGGCGTGGCGGGGTGATCGGGCTCGGTGACTCGGCCCGGCGGGGCGACCGAACGTGACCGCGTCCGACCGGTTGCTGCGAGCCCGCGAGCTCACCGGGCGCCCGGTGGTCACGCTCGGCGGCGAGCTCGAGGGCGAGATCAAGGATGTCGTGTTCGAACGCTCCGGCGGCCGCATCGCGGGGTTCACGCTGCGCAATCCGGGCCTGTTCAGCCGCGCCCGCAAGGACTCGCTGCCTTGGGAGTCCGTGCACGGTGTCGGCCGCGACGCGGTGATGATCCGCGATCCGGACACGCTGGTGCCGACCAAGGAACTGGCGCCGCGCAAGCAGGCGCGCAAGGCCGACGTGCTGCGCGACCGCGTGCTCACCGACAACGGCCGCGACCTCGGCAAGGTCATCGACGTGGTGCTGCAGGGCGGCACGGACCTCGAGGTCGTCGGCTACGAGGTGGAGGCCAGCGAAGCGCTGGGCACCGCGGGTCGCCGGGTGTTCATCCCACTGCCCGACACCGTCGCGGTGTCCGGCGAGAATCTCATCCTGCCCGCCGCTGCGACCGAGTTCGTGTCCGAGGACCTCGCCGGCTTCGGCGCCGCCGTCGACCAGTTCCGGGCCCGGCTCCGCGAGAGCCAGGAGGAGGCGTAGTGCTGTTCAGCGAGGCCCGCCGCCGCGACGTGGTGAGCACCGACACCGCCACGCGGGTGGCCAGGGTGGACGGCTTCGTGGTGGCCGCGGGCCCGGCACGGGTGGTGCTGCTGCGGCTGGGCAAGGTGGCGGGCGAGGGCTCGCTGCTGTCCTGGGAGGACCTGGAGGGTTTCGGCCCAGACGCCGCCACGATCGCCGACGTCTCGGTGATCCGCACTCCGCACGACGAGATGGAGAAGCGCGCCGACTCCCGGGAGCTGGAGATCATGGGCAAGCGGGTCATCACCGAGCGGGGCGACGAGCTCGGGAACATCACCGACGTCGACTTCGACCTGGACACCGGTGCGGTGACCACCTTCCTGACCCGCAAGGAGGCGATCGCGGCGGACCGCTTGATCGGTCACGGTCGCTACGCGGTCGTCGTCTCGACCTGAGTCGCCGGAAGCGGTTTCGCTCCGCGTCGATTGAGCCCGGCCCACGGTGGGTATCCGGGTTGCTGGAGTCGTGACAAGGAGTGAACATGACCCAGCAATATGACGCGCCCACACCGGTGCGCGACCTCAGTACTGCCGACCTCGTCAACCGGCTGTCGAGTCAGGTCTTCGAACTGGTACGCGACGAGATGGCGCTGGCGACCACGGAGCTCAAGCGCAAGGGCGCCAAGACCGGTGTCGGGGCAGGCCTGTCGGGCGCCGGTGGTCTGATCGCGCTGTACGGGCTCGCCGCGCTCGTCGCCGCAGCGGTACTCGGCCTCGCCACGGTCCTGCCCGGCTGGGCAGCGGCGTTGATCGTCGGCGGCATCCTGCTGGTGGTGGCCGGGCTGCTCGCCGTCACGGGCATCGGCCAGGTCAAGAAGGCCGGCCCGATGAAGCCCGAGCAGGCGGTGCAGAGCACGCAGCGTGACGTGGAGGCGGTGAAGGGCAGCGTGCGACGGTGAGCCCGGCCAGCGCATGACGACGCAGGAGAGGCACCCGTGTTCCCGGGCCGGCGCTGTGGTGGTGGGCTTGATCGCCGACCCGTCCGCAGCGCCCGAGCAGGTAGCTCGTCACCTGTCCGGTGATCTCCCGGAGCTGCTGGCCGAGCGCCTGAAAGACGACCGCTCGTGGCGGGTGGAGGTCATCACCGAGCGGCTCCCTGCCATCGACGCGAGTCACAGCGCGATGGTCGAGTTGGCTCGCCGGCGCGCGAAGCAGCACGACTGGAACGTTGCGGTGTGCGTCACGGGCCTCCCGCTGCGCAGTGGCAAGCAGCCCATCGTGGCCGATGTGGCACGCGCCGCAAGCGTCGCCGTGGTGTCGCTGCCCGCCTTCGGGGCCATGGCGTTGCGGCGCCGCATACGCGGGGTGGTGGCTCAGGTCATCGTCGAAATGCAGGACGAGGGGCAGGACCCAGCCGAACAACAGCGGCAGCGCCCACTGCCGGAGCTGTCCAACCGCTTCCGACGAGTCACACCGGAGACGGAAGGCGTCGACGTCCGCGTCCTGGCCTCCCGCGGTGGCGCGCGTCTCCTGGTGGGCATGGTGCGTACAGCTACCACGAACAGGAACGACGATCCGCGCTCAGCGAGTCGGAGCCCGACCCCGAGGACAGC
>WHSY01000680.1 GCA_009379815.1 Pseudonocardiaceae bacterium
GCCGGCCGGGGTCGTCAACCGTGTACTCGATGACCCGAACCGGGGTGACGTTGGCGCGGGTGCGCTTGTCGTCGGTGGCCACGATCTCGGAGAGAAACGAGCCGTCGTCGTAGCGTTCGAGCACGGGCAGTTTCGCGTTGCTTCTGGCCCGCCACACCAGGTCCGCGCCCGTGGCCGCAGCCGCTGCAAACAGCGGATGTCCGGCGAATCCGCGATCGGCCAGGCACAGCATCCCTGGCCCCAGATGGTCGAGCAGCCTACGGGTCAGCGTCTGCTCACTGTCGCCATACGGGCCGATGACCGCGCCGGTGATCGCATGCGTTCCGCACTCGGCGAAGGCAACCAGACGCGCCTGGGGGAACGCCGAGGCACCACGTGAGGCGCCCGGCCGACCGAACTCGTTCTCGTTGGCCGGCGTGTCCGGTAGATCCAGGGTCGTGCCATCGATGGCGACCAGCCGCCAGTCGCGGTAGAACGCCCCCGGCGCCTCCCGAGTGGCCAGCGGCACGCAG
>WHSY01000681.1 GCA_009379815.1 Pseudonocardiaceae bacterium
ACCGGTGATCGTGCGTCGTTGACGGTGAGGATGATCGTGGGGCGGGTCGTGGTGGCCCGCCTCTTGTCGTGTGCGACGTCAACGTGCACGTGACCGGGGTTGGTCGCGGCCCTCCCGGATGTCTTGGCGGGCCGGGGAAGTGCGCCGCCCGGGCTCAGCGGGCGGCGCGGCAGAGCCGGTCGAGCTCCTGTATGGCGTTGCCCGTGCCGTCTTCCGCGCGGATCAGCTCACCCAGCTTCGCCGCAGTGTCGGCGCGCCGGTCCAGCGTCTCGCGGATCGCGCTGGCCAGTCTGTCGCTGGCCAGCCTCCGCTGCGGGATCGGCTCAGGTGCGATGCCGGCGATCCGCGCCTGCCTGGCCCAGAACGGCTGGTCGCCGAGGAACGGGCAGATCACCTGCGGACGGCCGCTGGCGGCGGCCGCGGCGACGGTGCCGGCACCGCCATGGTGTACCACCGCGTCCACCCGCGAGAACAGCCAGTCGTGCGGAGCCTGCTCGACCATCAGCACGTCC
>WHSY01000682.1 GCA_009379815.1 Pseudonocardiaceae bacterium
GGTGACGGTCAGCTGCGCTGGCCCACCCACGGGGCCGGCGGTGGTGTACGTCGGTGCGACCGGCCCCGACGGTCGCGCACCCACCGGCGCCGGCCGGCGATTGCACTGGCAGCTGGTCTCCACGAGATACGGGCGGAAATGACGACACCGAGGACAGGGCAGGCGATGGAGGCGTGCGTGTTCGAGTACCAGCCCGAGCTCACCGACGACCCGTCGCGCAACGCGGCCGTGCTGCGCAAGCTGCTCGCCGCGGAGCACCCCGGACGGGTCAGCGTGCCACCGGGGCGATGGCCGGTCGCCGTCGGCAGGCCAGAGACGTCCGGCACGCCGCAGCCGACGACCCGGAGATCATCGCTGGTGAAGATCCCGTCGACCCGTGCCGTGCGGCCGTAGGTCGCCGAGCCGCCGCGGGGAGCGACCGCATGGCCGTCGGTGAGCACACTGGCGAGGTGCTTCCACGCGACACCGCCCTGCCGTTCGCCCACGTGGCCGGCGAGGACGTACGGTGCGCC
>WHSY01000683.1 GCA_009379815.1 Pseudonocardiaceae bacterium
AGACACCAGAGGAACTCGGCCCGTTTACCGCGACGGCCGACAACTTTTTCCGGCGCAACAACGTCGTCCGCCGCCTCGCGCGGTGTCGGTGGCTCAGTCGCCGTCGAGCGCGGCGCGCAGGCCCGCGGCACCCTGGAACAGGTGCCCCTGCATCCCGACCGCCTGCGCGACCTCCACGTGCACCGCGGCGTCGTCCACGAAGAGGCACCGGTGCGCCTCCACCTCCGCCAGCTGCGCCGCGGCGAAGTAGAAGGCCGGCTCCGGCTTCGCGACGCCGAGCCTGGCCGAGCTCACCACCACGTCGACCTCGCCGGCGACGCCCAAGACGGCGAGGTCGTCTTCCAGCCTGGTCGTCGCGTTGCTGACCAGGGCCACGCGCACACCGCCGGCGCGTACCTCGGCCAGCAGCGCGCGGACCTCCGCGTCGACCGTGCCGACCAGCTCGCTCCAGTCCGTCACCAGGTCGGCGGCGACCTCGATGCCGTACGCAGGGAGCAGCCGGGCGGCGATGT
>WHSY01000684.1 GCA_009379815.1 Pseudonocardiaceae bacterium
GACGAGCGAGCGGGGCGTGGTGCGGTCTTCCTCGGGGAGCGACGGCGGCGCCAGCGGCCGCGTCGACACCGGTCACTTCTTCACCGCGGGGCCGACCGTGGTCGAGATCGGTTCGGGCAAGGGGGGTTTCACCGCCAGGGCCTACACCAGGGGATGACACCGGCAGCCAGCTGACGACCGCCGCGCCGGGGACGAGGCGCTGCGGTCCACGACGTCGCCCGGTACACACGGCACGAGCTGCTCGTACGAGATGACCCGACTGCACCTCGTCGGACTCCCTGGCGTCGGGTGTACGGACTTTGTACTGTCAGTGCGTCGGTCTCGGGAAGGCGGGGTACTGGTGTCCGCAGGTGGCGGCTACGGCTCTGGCGAGTGGTCGCCGCAGCAGGGCGGGCAGCCTCCTCACGATCCGCGACACCCTGACTACGGTGGGGCAGGTCCGCCGCCGCAGTGGCCGCCGCAGTACCCACAGCAGCCGCGGTGGCAGCCGCAGGCGCCATGGCGGCAACCCG
>WHSY01000685.1 GCA_009379815.1 Pseudonocardiaceae bacterium
CCTCAGGGCCCGCCGCCGTACGGCCCACCGCCGCCGCCGCACGGACGGGATCCGGCACCGAGCGGTCGCGGGCGGAGCACCCGCCAGCGCGGCGCGGGGGAGCAGACCCGCAGGCAGCGCCGCCGCCGGGGCCGCCGCCTCGCCAGACACGTACCGGTGCCCCTCGCGGTCGCCGTCGTGGTGCTGGCCGCCTTCGTGGGTATCGGTGAGCTCACGCTGCCGGAGCAGCGTTCCCAGGTCACCGGCCTGGAGACCGCCAAGGCCGGGGTCTCCGCGGCGCGGGTGGTGTGCCCGGACGCCGTCGGCGAGCAGGTCGGCGTCGCTGGCCGGCGGCACGGTGTCCAGGGTCGGCGCGAGCAGAGCCCGCGCCCCGCGTCGCTCGAGCACCCCCGCCAGTTCCTTGCCCTTGCGCGCGCCAGTCACTGCCACGCGCAGCCCGTCCACGAGGCCTCCCCTCTCCTGTCGCAGGTCCGGGCTCGACGATGCCCGGAGCCTGTTGGCGGGCTGCTACC
>WHSY01000686.1 GCA_009379815.1 Pseudonocardiaceae bacterium
GAGGCTGGCGTGACGCTGGCGATGGGCACCGACACCCAGATCGACCCGGCCATGGGCGACAACGCCCACGAGTTGGAGATCTACGTGGAGTACGGGATGACGCCCGCCGAGGCGCTGGCCACCGCGACCCGCAACGCCGCCGTGGCGCTCGGCCGGGAGGACGACCTCGGGACCCTCGAAGCGGGCAAGTACGCCGACCTCGTCGCCCGCATCCAGGCCGTGGAGTGAGCAAGCACCTGACGGCCGGCGCTTCCCCCCGGGGCGCCGGCCGCTTTTTTCTCCCCAGGTGAGCTCCCATGCAGACTGCCTACCGCCGTGCCATGGAGGGGCTCTACCTCCTCTGCGTCGCCGTCGCCGGCAGCGCGCTCGTGCTGCTGACGCTGGAGGCCGCGCGTCGAACGGTCGGCTGGGTGGTGCCCATCATCTGCGTGGCGTTCATCGCGTACGGCTTCATCGGCCCCTACGTGCCGGCCCCATTCGACAGCAACAATTACTCGTTCGGGCGGATCATC
>WHSY01000687.1 GCA_009379815.1 Pseudonocardiaceae bacterium
CAGCACCACCAGCAGGCCGAGGACGACCGCCGTACCCACCACAGTCATGACCGTTCAGCCTCCTTGCGGGCTCGGGCCGCGAACCTGCCCACCTCGGCGGCGAGCCGTTCCAACACGTCGGCCTTGCGCAGCAGGTAGGCTCGCCGCTCAGCCGCAGACGCAGACGCGCCCAGGTCCAGCAGCCGGCGGCCCTCGGCCCCGAACAGGTCGGTGACCGGGCACGGCCGGCCGAAGTTGATCAGGGTCGAGTGGATCCGGTTCTTAAGCGACGACTTGTGCTTGACCAGGTGCAACCTGAAGCGCGCGAGCTCGCGCTCCTCCCTCACCCGTGGATCGGGAAGCCAGATCGCCGGCACCAGGTCGCGGTGCGAGAGCACCGCCAGCACCAGGGAGTCGATCTTGTCGGTCTTGCAGGCAAGCGGCGCCAGGCCCTTGACCTTCTGCGCATCGGCGATCTCGACGTCCCAGCCCTGCTGCTCGAGGGTGTCGTGAACGATCCTCGCGCCAGTCAT
>WHSY01000688.1 GCA_009379815.1 Pseudonocardiaceae bacterium
TGTCGCTCCCGTAGCGTTCACCGGCCGGCCACCCAGCGCCCGTAGTCCGTGGACAGCGCGAGCGCGTTGCTCGAGTCGACGCCACGGTGCTCCAGCACCGTGTACCGCTCCGGCCTGGTGTGCGGGGCGAGCGCCAGCACCGCGGCGAACTCCTCGTCGGTCACCCCGAGGTCGCTGGGACGGGTGGGCAGGCCGTGTCGATGCAGACAGTGATAGATCTGTTGCGCCAGGTCATCGTCGCTGCGCAGCCAGCTCGCGAACAGCGCGCCGAACCCGGTCTGCTCGCCGTGCGTGGCACGCTCCGGGTACAGCTGGTCCAGCGCGTGGGAGATCTCGTGGCAGGCTCCGCTGCACGGCCTGCTGTTGCCCGCCACCGCCATGGCCATGCCGGACAGGATCAGGCTCTGCGCGAGCACCACGAGGAACGCCTCGGACTCGATGCCGTCGGTCCTGTTCAGCACCGCGTTGGCGCTCACCCTTGCGAACGAGACCGCGAGGCCGTCGACCGGCT
>WHSY01000689.1 GCA_009379815.1 Pseudonocardiaceae bacterium
GCTCGCGCTGGAGAAGGAGACCGTACCACCGGCACTACCGCCCATCCCGCTGCAGCTGGAGCCGTCGAGCGGCCAGCGGCGGGCGACCCAGCACGAGCCGGGCGAGTGGTGCCGGTTGAACGGCGTCACCCCTCCGCCCGGGTCATTTGCCCCGGACATGGTCATGACCCCCGGAGCCAGAGTGTGAGCACACCGACGATCGCCCCCGCGAAGGCCGTCGCCCCGTTTCGGGCCAGCGGCAACCTCTTCGCGTTCTCGCTCGACGTTTTGCGCAACCTGCCGCGGCGTCCGTTCCAGCTCCGGCGATCCCCTTCGGCGCGGTCATCGCACTCCAGGTGGGTGGACTCATCCAGCAGTTCGGCGCCCAGTCCTTCACCGGCTCGGTCGCCGTCCTGGCCGTCGTACGGAACGCCGCGCCGATCGTCACCGCGCTGCTCATCGCCGGGGCCGGTGGGTCCGCCATCTGTGCCGACCTGGGTGCTCGCAAGATCCGCGAGGAGCTCGACGCCAT
>WHSY01000068.1:0-256 GCA_009379815.1 Pseudonocardiaceae bacterium
GAGGGTGCGGTCGAGATGGCCCGGGCGGAGCAGGCCGACGGTGTCAACGAGCAGGCCGTCGAGCTGGCCGTGCGGATCGAGGCCACCCAGACCGAGGAGATCAGCCGGATGCGGGACCTCCTGCGGATCATCTGACGACACCGGCGCCGGCTCCACAGGGAACCTCGGCGATCGGGAATAGGCCCCCGCTCGCCGAGGTTCCAGGTAGTTGAACTCTGTACTATATCGAGGGGCCTGCGGAGGAGTTGACATGCAG
>WHSY01000068.1:266-27090 GCA_009379815.1 Pseudonocardiaceae bacterium
CTATCCGTGGTTCGGCCAGGACATCCGGCAGGGGATTGCGCTGGCCATCGAGAACTATCACCTGCTGCACCGCCTGTGGCGGGAGGAAGTCGTCGACTGGGAGGGCACCTTCCGCACTGCGCTGCAGTCGTTCACCTCGACCCCGAGGCCGCTGGATGGCGTGCCGCCGTTCGTCTGGCACGGCTCCATCCGGAGCCCGGAGATCGCCGAGCAGGCCGCGTACTACGGGGACGGGTTCTTCGCCAACCACATCTTCTGGCCCAAGGAGCACTTCATGCGCCTGATCGAGCTCTACCGCAGGCGTTTCGAGTACTACGGCCACGGTGGCGCCGACCAGGCGATCGTCGGGTTGGGCGGCCAGGTGTTCATGCGAAAGAACTCGCAGGACGCCGTCGCGGAGTTCCGCCCCTACTTCGACAACGCCCCGGTGTACGGGCACGGCCCGTCGCTGGAGGAGTTCACCGAGCAGACGCCGCTGACGGTCGGCAGCCCGCAGGAAGTGATCGACAAGACGCTGACATTCCGGGAGTACTTCGGCGACTACCAACGGCAGTTGTTCCTGACCGACCACGCCGGTCTTCCGCTCAAGACCGTCCTCGAGCAGCTCGACCTGCTCGGTGAGGAAGTCGTTCCCGTGCTGCGCAAGGAGCTCGACGCGCTGCGCCCGCCGCACGTCCCGGAGGCGCCCACGCACGCCGGTCTTCGAGCGGCACTCGCGCCGGCCCGGGACGAGCGCGAGCTGACGGAGGCGATCCGATAGCCCGAGCGGGTAGCGCGACCTCGACCTGTAACCTTGTTGAAGACCGTACAACTTTCAGGAGGACTGTATGCGGCTTCCCGTGAAGGCCCGGCACCTGCCCGCGCGTGTGACGATCGGCGCGTTCATCCTCAACTCCGGCGTCGAGAAGCGCTCGGCCGACGAGCAGACCGCCACCCAGCTCCACGGCATGGCCTGCGGAACGTACCCGCCCCTGCAGAAGCTCGACTCGACGACGTTCGCCCGGGCGCTGTCGACCGGCGAGATCGCCCTGGGCACGGCCTTGCTGCTGCCCGTGGTTCCCACCTTGGCCGCCGGTGCCGGACTCGCCGCGTTCTCGGCGGGCCTGATCGGGCTCTACCTCCGCACCCCGGGCCTGCGGCGCGAGGGCAGCCTGCGCCCGACCCCGCAGGGCCTACCGATCGCCAAGGACGTGTGGATGCTGGGCGCCGGGCTCGGCCTCGTGGTCGATGCCCTGACCAGCGAGCCCCGTCGTTCCTGACGACCAATGTGCCCGCGCGCGTGCTGTGGCCCACGCGCGTGCTGTGGCCCACGCGCTCGTAGCTACGCGCGCGTGGCCATGGTCTGCGCGCGTGGCACTCCTCGAGCAGCCCACCGGGCGGGATGGTCTGCCCGGCACCGTGGTTGCAGTACGTACGAACGCTCACTAGCCTCCGACGTCTGACGTCGCTGGTCACCGGGCCGCGGCGGCCGCGGTCACGATGCGCATCCGGAGGTTCGGACGCCATGGCGACGACTGGGAGCGGGCCGGTTCCGTCCGGGGACGAGGGGCCGGATGCTGGATGCGCGTACGGAGTGCTGAGATGACGCAGTTTCCGGGTCTGCAGGGCGAGCTCGACGAGGACGTCGCGCTGGCGAGCGAGCACTTCGCCGGCGTGCGCGAGGCGCTGGACGCGCTGCCGGCGAAGCCGGAGCGTACGGCCGAACAGCAGATCACCGCGGAGGGCCTGCTCGCCGACGGCCGGTCGGCCCGGCAGGAGTTCATGGGCCTGCACGCGCGGGCGGTGTACGACGCGCTGACCGACGGTTTCACCCGACAGCTGCGGGTGGCAGAGCTCGCCTACCGCGCCGCCGATGCCTTCCCCGGCCTGTGCCCGACACGGCAGCAGATCGCCGCCGAGCGCCGGTACCCGCAGAAGGACAAGGACGGCTGGGAGCTCGACCAGGGCATCTTCGTCTCGCACCTGCTCGACGACGCGCGCGCGGGCTATCACCTGATGCACGCGATGGCCCAGCCCCGCCGGGAGGCGAGGAGCCTGCTGGCGCAGTTCCGGGCCACCGACCGCGTCGACCTCGGGACCAGCCTGCTGGAGCGCGACGGAAACATCGGATACCTCACGATCCAGCATCACAAGTACCTCAACGCCGAGGACGACGAGTCCACCGCGGCGATGGAGACCGCCACCGACCTCGTGCTGCTCGACGACCGCATCGACGTCGGGGTGCTGCGAGGCGCGCCGGCCGAGCACCGCAAGTACGCGGGGCGGCGCGTGTTCGACACGGGCGTGAACCTGACACGCCTCTACCACGGCGAGGTGTCGCTCATCGAGTTCTTCATCGAACGGGAGCTGGGCCTGATCACCAAGTGGTACCGGGGGCACTCCACCGGCTCCGGCGACGTGTCGATCATCGAGCAGCGGCACGAGAAGCCCTGGGTCGCCGGGGTCGAGACCTTCGCCATCGGCGGGGGGTGCCAGTTCCTGCTGGTGATGGACCGGGTCGTCGCCCGATCCGGCGGCTACGTCAACCTGCCCGCGCGCCGGGAGGGGTTCCTGCCCGGCTGCGGCAACATGCGCCTGCCCCGGTTCGTCGGGGAGCGCGCCACCCGCCAGGGAATCTTCTTCAACCGCGACATCTACGTCGACTCGCCCGACGGCAGGATGATCGTCGACGAGCTGGTGGGCTCCGAGCAGGAGATGAACGCCGCGCTCGTGCGTTCCGTCGAGGCGCTGACCGGCGCCGGGCCGGTCGGGGTGAACGCCAACCGGACGCAGCTGCGGGTGGGCGTGGAGCCCCTCGAGACCTTCCGGCACTACATGGCCAACCTCGCGATCGGGCAGGCCCGGTGCATGTACAGCCCGGCCATCATCCGCAACCTCGAGCTGGCGTGGGACCCGAAGCGCCGGGGCGAGGTCAAGTGACATGACCCGGCTGCCCCAGGAGGGGCCTGCCGCGGTGTGCGCCATCGGACCGCCCATTGACCCCCGGCGAAACGGTGCCAGGATCAGTCGCATGAGCCTCGATGACAAGCTGCTCGCTCGGCTCGGCCAGGCCATGGTCGCCGATCCCGAGCTGGGCGTGGTGGGCAAGTTCTTCACGTGCAGCTTCCTGCTCGGCTGCGACGGCAACCGCTACCTGCTGCGGGTGCGCAACGGCAGCCTCGACGAGCTGCTGGTCGACCCGCACCCCACCGAGCCCTGGCAGTTCGCCATCAAAGCCCCGTCCAGCACCTGGCAGCGGTATCTGCAGGCCAGCCCGCCGGCGGAGTTCCATGACATCTGGGCCGCCGCCTGGCTGGGCCACATGACGCTGGAAGGCGACATGAAGGTCTTCATGCAGCATCACATGGCGCTGTGGCGGACGCTCAAGCTGCTTCGCGCGACCGCCTCGTCCGCACCCGCCGCCTGACACCGGCCTCATCGAGGAGACTGACATGGCTGCCCCTGTTTCCCCCGTCACCGGTCGCTACGTGGACGTCACCGTCGCCGGCGAGACCTACGAGGTCTTCTACCTGGAAGCCGGCGAGGGGATCCCGCTGCTGTGCCAGCACACCGCCGGCGCCCACAACCACCAGTTCCGCAACCTGCTGCGCGACCCCGAGGTGACCGGCAGCTACCGGGTGATCGCCTACGACCTCCCCTATCACGGCAAGTCCGACCCACCCCATGGCTCGTCGTGGTGGACCCGGCAGTACGACCTGACCAGTGACTTCTTCACCGAGTTCATCGTCGGCTTCGCCCAGGCGCTCGACCTGGACCGCCCGGTGTTCATGGGCTCGTCGATGGGTGGGGTGGTCTGCCTCTACCTTGCCCGCGACTACCCGGAGCGCTTCCGCGCGCTGATCGCTCTGGAGTGCGCCGACTTCACGCCCGGCTTCTACATCGACTGGTGGGCTCACCCGGAGGTCGAGGGTCGCGAGCTGATCGCCTCGGTCGTCGACGGGCTGATCGCCCCGCAGACCTCGGAGCTCGACCGGCGGCTGACCATGTTCTACTACTCCCAGGCGGCGCCGGGCGTACTCAAGGGCGACCTGTACTTCTACTCCGCCGAGCACGACATGCGGGAGACGGTGTCGACGCTCGACACCGGCAAGGTCCCGCTCTACATGCTCACCGGCGAGTACGACTACCTGTCGACACCCGCGCAGAGCGAGGCCACCGCGGCCAAGATCCCCGGCGCGTCCTACCAGACGATGCACCAGGTCGGGCATTTCCCGATGAGCGAGGACCACCCGAGGTTCATGAGCTACATCGGCCCGATCCTCGACGAGATCGACAAGAGGTCGTGATCGGGGCCAGGTCCGCACGGGCGCGGCTGCAGCCCACCGCCCCCGAGGCGTTGGAGCCCGCCGCCCGAGCGGTGCACGACGATGTCGTCCGCACCCGGGCAGGCGTGGCATCGGTCGCGGCGGTGACGGGCCCGGAAGGCGAGCTCATCGGACCGTTCGCACCGATGATCGCCTCCCCGCAGATCGGTGACCCGATGCAGCGGGTGGGCACCGCGCTGCGGGAACACGCCCGGCTTCCCGCCACCGCGGTCGAGACCGCGATCCTCGTCGTCGCCCAGCACTGGAACGCGCCCTACGAGCGCTACGCCCACGAGGCCGTCGCCCGGGCCAAGGGCGTCCTCGACGAGCCGACGATGCGGCGGTTGCGCGCCGGCGAGCCGGTGAGCGCGCCTGCGCCGGTTGCCGTCGCATGCGCCTTCACCCGGCAGCTCCTCGCCGAGCACGAGGTGTCCGATGCGGTGTACGCCCAGGCTGTTGCGGAGTTCGGCGACCGTGGCACGGTGGACCTGGTGCTGCTCATCGGCTACTACGTGCAGCTCGCCGTGCTGCTGACGGCTTTCCGGCTCGACGCCCCCGAATAGGCCGTCGGCCGTCGTGTCGGCGGTTCAGTGGCCGGTGTAATGCGGCGGACGGCGCTGCACGAAGGCGTCGGCAGCCTCCTTGGCATCGGCGTACCCGGACAGCTCGCTGGACAGTCCCTGCTCGAACTCGTAGCCGTTCTTGAGGTCGAGGTACTCGATGGCGTTGAGGCTGCGCTTGGCGAACCGCAGCGCAGCCGGGCTGTGCCGGGTCATCCGCGCCGCGAGCTCGTCGGCCTTGTCGAGCAGGTGGTCGTCGGGCACGACGTCGACCACACCGCCGTAGTGGGCGAACTCCTGCGCGGGCATCGGGTCGCCGGTGAGGTGCAGCAGCCGGACGAGGCTCTGCGGCACCAACCGGGACAGGTGCTTGGCCCCGCCCATCACGCCGACCGTGATCTCCGGGAGGCCGAAGGAGGCACTGTCGGCGGCGACGACGACATCGCAGGACGCGGCCAGCGCCAGCCCGGTGCCGAGTGCCGCGCCGTGCACCGCCGCGATGACCGGGACCGGGGAGTCGTAGAGGGCCCAGAACGCCTCGCGGACCAGACGCATCCGCTCCGGCGCGTTGCCCGGGTCCATGGTCTGGAAGTCGCGGACGTCGTTGCCGGCGCAGAAGTGCCGTCCCGCACCGCACAGCACCACGACCCGCGCCGCGGGGAGGTGGTCGGTGAGGCTGCCGAAGAGCAGCCTCAGCTCCTCGTACATCTGCTGGTTCACCGCGTTGACCGGCGGGCGGTCCAGCCACACGCGACCTATCGCCCCGTCGCCGGACGTCTCGAGGAAATCGAGGTCGTTCATGTCCACCTCCGCCACGTCGTGCACCGACCTGGCAGGGGCGTGCCCGGACCCCGACGCGGGCACGCCCCTGCCGCCGACCGCGCCCGCTGTCAGACGACGGCGACGGGAGACGCCATCGCCCCGGTGGAGCCCTTCGACTTCTGCACGGTGAGCACGAACAGGAACTCCGAGTGCCCACCGGCGGCGAGCTCCCGGGTCGTGATGTTCTCCAGGATGTGGGTGCCGGTCTCCGCGAGCAGGTGCTGGTGGACGACGAAGATGCCGTCCGAGCGCTCGAAGGGGATCACCTCGAACGCCCAGTTGTCGGCGCCCACCAGCGATACCCGCCTGTCGGTCAGCCAGTGCGCGGCGTCCCAACCGGCGCCGGGCTCGACGTGCTCGTAGTGCTCGATGTCCTCACTCCACAGCGCGCCCCACCCGGTGTGCAGCAGCACCACGTCGCCCGCCCCGATCTGCACGCCCTGCGCTCGGCAGGCCTCCTCGAGGTGCTCGGGGGTGATCACGAACCCTTCGTCGAGGCGTTCGGTTCCCACGAGCTTCGCGATGTCCAGGCACACCCCGCGGGTTATCCACGGGCGCATCGTCTCGACCCCGAACTTCGTCAGCCCCTTCGAGGTGTAGAAGTCCTTGTAGTGGTGGCCGTTGTAGAAGTGCCCGTTGATGCCGACATGGCCGATCCCGTCGACGTGGCAGCCGATGTGGTAGGTGCCGGTGGCCTGCTCTTCGAAGTAGGTCATCTGGCTGCCCTCGGGTGCCATCTTCGTCGCATCCAGCGCGCCGTGGGCGAGGACGAGTTGCTTCCAGGTCCGCGGCGGGAACGCCGGCACGCCCTCCTCGAGCAGCTGAGCGAGCTCGATCTTGCGCCCGTCGCGTGGGAGCTGCAGCGCGGCGAGCGTGCGCTCGGGCGTCAGCTCGTTGCCCGCGCCCAGCTCATCGTCCGGACCGTAGCGAGATGGCCACCACTGCGGGCTGTTGCTTCCCCGCCCGTCGTATGCGTGGGCCGCCGCCTGGGACATCGCAATCCTCCTCGCGTCGCTTGATGATCGGAAACCTCTGTGGTGCGGCAGACAATCAACTCAGGTGGCGGCAGGCAGGATTCTGCGGTCCATGAGGTCGCGCAGCCAGTAGCAGAAGCTCTCCTCGGTGTCCATGGTCTCGGTGAAGCCCGCCTGCTTGAGCTTGACCGTGCTCACGAAGGCGCGCGGTCCCGCGTCCGCTACGCCGTGGGCGAAGCAGAAATCGGCGTAGTGGTGGGATTCCCCGAGCAGCTGTTCCATGCGCACCGGACGCAGGCCGTGCTTGTCGACGATCTTGTTCCACACTCCGGCCTTCTCGGGCAGGAATGTCGCCATGCTCAGCGGGGCGTCCGGACCTGGCTCGACGCCGAGCGTCCCGGCCATCGCGGGCCAGAGGTTGCGCCACTCGAACACCTCGCCGTTGGTGACGTTGAATGTCTCACCCGCCGCCTGCGGAGCCGTGGCCGCCCATTCCAGGACACCGGCGACGAGCCGGGTGTCGACCGCTTCCCAGACGAAGGACACCCCACCGGGAAAGCTGAACGGCCGCCCCTCCTCCCGGCAGATCGCCGCGTAGGCACCGATCACCGGGGGCAGGTTCATCACGACGCCGTGGTTGGGTCCCACGACGAGCTGCGGGCGTACGATCGTGAAGGAGAATCCGTGTGTCGCCGACTTGTCGCGGATGTAGTCTTCCTGCAGCCAGTAGAAATTCTCGTGCTTGTCGCGCGGTGCGCGTTCCCGCGCGGGGATCGGCATCGGGTGCAGGTGGATACCGTAGGCTTTAGTGCCCTGCAGGAAGCTGATGTGGCGCAGCTCCTGCGCGGCCGCGGTCAGCGGCTCCATGAGGTTGCGGAGCATCGCCAGGTTGGTGTCCATCTGGTCGCGCTCGGTCCAGCCCGCGATGAGGCCGGGCTTCTCGAAGACCGCGGCGTAGACCACGTGGGTCACACCGGACAGCGTCCCGAACGCCTCGCGACAGGCAGCCTCGTCCCGCAGGTCGACCGCCAGATGACGGAAGGGGCGGTCGCTTCGGACCTCGGGCTCGCGCCGGGAGACGGCGATGACCTCCCAGCCCGCGGCGAGGAACCTGTCGATCGCCGCGCCGCCCACGAGTCCGCTGGCTCCCGTCACGAGCACCGTGTCGGTCATCAGCTCGTCGTCCCGGCCTGTTCGCGGGCGCGTAGCTCGCGGCGCAGCAGCTTGCCGGTGACGGTCTGGGGCAGCTCGTCGAGCACTTCGACCTGGCGGGGGTACTTGTAGGCAGCCACGCGCTGCTTGCAGAAGGCGATGAGCTCGTCGGGTTCGGCGTGCTGGCCGGGACGCAGGCTGACGTAGGCCTTGACGGTCTCGCCGCGGTAGGCGTCGGGCACCCCGACCACGGCGGCCTGCCGCACGGCCTCGTGCTCGTAGAGGATGTCTTCCACCTCGCGGGGCCAGATCTTGTAGCCGCCGGCGTTGATCTGGTCCTTCTTGCGGTCGACGATGTAGAACCAGCCCGCGTCGTCCATGTAGCCGACGTCGCCGGTGTGCAGCGCGCCGCCGGGGATGGCGTTGGCGGTCTCGTCGGGCTTGTTCCAGTAGCCGGGCACGACCTGCGGGCCGGTGGTCACCAGCTCACCGATCTCGCCAGGCGGCAGGTCGGCGCCGTCGTCGCCGACGATGCGCACCACGGTGTTGTAGATGGGCACCCCGACCGACAGCGCCCCGGAGGCGTCGTCGACGGGGGCTTCGGCGGTGTAGGGCACCCCGTGCGAGGGCGACGTGGTCTCGGTCAGCCCGTAGATGTTGTGGATGTACTGGCCGAACTGCGCCGAGAACGACTTCACGGTGCTCGGCGGGATCGGCGCGCCCCCCGACCAGATCTTGGTCAGGGACGCCAGCGCGTCGCGCTCGGCGTTGGGGGCGTTCATCAGCGCGATGAACACCGTGATCGATCCGACGGTGAACGTCGCCCGGTGTTCGGGGATCTGTTCGATCGCAACCGACGGCTCGAACCGGCAGGTCAGCACCAGCGGCGCGCCGACCAGCAGCGCGATCGTGACGTGGGCGATCAGCCCGGTGATGTGGAACAGCGGCGCCACCCCCATGATCACGTCGTCGCCGCCGAGCCCGCACCACTGCCGGTAGACCTGCGAGTTGAACACCACGTTGCGGTGGGTGTTCATCGCCCCCTTCGGCGGGCCGGTCGTGCCCGACGTGTAGGACAGGAACGCCACATCGTCGCCACCCGGCGACACCGCGGGCGGCCGCTGCCCGGTGAACCGCCCGATCAGCTCGGCCATGTCCACCGTGCCCGCGCAGTCGAGCCGCTCGATGCCGCCCAGGATCCGCTCGTCGTTGCGGGTCTGGTACTCCAACTCCGAGGTCGTGATCGTGAGCTCCACCCCGGTGCGCCCCACGACCTGCGCCGCCACCGACTCATACAGCCCCTGCAGGCACACCAGCACCCGCGCCCCGGAATCCGACAGCAGCACCTCGAGCTCGCGCTCCTTGAGCATCGGGTTGATCGACACCACGACCGCCCCGGCCTTCCAGATCCCCACCATGGCGATCACGAACTGCGGCACGTTCTGCAGGTACAGCGCCACCCGGTCACCGGCAGCCACCCCGCGATCGGTCAACCCGCAGGCGAAGGCGTCCGACTGCTCGTCCAGCTCACCCAGCGTGACCACACCATCGAAATACCGGATGGCTGGCGCATCCGGAGCCCGCGCCACCGACGCCGCGAACATCTCCAACGCGCTGCCGTACTCCACCTCGATATCCGCAGGCTGACCCGGATCGAACCGCGCCAACCAGGGACGCTCGTCATAGATGCCCATGATGACCTCCCACTCGGGGTGGCGACAGTCCGTTCGCCTGCTATGCGTCCGACGCCGGCTCCTCGCTCCCGGCTGCGTCCGTCAACCGGACCAGAGCGATCGTTCGGCCGGTCGCTTCGTGACGTGAATGACGATCACAGAACTATTGCGATCAAGTCAAGACATGCGCACGGTGGTACGTCCGAACCGGTGTCGACATGTTCAGTTGCACTAAACAGTGCGTCCGAGTGGGAGTGCCAGCATGGAACCCGATCCGAACGGCGCGGGAGCGGCACCGGACGCCGCCGTGGGCGTGCGGGTCCGCGCGGCGCGGATGCAACAGGGCGTCAGCCTGCGCGCGCTCGCCCGCAGCCTGGGCGTGAGTCCCGCGACGATGAGCCAGCTCGAGAACGGCAGGACACGGCTCACCGTGGTACGCCTCTCCGAGATCGCTGCGGCGCTCGGTACGACTGTCCAGGATGTCCTGGACTCACCCGTCGATCGCGGGCACGCAACCGACCGGCCGCGCATGCGGGCAGCGACCCGGCGCGACGGCGAGACGGCGGCATCACCGACGTCCCAGGAAGCCCACATGTGGCGCATCTACCCGCCGTTGACGTTCGATGTGGTGCTCGACGCCGCACTGCAGGAGTTTCTCGCCACCGGTTATCACGGCTCGTCGGTTCGCGACATCGCCCGCGGCTGTGGGATGTCCGTTTCGGGTCTGTACCACCACTACGCCAGCAAGCAGGAGATGCTCGCCAGGATCCTCGACCTGACGATGACCGATCTGCTGTGGCGGAGCCGAGCGGCCCGAGCGCAGGGACGGAACCCGGTGGAACGCTTCTCGCTGCTCATCGAGTGTCTCGCGCTGTTCCACACCCGCCGCCGGGAACTCGGTTTCGTCGGCGCCAGTGAGATGCGCAGCCTGGAACGGCGCAACCGCAGGCGAATCGCCGAGATGCGAACCACCCAGCAGCGCATGGTCGACGAGGAGGTCGACGCCGGCGTCACGCAGGGGCGGTTCGGTAACCGTCGCCCGCACGATGCCGCCCGCGCCGTCGTGACCATGTGCACCGCCCTTCCCCAGTGGTTCCGGATCGACGGGCCGCTGACCCCCGAGGAGATCGCCGCGCAGTATGTCGAGTTCGCCCTCGACCTGCTTCGCCATCGCCCGGGCGAGTTCCCCCGGCATACGCCTCCTGGCTGACCGGGCAGGGAATCAGCGACCGAGCGGAGCCGGCGGGATGGTTCGACCTGCTCCGGACACGCCACGCTTGGCTGCCGAGACGAGGTGACGCAGTGAAGGTAAGGGTCCCTGGTGTCGCTTCCGCGACGGCGGCAGGATCGCGCACCGTGCAGATGGAGTGGATCCAGGCTTTCCTCGCGGTGGCCGACCGGGGCGGGTTCACGGCGGCGTCGGTTCAGCTGTACCGGTCACAGGGCCGGGTGAGTAGCTACATCGCCGCGTTGGAGCGCGAGCTCGGCGCACGGCTGTTCGACCGCGACCAACGACCGGTACGTCTGACCGCCGCAGGCGAGGCCTTCGTCGATCACGCTCGCGCCATGGTCGAGGACCTCGAAACCGGTCGAGAAGCCATGGCGGCGGTCCAGCAACTCACCCGGGGCGACGTCACGCTGGCTGCCTACCCCAGTGCCGGGGCGGCATTCGTGCCCGAGGTGTTGCGCCGCTTCTCCGACGACTTCCCCGACATCCGGGTGGAGCTGGTCGAGCAAGCGGTGCACGGCATCGACGTCGCGCTCGACGAGGGGCCGGCGCTGGTCGCCGTGCGGCCGACTCTGCCGCCGCCACGCAGCACCCACCCCTTCGGTCGCTCCCTGCTCTGGCGTGAGCCCATGTGCTTGGTGATCCCCGAGGCGCACCCACTTGCGGGTCAGGACGTGGCCACACTCGCCGACCTCCGCGGCGAGCCGCTCGTGGTCTCCGGATCCAACCTGCGCTACGACACGGACGCGTTGCGGCTGCTGATGCACCAGGGGGCCGAACCCCAGATCCGGTTGCTGTCCGACCAGCCGCAGCTGCTCGTCGGCCTCGTCCGCAACGGGCTGGCGATCGGCTTCACCAACCAGTTGGCGCTCGAGAGTGTGCGCACCGACGGGGTGTCGGTCACGCAGCTGTCCCCGCCACTGCACCAGCAGGTCGCCGTCTACTGGTCGGCGGCCCTCGCCGGTTCCCCAGCGGCGACGGCGCTGCTCGACACGGTGCGCCGCACACCCCCGCCGGCAGGTACCACCGACCTGCGCGAACCCGGAGGCTGACCATCCGGATCCTGGATGGTCAGGTCCGGGGAGACGGCATTGACCCTCTCCGGGGATCCGTCGCAAGGTGAAGGTTGCGGCCGACAGTGACATGGACCACGCCGATGGCGCCAGCGTGGTGGCGACCCCGCGCGATGCGGGGCGGGCGCGGAACACGGTTCAGGCCTCCTCGACTCCGGCAGAACCAATCACCACAACAGCACAGGAGTGATCATGTTCAACGGCGAGTCCATGCTGCTGCTGCACGGGCGGATCTTCGACGGGACCGGTGAGGAGCCTGTCCCCGACGGGGGCGTCTGGATCGAGGGTGACGAGATCCGCAAGGTCGGGTCCTCGGACCAGTTCGACGACGTCCCCGCCGAGGTGCCGCGTGTCGATGTCGGCGGGCGCTTCGTCATGCCGGGTCTGGTCGAGCCCCATGCTCACCTGTCCTACTTCAACGCGTCGAGCCTGCAGGATCTCGACATGAACTGCACCGCCGAGGCCACCACGATCAAGGCGGTGCTCAATGCCCGCACGATGCTGCGGTGCGGCTACACCTCGGCCTACAGCTTCGGCTCGCTGCACGCCGTCGACGTGGAGCTTCGCAACCACATCAACTCCGGTGCCGTGCCCGGGCCACGGTACGTCGCCTGCGGACGCGACGTACTCGGCACCGCCGGGATGATCGACTGGAACCCCGACCACCTGCAGCTCGGCATGGACGGTCTGGCGCTGCTCGCGGACAATCCGTGGGAGGTCCGCAAGGCCCTTCGCAAGATCCGCAAGAGCGGGGCGGACACCGTGAAGATCTACCTCGATGGCGAGGGCATGGTCGAGTCCGACCTGCCCGGCGAGCTCTCCTACACCCAGGAGGAAGCCAGCGCCGCCGCCGACGAGGGGCACCGCCGCAACCTGCGGATGACCTGCCACGCCCGGTCGGCGGAGGCCGTGACCATGGCCATGAAGGCCGGCATGGATGTGATCGGGCATGCCAACTTCCTCGACGAGGAGGCACTCGACCGGCTTCGCCGCGAGCGCAACCGCATCTTCGTCACCCCCGCCATCCACTGGCAGGTCGGGCTCTACGAGAACGGCGCCGAGTTCGGCCTGACCCAGGCGGTGCTCGACAGCATGGGTTACAAGAACGAGATCGCGGAGACCATCAACAGTGTCGCGAAGATGAGGAAGGCAGGAGTGCGGGTGCTGCCCGGCGGCGACTTCGGCCTGGCGTGGACCCCGCACGGCACCTACGCGCGAGACCTGCAGAACTTCGTCGAGTTGTTCGACTTCACGCCGATGGAGGCGCTGCTCGCCGCCACCCGCGACGCCGGCGCGATGGTCGATTTCGGCGGCAAGGTCGGGACCCTGGAGGCGGGCAAGTTCGCCGACGTCCTCGTCGTCGACGGTGACCCTCTCACCGACATCACCCTGCTGCAGGACCAAGATCGGATCGTCTCGGTCATCCAAGGGGGCCGGTTCTTCCACAACACGATGCCGTCCGGACCTCGGTTCGACCTCGGCGTGAAGCCCGGACTGCAGGCAGCGGTCGAGGAGCGGCTGTTCAGCGGAGCGGATTCGTGAGCAGGGCCGGGCCGTGAGCGGGATCGACCCGGCGGCTCTGAAGGCGCTCGCCGCGGCAACGCGAGCCGAGACCGGGCCGTGCAACCGGCGGTGCCGGTCCCTGGCCCGGTGCGCCTTCGGGCGCGCCGACCCGCCGGGAAGCTGGTGCCGTGAGCGCCGGCCACCGCGTCCCGGCGAGTACGGCCGCGAGGAGTCCGGCTCGACCTCGTCGTGAGGGCGTGGAGAGTTGAGATTGGCTTGTCAGCGCTCAACCCCGCTCGACGAGCTGGGCCTTCTGTACCTTCCCCATGTGGTTGCGCGGTAGCGCGTCGACGAAGCGCACCTCGCGGGGGCGCTTGTGGGCGGCGAGGCTCCGCGCGACGTGGTCGATCAGCTCGTCGGTGCCGACCGTGCCGGACACCCGCACGACGTAGGCGACGATGCACTGCCCGAGGTCGGCGTCGGGCAGGCCGATCACCGCGGCCTCGGCGACCGCGGGGTGGTCGAGCAGGACGGTCTCGATCTCACCGGCGCCGACGCGGTAGCCGCCGGAGTTGATCAGGTCGGAGGACTTGCGGCCGACGATGCGGTGCTGCCCGCTGCCGTCGACCGCGGCGACGTCCCCCGTGCGGAACCAGCCGTCGACGGTCCGGCTCTCGGCGGTCGCCTCGGGCCGGCCGAGGTAGCCGTCGTACAGCGTGGCGCCACGCACCTGCAGGTCCCCGGGGGTGTCCCCGTCGGCGGGCGCCGGGTGTCCGGCGTCGTCGACGACCCGGGCCTCGACGCCGTCGATGGGGGCGCCCACCCAGCCGGCCCTGCGGTCGCCGTCGGCCCGGGTGGCCAGCGTGATCAGCGTTTCGGTCATGCCGTAGCGCTCGACGGGAACCTGCCCGGTCAGCGCGGCCACGTCCCGGGCGACCGTCGCCGGCAGCGGGGCGCTGCCGGAGACCAGCAGCCGTGCCGGAGCCAGCGCACGGGCACTGGCGGCGTCGTCGGCGATCCGGGACCAGACAGTGGGCACGCCGAACAGCAGGGTGGCGCCGTGCTCGGCGACGGCAGCCGCGTAGCTCTCGGGTCTCGGCCGGACGGTGTGCACCAGCGGGCTGCCGGTCCGCAGCGCGCCGAGCACGCCCAGGATCAACCCGTGCACGTGGAACAGCGGCAGGCCGTGCGCCAGGACGTCGTCGGCGGTCCAGGCCCAGGCCTCGGCCAGCCCGTCGAGCCCGGCCGCGACCGCCCGCCGGGACAGCACCGCGCCTTTGGGCGCGCCGGTCGTCCCCGAGGTATACATGATCAAGGCCGGGGCTTCGTCCGCCGGCTCCGGGAACGCGCTGGCCGAGCGGGCCCGCAGGTCGACCGGGACGGCGTCGATCCGGGTGCCGGCGACCGGTTCGCCGAGCCAGAGTGCTGCACCGGAGTCGCGGAGCAGGTGCTGACGTTCACTGTGACCGGAGTCGGGGGCCACGGTCACCACGGGGACACCGGCGAGCAGGCAGCCGAGCACCGCGACGACGGTCTCCGGGCTGGCGGTGGCGTGGACGGCTGCCGCCGGGGCGCCGTGGACCCGGTCGGCGACGGCCGCAGCGGCGGCGAAGAGCTCCTCTCGGTGCAGCGCGGCGTCGCCGACGGTGACGGCCGGGCGCGTATCCGACCCGTGGATGGGCACGAGCACTTCCCCAGCATAAGCACGCGCACGATCGGTACCTGTGCTACCGGCCAGCCACCGACCGGATACCGAGCCGGCCGCGGGGCACCGGCGCCTCTTGACGGGTGTCGAGCTTCCCGCCGACGCTGTGCTCTCTTCACGATCGATAGGGAGGAGCGCGTCGATGGAGCTGAGCACGGCGATGCGCACGACTGGGACGTGCCGGTACTTCCGCGAGGATCCGGTACCGGACGAGGTTCTGTACGCCGCGTTCGATGCCGCGCGGTTCGGGCCGCAGGGCGGCAACCGCCAGCCTGTTCGCTGGGCTGTGGTGCGTGACCCGGCGCGCAAGCAGGCGCTTGCCGACCTGTACCTGCCCCTGTGGCGGCCCTACTACGCCGGCCTCAACGACGGCTCGGTCGCCGCGAACGCCCTGCCCAAGACGCTTCTCGATGCCAACCACTTCGCCGAGAACCTGGCGACGGTCCCGGCGATCCTGGTGTTGTGCGCCGAGCTGGCCGGGCTGCACCCGACCGACACCGAGCTGGGCAGGCTCAGCGTCGTCGGCGGGGCGTCGATCTACCCGACGATGCAGAACGTGTGCCTGGCGTTGCGCGAGCAGGGTGTCGCCAGCGCGATCACCACGCTGCTGTGCCACCAGGAGCCGCAGGTCCGCGAGCTGCTCGGGTTGCCCGACGGGTTCATCACCGCCGCGCACGTCGTCGTCGGATACCCCGAGCGCGGGTTTCCGACCAGGCTCACGCGTCGCCCTGTCGAGGACATCGTGTCGCTCGAGCACTTCGACACACCGATGTTCCCCGCCGGCGCCACCGTATGAGCGCCCCGGGCGGAGCCGCGCGCTCGACGCTGCCCGAGGTGTACCGCCGCACCGTGGGCCGGGCCACGATCGGTGACCAGTTGCGCCGTCATGCCCGCACCCAGCCGGCCAAGCCGGCGTTGATCGCCTACGGCACCGACGGCGGACGGCGGGAGTGCACGTATCGCGAGCTCGACGAGCGCGCCAACGCGTTCGCTCATGCGCTGCTCGCGCGCGGTGTGCGCCGCGGTGATCGGGTGGCGTGCCTGGCCCGCAACAGTGTGGAGGTCGTGGTCGCCTACTACGGCGCGTTGAAGGTCGGCGCCGCGTTCACGGGGATCAACGTGCTCTACCGCGGTCCCGAGGTGCTCGGCCAGCTCCGGCACGCCGAGCCCGCCGTCGTCGTGGCCGGTGCGGAGTTCGCCGGCCTGATCGAGGAGCTGCGTCCGGAGCTGCGCGGCATCGCCGCATTCGTGGCGCTCGGTGAGCACGACCCGGCGCCCGGGTGGGAGTCGTGGGGCGCGGTCCTGGCCGCGTCACCGGCAACCGAGCCCGATGTCGACGTCGACGAGCACGACCTCGCCATGCTGGTCTACACCAGCGGCACCGAGGCCGAGCCCAAGGGCGTGATGATCCCGCACCGCAACTACCTGATCTCCACCGCGCCGGCGTGGAGTTGGGGCCTGCACACCGGCCCGGACGACATCTGGCTGTTCGTGATGCCGTTGCACACCATCGCCGGGCTCGGGTCGATGACCACTCTGACGCTGATGGGCGCCACGCTGGTGCTGCCCGACAGCGCCGAGCCGGCCCGCTGCCTGGAGATCATCGACCGCGAGCAGGTCACCGTCATCGCCCAGACCCCGACCTTCTACCTCGCGCTGTGCCAGCAGCCGGCCTTCGGGCCGGCTTCGGTGGGAGCCGTCCGGCGGTGCATGACCTACGGCGGGCAGGTCTCGCCGCACACCATCGACGCCTGGGCCGGCGCCGCCCCCGGCGCGGTGTGGGGCACCTACTGGGGGCAGTCGGAGCTGTCCCAGCTCGGGTCGGTGGGCTGGTTTCGGACGCTGGCCGACATCCCCGACGGCGACCCGTCGTGGATCGGCAAGCCGGTCACCCACCTCGAGATCCGGGTGGTCGACGCCGACGGCCACGACGCCGAGATCGGCGAGCTGCTGTGCCGCACGCCGTCGGTGATGCTGGGCTACTTCAAGGACCCGGAACGCACCGAGGCGGTCTTCGACGGCGAGTGGGTTCGCACCGGCGACGTGGTCCGCGTCGACGCCTGCGGCAACCTGTTCTTCCACGACCGCGCCAAGGATGTGATCAAGTCCGGCGGCATGAACGTGTCGTCGCAAGTGGTCGAACGAGTGCTGCATGCCCACCCCGACGTCGCGCGCGCGGCCGTGGTGGGCATGCCCGACGACTACTGGTCGGAGGCGGTCACAGCCTTCGTCATCGCCCGCACCGGCGCGAGCATCGACCCGGCTGCAGTGATCGGCTTCTGCCGCGACCAGCTCGCTGTCTACAAGGCGCCCAAGGCGGTCCACGTCGTCGACGAGTTCCCGCTCGACTCGCAGGGAAAGATCCTCAAGCGGCAGCTGCGCGACCGGCGCCCGGACCGTTGACCGCGCACTCGCACGAGGGAGGAGCCATGCGCGTACTCGTGATCGGCGGCGGGATCGGCGGGATGGCCGCGGCGCTGGCGCTGCTCGGTGAAGGTGTCGAGGTCGAGGTCTACGAGGCGGCGCCCGAGCTCGAGGAGATCGGTGCGGGGCTGCAGATATCGAGCAACGCCGCCAGGAGCTTGCAGCGGTTGGGTCTGGGCGACGACCTCGAGCGGGTGGGTGTGGCGGCCGAGGCCATCGACATGCGGGATCTGCGGACCAACGAGCTGCTGCACCACACCCCGCTGGGTGAGGCGGCAGCCCAGCGATACGGCGCGGGCTTCTATCAGGTGCACCGCCCGGACCTGCTCGGCATGCTGGTCGCCGCCTTGCCCGCCGGCATCGTCCATCAGGGACAACGGTGCGTCAGGGTCACCCAGGACGCCGAGGGGGTCACCGCATGGTTCGAGTCGGGCAGGACCGCGTCGGGGGACGTGGTGATCGGTGCCGACGGCATCCACTCCGTCGTCCGGCGCCAGCTGCTCGGCGAGCAGGGACTGGAATTCTCGAAGATCATCGCGTGGCGGTCGCTCATCCCCGCGAGCAGAGCCGCGCACCTCGACCTCCCGCCGCGCTGCCACGTCTGGTGGGGGCCGCACCGCAGTGCGGTCGTGTACTGGGTGAGCGGCATGGAGCTGCTCAACTTCGTCGGCATCGTCCCGTCGGAGGAGGCCCACGCCGAATCGTGGACCGCGCAGGGGGAGGTCGCGACCGTGCGCCGCTCCTACGAGGGCGCTGCGCCGCAGCTGCAGGCCATCGTCGACCTCGTCGAGGCGCCGTTCGTCACCGGCTACTACTTCCGCGAACCGCTGCCCCGATGGGGCACGGGGCGGGCGACGATCCTCGGCGACGCGGCACACCCCATGCATCCCTTCCTCGCGCAGGGGGCCTGCCAGTCCATCGAGGACGCAGTCGTAGTCGCCCGGTGCCTGTCCCGCCATGGCCGTGCGGGCGCGGCCGACGCGTTACGGGAGTACGAGGACCGGCGCAGGCCCCGCACGAGCCGGGTCCAGACTCTCGCCCGCAGCCACGAGCGGATGTGGCACATGAGCGACCCGGAGGAGATCGACGTCCGGAACGGGCAGCTGCGTACCATGATGGACGTCGACCCGGCCGGCGAGACCATCTGGAGCTGGATCTACTCCTACGACCCGCTCGAGCACGCCGACGCTGCTGCCGACGACCCTGCCGCGGTCATGCAGCGGACGGAGTCGCGGCGCGCCTGGCGGCTGTGGGCGAACATGATCGGACCCGAGGACCGCGAGAAGGGCACACCGGGGATTCGGGATGCCTACGATCGCATGCTGCTCGACAACTTCCCGGCAACCGAAGGCACCGTCATCGAGGAAGTGGATGCCGACGGTGTGGCATGCCTGCTGGTGAGTCCGCCGGATACCGCCGACGGTCCGGTGATGGTGCACCTGCACGGTGGCGGCTACCTGGTCGGTACCGCAGCCAGTTCGACGGGCCTGGCGAGCCGGCTCGCCGCAGCCATCGGTGGGCGCTGCCTGGTCGTCGACTACCGGCGCGCTCCGGAATCGGTCTGCCCCGCGCCGGTGGAGGACACCCTCACGGCCTATCGGTGGCTGCTCCACCAGGGTGTCGCCCCGTCACGTGTCGCCATCAGCGGTGAGTCCGCGGGTGGTGGGCTCGCCGTGGCCGCGGCGGTGGCGCTGCGCGACGGAGGCGACTCGCTGCCGTCCTGCCTGATCGCCCTGTGTCCGTTCGCCGACCTCTCCCTCGCCGGCTCCAGCATCGACGAGACAGCCGGACAGGACCCGATCTCGACCCGGCAACTGCTCACCCAGATGGCCGCGTCCTACCTGCAGGGGCAGGACCCCACGACGCCGCTGGCGTCCCCGGTGTACGCCGACCTGCGTGGGCTGCCACCGCTGCTCATCCAAGCCTCGGATGTCGAGGCGCTGCGCGACGACGCCCTGCGCCTCGCGGCGAAGGCCGAGGGCGACGGTGTCGACGTCGAGGTCGATACCTACGACGACGCCGTCCACATGTTCCCGATCTTCGACTTCCTGTCGGAGGCGGGAAGAGCCGTGCAGCAGGTCGGCTCGTTCGTCCAGCGGCACGTCTGACACCGGTGTGCCGCGTAGGGGGCCTTCGTGACACCGCCCAGGACGGGGTTCGGCCGCCGGAACGGCCGCTTGTTCGGCGTGTCACGGGAGTGAACGATCGTCGCAAGGGGCCGTCAGTTCACCGCCTACAGGAGGTCGTCATGGCTACGCCGCAGGAGATCTGCCGGATGGACACGGTCACACTTGCCGGCCACGTCGCGGCGAAGGAGCTGTCACCGGTCGAGGTCGTGGACGCGGTACTGGATCGGCTCGACCGGCTGGATCCAGTCCTGCACGCCTTCACCACGGTTGTGCCCGACCAGGCGCGGCAGCGTGCGAAGCAACTCGAGGCCGAGATAGCGGCGGGTCACGAGGTCGGCCCGCTGGCCGGGGTGCCGACCGGCGTGAAGGATCTGATCTGCACCAAGGAGATCCGAACCGCGTCGGGGTCTGCTGCCTACGCCGACTTCGTTCCGGACGAGGACGACATCGTGGTCGAGCGGATCGAGGCTGCGGGGGCCATCGTCATCGGCAAGACGCAGGTGCCGGAGTTCGGCTACTCGGGCACCGGGCAGACGCCGCTCGGTGAGCCGACCAATAATCCCTGGGATCTCGACCGCACGTCGGGAGGGTCCTCGGCGGGTACCGGGGCGGCCGTGGCGACCGGCATCGGCCCGTTCTCGCTGGGCAGCGACGGCGGGGGTTCGGTCCGCATCCCGGCGAGCTGCTGCGGGCTCTACGGCATGAAGGCGACGATGGGCCGGGTGCCGCTGTACCCCGGCACCAAGGACGAGCGCTACCCCGGGGTGTCCAGTTGGGAGTCGCTGGAACACATCGGGCCGTTGACCCGCACTGTCGCCGACGCCGCGCTGGTGCTGTCGGTGATCGCCGGTCACGACGACCGCGACCGGTTGAGCATCCCGTCGCACGATGTCGACTGGTTGCGGGCCACCGACGGTGACCTGCGCGATGTGCGCGTCGCGTACAGCCCCGACCTCGGTTACGCGGTGGTCGATCCGCAGGTGCGCGAGGTCGTCGACCGGGCCGTGGGTGTGTTCGAGCGGGAGCTCGGCTGTCACGTCGAGCGGGCCGACCCCGGCTGGGCGGACCCGTACGAGTCGTTCTGGGGCGTGGTCGTGGCCGAGAGCGACCTGGCGGGCCTGCGCCGTCTCGCGGACACGCTCGGCGAGAGGATGAGCCCGCACCTCGTCGACGTACTGCGCAGCGAGTGGACCGCCGAGCAATTGACCAACGCGGTGGTCGGACGCAAGGCCGTCTACAACGCCGCGTGGCGTTTCTTCCGCAACTACGACCTGCTGTTGACTCCGACGCTGACCGTGCCGCCGTTCGAGCACGGGATCCAGGGTCCGACGACGGTCGACGGGCGGGAGGTCGAGCCGTTCGCCTGGTTGTCGTTCACCTTTCCGTACAACCTCACGGGCCAGCCTGCTGCCTCGATTCCGGCAGGGTTCACCCCTGACGGGCTACCGGTCGGGCTGCAGATCATCGGACGTCGCCTCGACGACGCCCTCGTGCTCCGAGCCTCCGCGGCCTTCGAGGCGGCGGCGCCGTGGCGGGGCCGCTGGCCTGCAGCAATCGAGAAGATGGACGTGTGACGGTGCAGCGCAGGCAGCTACCCGGAGTTGCCATGCGAACACCCTGAAGTACCTAACCTACGCCTTCGGTGTGCGGTTGACAGCTACTGATTGTAGCTTTACGCTCGCGCCCCGAGGAGAGATTCACCCGGAGGAAATCGATCGACGCACTGGGGCTGGAATGACAGGAGGAAGTGCTCCGTGCCGCTGCTGCGAGTGAGCGATCTGACTGTTTCCTTTGACGGTGTGGTAGCGCTGGAGCAGGCCAGCTTCGACGTCGAAGAGGGCCAGGTGTGTGGTCTGATCGGCCCGAACGGCGCGGGGAAGACGACGCTGTTCAACTGCATTAGCCGCATTTACCAGCCGACGAGTGGTGCCATCGAGTTCGACGGTAAGTCGGTGCTGTCGGTTCCGTCGCACCGGATCAGCGCGCTGGGTGTCGCGCGGACATTCCAGAACCTGGGCCTGTTCGACAGTCAGACGGTGTTGCAGAACGTACTGGTGGGAGCACACCACCGTATGCGGGCGAACTTCCTCACCAGCGTCCTCAGATTGCCGGGGGTCCGGCGCGAGGAGCGCGCGTTGCGCGACGAGGGCATGGCCTTACTGGTCGACCTCGGGCTCGAGTCCCATGCGCACCAGCCTGTGGGCGGATTGCCCTTCGGAACTCTCAAACGAGTGGAGATCGCCCGGGCGCTCGCGTCGCGACCCCGGCTGATGATGATGGACGAGCCCGCCAGCGGCCTGACTCACGCCGAGGTCGACGACGTCGGGGAGCTGTTGTTGCGGATCCGCGCGTCGTTCGGGCTCACCCTGCTGCTCGTCGAGCACCACATGAGCCTGGTGATGGGCGTCTCGGACAAAGCCGTGGTGCTCGACTTCGGACGCAAGATCGCGGAAGGCCCGCCGAGCGCCGTTCAGCAAGATCCCGCCGTGATCGAGGCCTACCTCGGGAGCAGTGTATGAGCCTGATCAGCGTCGAGGATCTGCACGCTGGTTACGGCCAGGTCAGGGTGCTGCACGGGATCAGCTTCTCGGTCGAGGAAGGTTCCACCTCGGTCATCCTCGGCGCCAACGGGGCAGGCAAGACCACCACCCTGCGGGCGCTGTCGGGCATGACCCACTACGTCACCGGGCGCATCGCGCTGGACGGTCGCGACATCACCCGCGCCGCCACCTCGACGATCGTGCGCCGCGGGGTGGCCCACGTGCCGCAGGGCCGGGGGACGTTCACCAACCAGACCGTGGAGGAGAACCTGCTGCTCGGCGGCTACGCGCGCCGCGGGGGCGTGGTGCGTGACGACCTGTCCCGCGTCTACGAGCTGTTTCCCCAGCTGGGGGAGCGCCCGAAGCAGCATGCGGGCAGCCTGTCCGGCGGCGAGCAGCAGATGCTGGCCATCGGCCGTGCCCTGATGCTGCGTCCGCGGCTGATGCTGCTCGACGAACCCTCGTTGGGTCTGGCGCCGATCATCATCGCCGACCTGTTCCGCACCCTTGCCGAGCTGGGACGCGAAGGTGACACCACGATGCTGGTCGTCGAGCAGAACGCCAACATCGCGCTCGACATCGCCGACCGGGTCTACGTTCTCGAGGCCGGCCGCATCGTCGTGGACGGCGAGCCGGAAACGGTCCGCGCCGACGAATCCATCCGCCGTGCCTACCTGGGGTACTGAGTCATGTCATTGCTCATCCAGCAGGTGATCGGTGGCATCGCCATCGGGTCCATCTACGCCTCGCTCGCCCTGGCCATCGTGCTCATTCACCGTTCGACCGGCGTGGTCAACATCGCCCAGGGCGAGATGGCGATGTTCTCCACCTATGTCGCCTGGCAGCTCACGGCCTGGGGGTGGCCGATATGGGGTGCCATCCTGGCCGCGGTCGGCTTGTCACTGCTGGGAGGAATGCTCATCGAGCGGGTGGCGATCCGGCCGGTCGAGGGTGCCTCGCATCTGACCGTGTTGATCGTCACCATCGGCCTGCTGCTCATCTTCAACCAGGCGGCCGGTTGGATCTGGAGTTTCCTGGTCAAGGACTTCCCCAGCCCCTTCCCCGGCGGGGTGTGGGCGCTCGGGCAGGTACGCCTGTCGGCGTCCACGATCGGTGTCCTGGTGGTGCTGCTCGCCTCGATGGGGCTGCTGTACCTGCTGTTCCAGTACACCAAGGTCGGGCTGGCGATGCGTGCGGTGGCGACCAACCCGGAGTCGGCGAAGCTCGTCGGGATCCGCGTGGGGCGCATACTCATGCTCGGCTGGGGCCTGGCCGCGGCGCTGGGCGCGCTGTCGGGGGTCATGGTCGCGCCGCAGCTGTTCCTCACGCCCAACCTGATGTTCTCCGTCCTGATCTATGCCATCGCCGCTGCCGCGCTCGGTGGGCTCGACAGCCCGGGAGGCGCCGTCATCGGCGGGCTCGTCGTCGGGGTGAGTGAGAACCTCGCGGCCACCTACATCGACTTCATCGGCTCCGACCTCAAGGTGCTGGTGCCCTTCGTGATCATCATTGCCGTGCTCATGGTCAAACCCACCGGCCTGTTCGGCCAGCGGGAGGTGGCGCGCGCATGAAAAAGCTCACCCTCACCCGCGGCGGCACCGCGCACCGGACGATCATGCTGGTGACGGTGCTCGTGCTGGTCGCCGTGGCGCTGTACCTGCCCCACTACTACGCGCCGTACCGGGTGTTCCAGTTCACCGAGGTGCTGGTCTTCGCGATCGCCGTGCTCAGCCTGAACCTGCTCACCGGCTACACCGGACAGATCTCGCTGGGGCACAGCTTCTTCTTCGCGATCGGCGCCTACACCACAGCGGTCATGTTCCGCGACCTCGACGTCGCATTCGTCATCCCCTTCGTGGTCGCCTTCGTGGTCGCCTTCGTGGTCGGATTCTTGATCGGGATCCCGGCGCTGCGCCTGAGCGGTGTCTACCTGGCGCTGGTCACGATCGCGCTGGCGGTCATCACCCCGCCGCTGCTCACCCGTTTCGAAGGCCTGACCGGCGGCTCGCAGGGCATCAACATCGACACGCCGACCGCACCGGCCTGGAGCGGCCTGGCCGACGACCAGTGGCTGTACTACATCTGCCTCGTGGTGGCCGCCGTCGTGTTCCTGCTCGCCCGCAACCTGGTGCGCGGCGGGGTGGGGTTGTCGATGACGGCCGTGCGCGACAACGAGCTCGCCGCTCGGACCATGGGGGTCAACCCGGCCGTTCCCAAGACCCGGACGTTCGCCTACAGCGCGGGCTTCGCCGGCGTCGCCGGTGCGCTGTACACGCTGGTGGTGGGACTCGTCGCGCCCGGCTCGTTCACGATCATCCTCGCCATCAACCTGCTCGTCGGCACCGTCGTGGGCGGGATGGCCACGATCGCTGGAGCGGTCTTCGGCGCGGCGTTCATCGGCTTCGTCCCGGTCTACACCTCCGGCATCAACCCCGCCCTCGGCGGAGTGATCTACGGCGCGGTCGTCATCCTGATCATGTTCGTGATGCCGGGCGGCGTGATGGGCCTCGCGCGCCGGATCCGCGGCTGGCTCGTGACGCTCGAGGAGCCGGCCGACCGGCGGCGGGCATCCGGAACCGGCCAGACCGAGACCGCCGGAAGCCTCCCGGCGGCCAGGGCCGGAGCCGTCGACGGCGGCACGGAGCAGTCGGGGACGACAGACCCCGGGACGGCACAGGATGACCGCCCCGGTGAGCAGACCACCACCGGTGACCGCAGGGAGAACTGATCATGAGATACCACCGGCAGCTCCGATCGCTCGCCGTGCTGTGCGCGGCAGGCCTGCTCCTGACCGCGTGCGGAGGCGGTCGTGGGGGAGGTGATGCCGGGGGTCAGGACCCCGGCATCACCGAGAGTGAGGTCAAGCTCGGTGGCAGTTACCCGCTGTCCGGCCCGGCGTCGGCCTACGCGACGATCGCCCAGGCGACCCAGGCCTGCTTCGAGCAGGTCAATGCCGAGGGCGGTGTCAGGATGGGCGACGGCGTGACCCGGAACATCAACTTCATCGTCTACGACGACGGCTACGAGCCCGCCCGCATGCTGGAGAACACCCGTCGGCTGGTCGAACAGGACCGGGTGTTCGCGCTGTTCGACACGCTCGGGACTCCCACGAACAGTGCCATCGTCGACTACGTCAACGAACGCCAGGTGCCGCACCTGTACCTGGCCACCGGTGCGTCCAAGTGGGGCTCCAACACCGAGGAATGGCCGATGACGATCGGCTGGCAACCGGCGTACTCCCTCGAGTCGGCCATCTACGCCGAGTACCTCAAGCGGGAGCGGCCCGGCGCCAGGGTCGCCGTGCTGTACCAGAACGACGACTTCGGCAAGGACTACCTCAACGGTTTCAAGCAGGCGATCGAGGGTTCCGGCATCCAGATCGTGGCCGAGGAGACCTACCAGGTCACCGACCCCTCCGTCGACTCGCAGGTGGTCAACCTGTCCCGGTCGAACGCCGACGTCTTCTTCAACATCACGACCCCGAAGTTCGCCGCGCAGGCGATCGCGCGCAAGGCCGAGATCGGCTGGGACGCCATGCACCTGCTCAACAGCGTCTCGACGTCGGTGGGGTCGGTCATGGAGCCCGCGGGCGCCGAGGCTTCGCAGGGGATCATCTCGGCCGAGTACATCAAGGATCCCTCCGACCCGCGCGTGCAGGACGACCCCGCCATGCAGGAGTACAAGGCCGCCGCCGAGCAGTACGGCGACTTCAACATCGAGAACGAGTACGGCACCTTCGGGTTCGCCGTCTGCAACACGATGGTGAAGACCTTGGAGCAGACCGAGGAGCCCACTCGCGAGGCGCTGATGGAGGCCGTGCGCAGCATCGATGCCGAGAACCCGCTGCTGATCGACGGAATCCGGGTCAAGACCGGCGAGGGTGACGGCTTCCCCATCGAGTCGATGCAGCTGCAACGGTTCGAAGGCGAGCGGTGGGTGCCGTTCAGTGACGTCATCAGCCGCTATGAGGGCAACACCCCGGCGGGTGGCGGCGAGTGAGGCGGGCTCCGGCGGGTAGTCAGGCGCCGGCGAGGATGGTGACCGCGCAGGCGGCGGGTCCGTTGCCGAGCGAGCCGCCTGCGTTCTCCGCCAGCGCGATGCGGGCGCCGTCGACCTGACGGTCGGCGGCGCGGCCCCGGAGCTGCTCGGCCAGTTCGACGAGCTGGGCGGCTCCGGTGGCGCCGACCGGGTGGCCGCGGGCGATGAGGCCTCCGGAGGGGTTGACGGGCAGGCGGCCGCCGACCGCGGAGGCGCCGCCGCGCAGCAGCGAGATGCCGTCGCCTGCGGCGGTGAGGCCGAGCTCCTCGGCGATGAGGAGCTCGGCTGGTGCGGCGGCGTCGTGCACCTCGCACACGTCGATGTCGGATGGCCCGAGGCCGGCCTGCTCGTAGGCGGTACCGGCGGTGCGGGTGACGACGTCACCCGCACCGCCGACGCTGGCGGCGCCGACTGCCGAGGCGAGCACCCGAACCCCGGGCTGGCCCCGGCGGCGGGCGAGTTCGGGTCGGGTGAGCACGACGGCGGCGGCGCCGTCGCCGATCGAGGAGCACATCGGCCGGGTCAGCGGCGCAACGATGGTCCGGGCTGCCAGCACCTCGTCGGCGGACAGCTCGGTGCGGTGCTGCGCGATCGGGTTGCGGCTGCCGTTGCGGTAGCTCTTGGCCGCCACGGTCGCGAGGTCTCGTTCGGTGGCGCCGGTGCGGTCCATGTACCGGCGGGCTTCATCGGCGTAGATCT
>WHSY01000690.1 GCA_009379815.1 Pseudonocardiaceae bacterium
CGACCTACCAGCCGGGTCGCCGCGGTCTCGGCTGGCTGAAGCTGAAGAAGGCGCTCGCCACGCTCGACTGCGTCGTCGTCGGTGTCGAGTGGGGGCACGGCAAGCGCCGCGGCGTCCTCTCCGACTACACGTTCGCGGTGCGCGAGACCGATGCGCCCGAGGCGCGCCTGCTCACGATCGGCAAGGCGTACACCGGGCTCACCGACGCCGAGATCGCCGAGCTGGTGCGTCTGGCTAGGCGGACCGAGCAGGATGCCGGATGCCCTCAGGACGGGGAATTCGTCACCGAGGACGGACCGGTACCGAGCAACGTGTTCCTCGTCCAGGCGCGACCGGAGACAGCGTGGCGTGGCAACCAGCCCCGGCCCGTATCCGCGGGCAAGACCGCGATGGACGCGATCCTCGGCACGCTGTCGCGCCTTGGCTCGACCGAGCATTGACCGCTGTTACCCGAATCCGGCCAAGGATTCGCTCGCGAAAGGGCTTGACAACATGGCCGACAGGTTCCCCA
>WHSY01000691.1 GCA_009379815.1 Pseudonocardiaceae bacterium
TCCAGTCGTATGCGCTATACCCGCACATGACCGTGAGAAGGAATATCGCTTTCCCACTCATGATGCGCGACTTCAGCTGGTGGTACCACCTCCCGATCATCGGATGGGTGATGAAGCGTCGCCTGGCACGCCGCCCAGATGTCAATGAGCGCGTCGAGGCTGTTGCCAAGGTCCTCGAACTTGACGATCTCCTGGATCGCCACCCGCGCACTCTCTCCGGCGGTCAGCGGCAGCGAGTCGCCGTCGGGCGGGCCATGGTACGTGATCCCGCCGCTTTCCTTATGGACGAACCGCTATCGAACCTGGACGCGAAGCTCCGGGTTCACATGCGCACCCAGATTGTTCAGCTCCACCAACAGGTGGATACAACTTTCGTCTACGTCACGCACGACCAGACCGAGGCCATGACCATGGGGAGTCGGATCGTCGTGCTCCGAGACGGTGTGGTGCAGCAGTACGACACCCCGCGGCGGATCTTCATGTGCCCAGAGAATGTGTTCGTCGCGCGGT
>WHSY01000692.1 GCA_009379815.1 Pseudonocardiaceae bacterium
ACCGGTTCCAGTCTGTGGCTTTCAAGCTCGCGGACATGGAGGTCGACGCGCACGCTGCCCGCTCGCTGACGCTGCGCGCGGCAGAGCTGCGTGACGCGGGCGCTCCGTTCTCCCACGAGGCCGCCATTGCGAAGCTCTACGCGTCGGAGGCCGCCATGCGCGCCGCACATCAGTGCGTCCAGATCCACGGTGGTGCGGGATTCATGGATGACTCCGACGCCGCGAGACTGTTCCGAGACGCCAAGATCCTCGAGATCGGCGAGGGGACCTCCGAGATCCAGCGGCTCGTGATCAGCCGACGCCTGACGGCATGACGTCCACGGTTCCCCGGTACGGCGGCCAGGAGCCCGCCGGACTGATCACCCGGATCGAGGCGGAGGACCGAGTTGCTCTTGCGTCCGCCGTCCGTGCTGAGGCGGAGTCCGGCGGCGCCAGCCATATCGTCGGCCTGACCGGGCCGCCCGGCGCCGGAAAGTCGACCCTCGCCGGAGCGCTCATCGAGGCGGCTCG
>WHSY01000693.1 GCA_009379815.1 Pseudonocardiaceae bacterium
GCTCGCTCATGATCGGTGGCCCCTGCGGGGCAGTTCCAGTCACCTGAGTCGATAGCCCTACGGTTCGTGGATGGGCGATGAGTTCAGCGAGCGGTACGGGGGTCTGTTGACCGGTAGCTACGACTGCGTGGACCGGGTGGTGCTCAACGCCTACTACCCGCTCGGGCATTCACCCGGCGGGTTCAGGGTGTGGTGGCGACGCTGGCACGGCGACAGCGACGAGACGCTGGATAACGCGCACCTGATGCGGTTGGCCGGCCGGTTCTCCCGCCGGGTCCGCGCGTCCGCGCACGCGCATGGCATCCCGGTGATCGACTGCAACAGCGACGAGCGCAAGCACCGGATCGCCGAGGACTACCTGCGCGAGCACACCGTCGGCGTGGGCGTGTTCTTGATCCTGGTGGCCCGGGCGCCGGCGAGCGTGTGGAAGGTCAAGCGCTCACCCGGCGGTGTCATCTGCAACCTGGAGAAAACCAGGCAGTTCGTCAACCACTACTCGTTTCACATTA
>WHSY01000694.1 GCA_009379815.1 Pseudonocardiaceae bacterium
GATGGCGTGCCGGAGCAGGAGGGAGAGCCCGATCGAGATGATCAGCAGCTGGATGCGGCCGGTTCCGCGTCGCTCCAGTGGTCGCCAGAGTCCGGCATGCAGCCCCGCGCCCGTGCCGCCGCCGACCACGACCGCGAGGGCTGCGGCGGGAACGAGCTGCCAGCCGGGGCCGACGGTCGCGGCGTTGAGGAAGAACGCCACGGTCGCACCGATGGTAACCAGCTCACCATGCGCGAAGTTGATGATGTGGGTGGTGCCGAAGATCAGCGACAGCCCGACGGCGGTGATCGCGATGATCGCGCCGAACTTGATGCCCTCGACGAGCAGTCGCAGCAGGCGGTCCAGTGGTGATGGGCCTTGCTGGTCCGGCGGACGCTCCGGTGCCGGGGTAGCGGTGTCGCCCGGGGTCTGGCCCTCCTTCTGGCTGCCCGCGGTGGTGAGCGGGAAGATGACCGTGCGCTGCTGGTCCGGCGTGACGGAGACGTCTCGTAGCGTGCTTCCGCCCGCGG
>WHSY01000695.1 GCA_009379815.1 Pseudonocardiaceae bacterium
TGGGTCACGGTCCCCCACCGGGTGCGCAAGACCCACCCGCGTCGCGACGTCACCCTCATCCACGCCGCCGTCCCCGAAGAGGACCTGACCACCTACGAGGGCATCCCGTCCACCACGGTGGCGTGCGCGCTGCTGGACGCCCGCGGACTGCTCATGGCGTCCCGGCTGCGCGAGGCCGCCAAGGCGGCACGCGACCAGGGGCTGCTCCTGGCCGGCGAGCACGACCGGGTGCTGGCCGGGCTGGAGGCCGTGCGATGACCCGCGAGCGCCCGGCGAACGCCACGTCGCTGAGCGCCCGTTTGCGCAACCTCTGCCGCGACCGCGACATCCCCGAGAGGCGGGCCCGCCGGCTCCTCGGGGTGGTAATCGTCGGCCAGCTTCTGGCGCAGACTGGAGTCGGCGTGGTCAAGGGCGCGTCCAACCTCGAGGTGCGGGTCGGCACCGCCCGCACCCGCGTCTCCAGCGACCTGGACACCGCCCGGCGGGTGTCCCTGGAGGAGTTCCGCGAC
>WHSY01000696.1 GCA_009379815.1 Pseudonocardiaceae bacterium
GGCGATCCCGCTGTTGCGCTCACGCACGCGCGCACGGTCCTGGCCGGCGACCCGGCTCGCGAGGCGGCCCACCGGGTCACCATGCTCGCCTGCTACCGGCTGGGACGTCAGGACGAGGCGCTGCGCACCTACGAGCGCTGCCGGCAGGCGCTCGCCGCTGAGCTTGGTGTGGACCCGTTGCCCGAGACGGTCGGGCTGCACGCGGCGATCCTCCGCCGTGACGACGCGATCCTCCATGCGCCGCCACCGCCGAGCGCCCAACCCGTCACGGCAGGGCTTCCCAGCGCTCCCCGCGACGAGGATCTGCCCTTTCTCGGGCGGGCCGACGAGCTGGCCGCGCTCATCGCCGTGGCGCGGCGGGCGCTCGGCGGCGCCGGCGGCCTCGTACTGGTCGAGGGCGAGGCCGGGATCGGCAAGTCTCGCATCATCTCCGAGCTGCTCGACCGGTTGAGCCCGGCCCCCCGTCGGTGCGGGCAAGTGCGCCGAGGCGGACCGCGACCTGCCGTACG
>WHSY01000697.1 GCA_009379815.1 Pseudonocardiaceae bacterium
TGGACCTATCTCGGGGGGATGTGCGTCATCCAGCACACGCTGGGCGGAGGCTCCGCTATCTTCCAGCACCGCAAGATGTCGGGTGGCGAGTGGTCGTTTCAGGGCAACATCGAGGGCACGCCGACCTTCGCCGCAGCCGGGGCGAACGGGACATATGCGCTCGATCCCGGCGTGTCGTGGGACTACACCAATTCGCAGGACTGGCGCAGCGATGTCTGCCCGAGCCCGAATGCCGGCAACGCGATCATCTGGCAGGGCTCGAACAAGATATTCGAGGTCGTGCTTGCCGACATCACCCAGGGCGGCAGCAAGACGCCGACGCTGAGATATCTCGACAACGCCGGGGCCGGCGACCCTCCCGGCACGACGGCGGCGACCAGCTCCCGCATCGCGTACCTGGCCGAGTATGGCGCGTTCCTCTGCGTCGCCAGCCACGGCACCGGGGTGAGCGCGACTGTCGGCGTGTGGATCTACAAGCTGTAGCATGGAACGGACCAGATCATGACCG
>WHSY01000698.1 GCA_009379815.1 Pseudonocardiaceae bacterium
CATCCCGGTGCAGCTGCTGCTCACCCCGGTCGGGGTGACCATCGGCCTGGTCCACACGTACATGGCATTCATGGCGCTAAGCCTCATCGCTGCCATGGGTTCGGTCGACCCCGGCACTGAGGAGGCCGCCACCTCGCTGGGCTCTCGACCCGTTGGAGTCTTCTTCAAGGTCACCCTTCCCCAGACCCTGAACGGCCTGGCGGCCGGAAGCGTCCTCACGTTCGTCACGAGCATGAGCGCACTAGTGACACCGCAGCTGCTTGGCGGCGGCCGAGTCGGCACGCTGGTCACCGCGATCTTCAGCCAAGCGACATCGGCGCAGAACTGGCCGCTCGCCT
Source organism: Pseudonocardiaceae bacterium (assembly GCA_009379815.1). Lineage (GTDB taxonomy): Bacteria > Actinomycetota > Actinomycetes > Mycobacteriales > Pseudonocardiaceae > WHSY01. Next base: position 339 of record WHSY01000698.1, read on the forward strand.
CTGCACTCGGCGTGGTGCTGTTGGCGGCGACCTTCATCATCCTGTCAATCCAGCTGCTGGTGGTGAACCGTGCGCTCAAGGACTAGGCATTGGCCGTCGGCGGCGGTCGCTTTGTGGACCGTGGTCGGCCTTACCATCATCTTCATCCTGGCGCCGCTCCTCGTGGTCGT
>WHSY01000699.1 GCA_009379815.1 Pseudonocardiaceae bacterium
TGGGAGGAGCCCAAGCCGGGGATCGTGAGCGTCGTTCTGCCCGACGGAAGCAGCCGCCAGGTCGTCGACGACGTGTGGTTCCCGAACGGGATGGTCGTCCTCGGCGGGGACACGCTCGTGCTCGCCGAGTCGCACGCGGACCGGCTGACGGCTTGGACGATCACCGACTCGGGTGAGCTGGTCGACCGGCGAGTTTGGGCCGACCTCGGACCAGGTTCAGCGCCGGACGGCATCTGCGCGGACGCGGAAGACGCGATCTGGTACGCCAGTGTTCCCGGACAGCGCTGCACCCGAGTCGCCGAAGGCGGCGAGGTGCTCGATACCGTCCAGGCCGACCGCGGCTGCTTCGCGTGCATGCTCGGCGGCGACGACGGCCGCACGTTGTACATCGTGGCCAACCACTACGACGGCAGCGGTGCCTCGGACGGTGTCGTCCTGGTCCACCCGGTCGCCGTACCGCACGCCGGACGACCCTGAGAGATCCCGTCAGCGGCCAGCGGCCGACTTC
>WHSY01000069.1:0-14373 GCA_009379815.1 Pseudonocardiaceae bacterium
CTCTGGGCCATGGCGTTGGCCCCCGCCGACCGTCCCCCTTCGGCGGCGGCCTTCGTGGGCGCCCTCGACCCGCCGCCGGGCCGCCCTCCGGCGCCCGAAGCTCCTCGGCCCGATCCCGGCCCGCCGGGCCCCGGCGACGCCGTCGCGCTCCGGGGCCGCGGCACGATCCACTCGTGGACGCCCCTGCGCGACGACGAGAGTCGCACGCTGGTCGCGGTCGGCAGGCCGAGTGAGGTCTCCATGTTCTGCACGACCCGGGCTGCGGCACCCCGCAGCGGCGTGGCGGCCTCGTCGGCCGCGACCTCCGGCGCCGCCGCTCGCCGGGACAGGCTCTCCGACGTCCTCTCCGGCGTCTTCTCCGGGGTCCTCTCCGGCATCGCCGCACTGTCCGGCTCGGTCTCGCGCGCCGGCGTGCGCTGCGGCGCCGACGTGCCGGCGCTGCCCGAGGCCTCGGCGGTCTGGTTCGCCGGGCCCTCGCGGTTCTCGCGGGTCGGCGTCGCGGTGACCTCGCCGGTCTGCCCGTTGTCGCTTCCCGGCGACTGGCCGGGCTTGTAGTCGGCGAAGAAGTCGTGCCACGCGGTATCGACGGCGGAGGGGTCGGCGAGGAACTGCTCGTACATCTCCTCGACCAGCCACTCGTTTGGACCGAACTGCACGGCTCGATCGTCCTGTGCGGAACTGCTGCTGGACACGGCTGCGACTCGCCTCTATCCGTTCTGATCGTCGTCGGTCACGCCACCGCCCCAGGCTAGTCGCCCGAACGGTGGGACGGCACTCGAAGATGGGCTCGGTCAGGCCGCGACGCCGTCCGGTGAGCCGGCCGCCCACAACCGTGCGTAGTGTCGTCGGGCGGCGATGAGCTCGTGATGGCTGCCCTGCTCGACGATGCGGCCGCCGTCGAGCACCACGATGCGGTCCGCCGCGGCCGCCGTGGCCAGCCGGTGCGCGATCACGACGGTGGTCCGACGCCGGGTCAGCCGGTCGGAGGCCTCGAGCACGGCGGTCTCGGTCGCCGGGTCCAGTGCGGCGGTCGCCTCGTCGAGCAGCAGGAGGTCGGGAGCAACGAGCTCGGCACGGGCCAGCGCGAGCAGCTGACGCTGGCCTGCGGACAGCCCCTGCCCACGTTCCCCGACCGGCTGGCGGAACCCGCGCCGCAGCGCGGCAACGGCGTCCAGCGCGCCCACCCGGCGGGCGGCAGCCTCGATCTGTGACGGTGACGCGTCCGGCCGCCCGAAGCCGATGTTGGTCGCCACGTCGGCCCGGAACAGGTGGGCCTCCTGCGGCACCACGCCCAGCCTCGCCCGGTATGCCGCCGGCTCGTAGCGACGCACGTCGACGCCGTCGACGAGGACCTCGCCGCGGCTCACGTCGTAGAACCGGGCGAGCAGCTTGACCAGCGTCGACTTGCCGGCCCCGGTCGCCCCGACCAGCGCGACGGTCTCGCCCGGCTCGATGCGCAGCGAGACCGTGTCGAGCGCGGGCATGTCGGCACCGGGGTAGCGGAACGAGACCTCGCGCAGCTCCACCTCGCCGCGCAGCCGCGCCGGTACCGGTACCGGCGCCGCTGCGGCCGGGACCGAGGTCGGGGTGTCGAGCAGCCCGCGGATGCGCCGCAGCCCCACCGCGGCCTGCTGGTAGGAGTCGAAGACCTGCGACAGCTGCTGTACCGGGCTGAAGAACTGCCCGAGGTAGAGCAGGAACGCGGCGAGTACGGCGGGGGTGACGGTGCCGGCCGCGACCCCCGCGGCACCGACCCCCAGCACCGCGGCCTGGGCGATGTCGGAGAGCAGCGCGACGAACGGGAAATAGGTTGCGATGTAGCGCTGCGCACGCAGCCGGGAGCGACGGTAGGCGTCGCTGCGGCGGGCGAAGTTCCGCGCGGAGTACCGCTCGCGGGTGAACGCCTGCGCGACGCGGACGCCGGTGACGTTCTCCTGCAGGTCGGCGTTGACCTCGCTGACCCGCTCGCGGGCCTCGGCGTAGGCGGTCGAGGACAACGTGCGGAACACGAGGGTGGCGGCGACCAGCACCGGCAGCACGGCCATCGCCACGAGCGCGAGCCCGGGGGCGATGACCAGCAGCGCGATCGCGATCCCGACCACCGTGAGCAGGCTCACCACCGCGTTCGACAGGCCGGTCTGCAGGAACCGTGACAGCGCGTCGACGTCCGTGGTCATCCGGGTCATGATCCGGCCGCCCATCTCGCGCTCGAAGTAGTCGAGGCCGAGCCGCTGCAGGTGCGCGAAGCTTCGCACCCGCAGCAGGTAGAGCAGGGTCTCTCCGGCACGGGCCGCCGTCACCGTCTGCGCTGCCATCACCAGCCAGTCGGCTGCCACCACGGCGAGCCCGACACCCACCGCGATGCCGAGCAATTCCGGATCGGTCCTGGTGATCGCGTCGACGGCGAGCCCGCCGAGCGCGGGGAACGCGACGGTGGCGGCGGCGTTGAGGCCGACCAGCAGTACCGCGGCAGCGAGCCGGCCCCGAACCGGCCGCAGCAGCCGGACGAGCCGGAAGCCGGGATCGGGGGCGCGAGGATCGACGTCGCGCAGCCGTACCCGCGCCGTCGCCGGCCGCAGCGCATCCACCGCGGCCAGCAACTCCGGGGTGGCCGGCATGCTCGCCGCCATCCCGCCACCGCCCATGCCGCGCCCGCTCCGCCCGCGCAGGGCGCCGTCGGTCGCGGCGGTCGTGGGCACCTCGTTGTCGTCGGCGGGTTGCGGCCACAGCTCGGGCGTCACGCCGTCCGGGCTTCGAGCGCGGCCGTCTCGGCCGGCAACCGCGACCCGGGTGTCGTCTTCGATCGCTTCCCCGGGCCCGGCGAGCAGGGCGCGGAACAGCGCGCACCGGCCGGTCAGCTCGGCCTGGGTGCCGATGTCGACCACGCGGCCGGCGTCGAGGACCGCGATCCGGTCGGCCAGCGCGAGCGTGGAGCGGCGGTGCGCGACCAGCAGCGTGGTCCGGTCGGCCGTCACGGCGCGCAGGATCGCGTGGATGGCCGACTCGGTGGCGGTGTCCACGGCGGAGGTGGCGTCGTCGAGTATCAGCACCCGTGGGTCCGACAGCAGCGCCCGCGCCAGCGCGATCCGCTGCCGCTGGCCACCGGACAGCGTCAGCCCCCGCTCGCCGACCGGGGTGTCGTAGCCCTCCGGCAGCGCCTCGATGAACTCGTGCGCCTGCGCGGCCCTGGCGGCGGTCACCACCTCCCCGTCGGTGGCCTCCGGCCGCCCGTAGGCGATGTTGGCCCGCACCGTGTCGGAGAACAGGAACGCCTCCTCGAACACGATCCCGAGCGCCCGGCGCAGCGAGGCGAGCCGCAACTCCCGGACGTCGGCGCCACCGACGCGTACCGCACCCTCCTGCGTGTCGTAGAAGCGGGGCAGCAGTAGCGACACCGTCGACTTGCCCGAGCCCGGGGTGCCGACCAGCGCCAGCGTCTCGCCCGGTTGGACCGTCAGCGACACGCCGTCGAGTACCGGCTCGCTGCGCACGTAGCCGAATGCGACCCCGTCGAGCTGCACCGACAGCGGCCCGTCCGGCACGTCGGTCGCATCCGGCGACTCGCGCACCTCGGGCTGCGAGTCGATGACCTCGTAGACCCGCTCGACGGCGGCACGGGTGAGCTGTGCGGTGACCACCAGCTGAGCCAGCAGCCGGGCCGGACCGACCAGCAGCGCCAGGTAGGCGGCGAAGGCGACGAACGTGCCGATCGTGATGTCGCCGCGCATCGCGAGGACGCCGCCGAGCGCGAACACCCCGACCTGGCCCAGCGAGGGGAACAGGCTCAGCGTCGGTGCGAAAGTCGCGTTGAGCCGCGCCGCGCGCAGCCGCTCGGCGAACAGCCGCCGCGCGCGGCTCTCCAGCGTCGAGATCGCCCTGGCCTCCTGGCCGAAGCCCTTGACCACCCGCACGCCGGTGACGCTCTCCTCGACGTGCTCGGCGATCTCCGCCGCACGCTGCTGCGCCGACCAGGTGGCGGGGTAGAGGGTGCGCCTGCTGCGCTTGGTCACCAGCCCTGCCGCCGGCGCCACGACCAGTGCGACGACGGTGAGCAACGGGGACAGCCACAGCATCGCGCCGAGCGCGACGACGAAGAGCACCAGGGTGCCTGCGACCAGCGGCACCATCGACAGCATGGCCTGCACCAGCTGCAGGTCGGAGATCGCCCGCGACACGACCTGGCCGGTGCGCAGCCGGTCCTGCTTGGCGCCGTCGAGCCGCTGCACCGCCCGGAACACACCGCGACGCAGATCGTGCTGCACGTCCAGCGACAGCCGTCCACCGAGGTAGCGGCGCAGGAACGCGGTACCGAACCGCAGCACCGCGATGGCCAGGATCCCGGTGACGAGGATCCCGAGCCGGGACGTCCGTCCTGCGATCGCGTCGTCGACGGCCAGCCGGGTCAGCAGCGGTGTCACCGCCTCCATGCCCACCCCGATGCCGGAGGCGGTCAGCGCCGCGACGGTCAGCCGGGGGTGCGACCAGCACGCACCGGCGAGCCGGCGGATCCAGCCGGTTGCGGGCGCTGTGACGCGAGGGTCGGGCACGGCTGCCAGGTTATGCGCGACGGCTGACGGGTACGCCGTGAACCGACCCGACGAGGAGGAGCGTGAGATGGACGACACTCGTGCCCGCCGGCTGCTGGACGACACGCTGGCCGAGCTCGACGCGACCGCAGGCACGGTGCGCGAGGAGAACGAGGAGTTCCGCGATGAGCAGATCGACAGCGGCGGGCGGATGAGCCAGCACCCGGCGGACTACGCCTCGGACGTGGTGAACCGCAACGAGCGGGACCTGTTCCTGGGCGACGCCCGGCAGGAGCGCGAGCAGGTGCTCGCCGCGCAGCGGCGTCTCGACGAGGGGATCTACGGGATCTGCGTGGACTGCGGGCAGTTGATCGACGACGACCGCCTGGAGGTACGACCCCAGGCGGCCCGCTGCCTGCCATGTGAGCAGCGCGCAGAGCAGCGCGCGGGGCACTGACCGCGTCGGGGCGGCTCATCGGTTGCCAGCCAGTGCTGCCGCCGACCACCCGGGCATGGTGCTACGACGGTGGCCTTCGCCTCGCGATGTGATGCGAAGCCACCGTCGCGACATCGGAGGCGCAGGCAGGTGCGTCGCGGCGACCGGGGGAGGTGCTATGGGCCGGGGTCGGGATCGGAGCTGCGACCCTCGGGGTCGGTGGGCCCGCTGCGCCCCTCGTCGTCGGTCAGCGGCGGTCCCTCGTCGAGGTCGTGCATCGCCGCCTCCTCGGCGGCCGCCGCACCGCCGCCGAGCCCGGTGTCGCGTGCGTCGGTGGATCCGGTCGAGGCATCGGCGGCGGTGCCCTCGATCGCGGTGTCCTCCGCCGGTGCGAGCCGGCCGCTGCGCTCGTCGCCGGCGAGCTGACCGGCGTCGCTCGCCGCGGGCTCGTACGACTCGTCGGTGACATCAGGCCGCTCCCGGGCCAGCCGGCTATCCACCGTTTCCGGTTCGTGCATCGCGGCCGGGGTCACGTCGTCGTCCAGGCCGTACGGGCGGTCGGGCGGGATATAGCCTGCGTCGAGCGGGTCGCCACCGGGTGGGCCGACGTCGGTCTCCGATGTCTCCGCCTGGACGCTGGCACCGAGGTCGGGAGCCTCGGGCTGCTCTTCGTGCTCGCGTTCCTCCATCGATGCGGACGTACCCACCAGCGTGCGGCCGGAAACCACGAGCCCAAGTGCCTCAGCTGCATCCTGCTGATGCGCGGTGCGACGCCGTATGGCTTCTCCGTCGCCCCTCACTGTCATCTCCGAGCGAGACGGGGATCGGCCGCCAATCCGCTAGCTCCGCGGGTGGCGGGCGAGCCGGGCGCCCGGCACCGTGGGTCGCCGTTCGATGACGGCGGCACGGTGGATCCGGCTGCCGTTGGGCCCGAGCTGGGGCTGCCCGGTTTGTGGCTCGGTACGCATCGAGGGTACCGGCAGGTCGGCCGGCTCCGGCTGGTCGTTCTCGTCGCTGTGATCACCGGCCCGACGGGCGACGACCTCGACCTCACGGCGGCGGCGGGTGGCGGCGCGCACCGGAGTTTCGGGCGGCTCGCTGTCATAGGGGTCACCGATGAGCTGCTGGTGTGCGGCCATCCAGACCCGGCATGGCCACTTGCGGCGCAACAGCCAACCGGAGCAGACCGGGCAGCGCCCCCGGTTCGTGGGCTGGTGTGCGGCGAGCAGCTCACGCCACCCGCGGGTGATCCGTCGGACCTGGGTTCGGGCCACCGACGGTGGCAGTGCCGCCCCTGCCTGCGCGGCCATCTCGTCGAGCATCGTCAGCTGCTCCAGCACAGCACGCTGGGATGCACGATCCACACTGACCACCTCCTCGCGCGTCCGTGGTGTTCAACGATTCCGTTGCCGTCCCGTTACTCGACAGCTAACCAGGTCGCCGGCGACTGAACTGTGCGGATGCACAACAGACCTGGCACGGCGGGTCGGGGTGGCATCCGTCATGCGGGGGTCTGGTGGTGGCCGCGTGCGGCAGTCTGGAACTATCGGCGTCATGACCCCGGGTGTGGCACTGGTGCAGCGGCTGCACGTGGACCTGCTCCGGGTCACCTCCTCCTCATGTCGAGCTGACCGCTGATCATCCGGCCTGTCCGACGACCCACCCGGTCGGCGTCGCCGGTCACCGTAGGCCGCACCGTTTACGATCAGCCGTCGCCGCCACCACGGCGGGACCGCTCGTGAGGACCCCATGCACATCTTCGTGATCTTCGCCCTGGCGGGTGTCGTAGCTCAGCTGGTCGACGGCTCACTCGGGATGGGCTACGGGATGACCGCGACGACGGTGCTGCTGGCCGCCGGCACCGCGCCCGCGACCGCCTCGGCATCGGTCCACATCGCCAAGGTCGGTACCGGGCTGGCATCCGGTGCGGCGCACTGGACGTTCGGCAACGTCGACTGGCCGGTCGTGACCAGGATCGCGCTGCCCGGTGCCGTAGGCGCGGTGGCCGGCGCGATCCTGCTCGCCTCGCTGCCGGTAGCAACGGCGGCGCCGTGGGTGGCCGCCCTGCTCGTGCTGCTGGGGGCCTACGTGCTGGTGCGGTTCAGCTTCCGGGCGGTCGTAGCCAGGGTGATCGCCAGCACACGGCCGGGCTCGCGGCTGCTGGCCCCGCTCGGCCTGGTGGCGGGGTTCATCGACGCCATCGGCGGTGGCGGCTGGGGCCCGGTGGCCACCTCGACGCTGCTCGCCAGCGGACGGTTGGAGCCGCGCAAGGTGGTCGGCTCGGTGAGCACCGCGGAGTTCGTGGTCGCGTTGGCCGCCAGCTTGGGCTTCCTGGCCGCGCTGGCCGCGAACGGCATCTCGTGGATGACCGTGGCCGGTCTGCTGGTGGGTGGTGTCGTCGCGGCACCGGTCGCGGCCTGGCTGGTGCGGGCGATGCCCGCGCGGCTGCTCGGCACCGCGGCGGGCGGCATGATCGTGCTCACCAACGCCCACACCCTGCTCGCTGCTGCCGGGTTCACCGCGCCCGCCATGCTGGCCGTCTATGCGCTGCTGCTCGCGGTGTGGGTGGCCGCGCTGCTGGCCGCAGCCCAGTCGCTGCGCGCCGACCGTGCCGAGGTCGAGGCGCTGACCGACGTCGACGGCGAGCCCGGTCCCGGCCCCGCGCAGGCCCGCACCCGCTGACGGCCGGGACCCCTGCGAGGATGTGCTCACCGGACGCCGATCGAGGAGGCCTTGGAGATGACGCGTCGGCTGGTGCCTGCCGGGGCGCCACTCGATCCGGAGACCGAGCAGCTACGCGGGCAGGTGCGGGAGTTCGCCTCGCAGCAGATCACCTCGGGGGCGTTCACCCCGCGCTGCGACGTCTGGCTGTCGGGCTGGGATCCCGCCTTCAGCCGCCGGCTGGCCGAGCGCGGCTGGCTCGGGATGACGATGCCGCGCGAGTACGGCGGGCACGGGCGTTCCACGCTGGAGCGCTACGTCGTGACCGAGGAGCTGCTCGCCGCGGGCGCGCCGGTCGCCGCGCACTGGGTGGCCGACCGCCAGATCGGGCCGTCGCTGCTGCGCTTCGGAACCGAGGCCCAGCGGCAGCGCTACCTGCCCCGGATCGCGGCCGGTGAGTGCTTCTTCGGGATCGGGATGAGCGAGCCCGACGCCGGGTCCGACCTGGCCGCGGTCCGCACCCGCGCGGCACAGGTCGCCGGCGGCTGGGAGCTGACCGGAACCAAGGTGTGGACGTCGGGGGCGCACCAGGCCGACGCGTTCTTCGCGCTGGCCCGCAGCTCGCCCGTCGACACGACGGACCGGCACGCGGGCCTGAGTCAGTTCATCGTCGAGTTCGACTCGCCCGGTGTCGAGATCCGGCCGATCCGGCTGCTCACCGGCGCGCACCACTTCAACGAGGTGGTACTCGACCGCGTCTTCGTGCCCGACGACATGGTGCTCGGCGAGATCGGTCAGGGCTGGAAGCAGGTGACGTCGGAGCTGGCGTTCGAGCGCAGCGGTCCGGAGCGCTTCCTGTCGACCTTCCCGCTGCTGGCCGCGCTGGTCGGCGAGCTGGGCCACCACGCACCCTCGGCGGGCGACACCGCGATGCGCGAGCTGGGCTCGCTGGTCGGCCGCATCGCCGCGCTGCGTCAGCTGTCCCTCGCGGTCGCCGCGTCGCTGGCCTCGGGGCAGGCCCAGGACGTGCCGGCCGCGCTGGTCAAGGACCTCGGGACGCGGTTCGAGGGCGACGTCGTGGAGGCGGCGCGGCAGCTCGTCGCGGTGGAGCCCGACCCGTCGGGCGCCGGCTTTGCCCGGCTGCTGGCCGACGCGGTGTTGCACAAACCCGGCTTCACGCTGCGCGGCGGCACCAACGAGATCCTGCGCGGGGTCATCGCACGAGGGCTGGGGCTGCGGTGAACGAGCAATCAGCGTTGAACGAGCAATCAGCGTTGAACGAGCACTCAGGGATCAGCGATCACGCGACCGAGCTGGCCGAGATGGTGCGCTCGGTGCTCGGCGACCACCTCGACGACAGCACCGCCGGACTGGATGCCGAGTTCGATCCGGCGTTGTGGTCGGTGCTCGAGGAGACCGGGTTGACGCTGCTGAGCACGCCCGAATCCGCCGGGGGGAGCGGCGGGGGGCCTGCCGACGCGGCCGTGCTGCTGTCCGAGGCGGGCGGCTACGCGGCCCCGGTCCCGCTGGCCGAGACCGACCTGCTGGCGGGCTGGCTGCTGGCCGAGTCGGGCCTGCCGGTCTCCACGGGCCCGCTGACCGCGGTGGCGGGTGAGCTGTCGTTGCGCCGGAGTGCGGGTCGGGTCGCGGTGGCGGGCAGCCTCGACCGGGTGCCGTGGGCACGCCATGCCCGCACCGTCGCCGTGCTGGTACCCGGCCCCGACGGTGGCGAGCTCGTGGTGGCGCTTCCGGCCGGTTCCTGCAGCGTCACCGAGGGCTCCAACCTCGCCCGCGAACCGCGGGACGGGGTCGAGGTCGATACCGAGCTGCCCGCCGACGCGGTCGGGCCCGCGCCGCAGGGCGCCGGCCGCGAGCTGGCACTGCGCGGGGCACTCGCCCGTGCGCTGCAGCTGTGCGGCGCGGCCGAGCGGGCGCTGGAGCTGATGGTCCGCCACGCCGGCGAGCGCGAGCAGTTCGGCCGCCCGATCGCCCGGTTCCAGGCGGTGACGCAGCAGATCGCGCTCGCCGCCGGCGAGGTTGCGGCCTGCCGTGCCGCCACCGACGCCGCCGTGCGCTCGGTCGCCGACGGCTTCGCAGCCGAGGCGACCGCGCTGGCCGTCGGGATCGCCAAGTCCCGGACCAGCGCCGCGGCCGGCACCGTCGCTGCCATCGCACACCAGGTGCACGGGGCCATGGGGTTCACGCTCGAACACCGGCTGCGGCTGGTCACGACGCGGATGTGGGCGTGGCGCGAGGAGTACGGCAACGAGGCCCACTGGGACGGCGTGATCGGTGCGGCGGCGCTGGCGGCCGGGCCCGAGGGTGTGTGGCGGATGATCACCGGCGGTGCTGGACACTGATGGCGCCGCCGCAGGATGCTCGGCGTCTCCCACCACGAGGACCGGAAGGAGATCCCAGATGCGTGTCGAGGTCGACCCCAACATCTGCGAGGGTCACGGACAGTGTAATGCCGTCGCACCCGAGGTCTATGACCTCGACGACGACGGCTACTCGGTGGTCAAGGTGCCCGAGCCGGGCCCGGACCTCGAGGAGCCGGCCCGCGAAGGCGCTGCGGCCTGTCCCGTACAGGCCATCACCATCAGCGAGTGACACCGCGGGCCGTCCCGGGGCCGGCGACGGCGTGCCGGCCCCGGGGACGGCACGGTGGTGCAGCCCGGGCACGATCAGGTAGGCAGGACCCACCAACGATCCCCCGGGAGAGACGTCGATGACTTCGGACCAGCATCCCTCGGGCCCCCTGCACGGGGTCCGCGTCGTGGAACTCGGCGGCATCGGCCCCGGCCCGTTCGCCGGCATGATGTTCGCCGACCTCGGTGCCGAGGTGGTGCGCATCGACCGGCCGGGCAACGACGGGCCACGGCTGGCCGCACTCGAACGGGGACGGCGCTCGGTCGTACTCGACCTGCGCCGGCCCGAGGGGGTCGCGGCCGCCCTGCAGCTGACCGACCGTGCCGACGTGCTGATCGAGGGATTCCGGCCCGGCGTCACCGAGCGGCTCGGCCTGGGGCCGGAGGACTGCTGGCAGCGCAACCCCAAGCTGGTCTACGGCCGGATGACGGGCTGGGGGCAGGAAGGGCCGTGGGCGCAGACCGCGGGCCACGACATCGCCTACATCGCGGTCACCGGCACGTTGCACGCGATCGGGCGCGCCGATGGTCCGCCGCAGGTGCCGCTCAACGTGGTCGGCGACTTCGGGGGCGGTGGCATGTACCTCGTGGCCGGGGTGCTCGCGGCACTGCTCGAGGCCAACAGGTCGGGGCGCGGCCAGGTCGTCGACGCGGCGATCGTCGACGGCGCGGCGTCGCTGATGACGGCGATGTACGGGATGTTCGGCTCGGGGGCGTGGCGTGACGAGCGGGGCCGCAACCTGCTCGACACCGGCACCCCGTTCTACGACGTCTACGAGACCGCCGACGGCGGGCACATGGCGGTGGGGGCGCTCGAGCCGAAGTTCTACGCGGAGTTCGTGTCGCTGCTCGGCCTGGACCCCGAGGACGCCGACCGTGACGACCCGACGGGCTGGCCCGCACTGCGGGAGCGGATCGCGGCCGCGTTCAAGTCCCGCACTCGCGACGAGTGGGCCGCGGTCTTCGACGGCTCCGACGCCTGCGTCGCACCGGTGCTGAGCATGACCGAGGCGCCGTCGCATCCCCAGGTGGCTGCCCGCGGCACGTTCGCGGAGGTCGACGGGACGACCGTGCCCGTGCCCGCGCCCCGGTTCAGCCGCACCCAGGGCGCGGTCTCGCGGCCACCCGCCGCGAGCGGTGAGCACACCAGGGCGACACTGACCGACTGGGGGGTGTCCGATGTGGACGCGCTGATCGAGTCGGGGGTGGCGGTCGATCGGAGCGGTCGTGAGTGATTCGCTGTCCTTCGAGCCGCTGACGCCGGTGGCGTTCCTCGACCGTGCGGCGCACGCGCACGGTGACCGGCTGGCCGTGGTCGACGGCACCATGCGGATCGACTACGCCGAACTGCACCGGCGCTGCCGCGCACTGGCCGGGGCGCTACGCGAGCTCGCAGGCGGGCGGCCGGTGGCGGTGCTCGCGAACAACACCCATGTGCTGCTCGAGGCGCATTACGGGGTGCCCTGGTCGGGAGCGGCCCTGGTCGCGATCAACACCCGGCTCTCGCCGGGCGAGATCGGCTACATCCTCGGGCACAGCGAGTCGGCGGTGCTGATCTACGAGGAGTCGTTCGCCGCGCCGGTGCGCGAGGCGCTCGACGGGATGGACCCGGCGCGGCGGCCACAGCTGCTCGCGGCCGAGGGACCCTACGAGGACGCGCTCGCCGCGGCCAGCCCGTATGCCGTGACCCCGGACGACGAGACGGCGCTGCTGTCGGTCAACTACACCTCCGGCACCACGGGCAGGCCCAAGGGCGTGATGTACCACCACCGCGGTGCCACGTTGCAGGCACTGGCGATGGTCGCCCACATGGAGCTGACACCGGGGTCGGTGCACCTGTGGACGCTGCCGATGTTCCACTGCAACGGCTGGTGCTTCCCGTGGGCGGTGACCGCGGCGGCGGCGCGCCACGTCTGCCTGCCACGCGTGGACGGTTCGCAGGTGTGGCGGTTGATCGAAGCGGAGGGCGTCACACACCTCGAGGGAGCACCGACGGTGCTGTCCATGCTGGCCTACGCACCCGAGGCGGACCAGTGGGATCCCGGTGCCGCCCCGATCCGGATGGCGACCGGGGGAGCGCCGCCCACGCCGACGGTCCTGGACCGGATGGCGCAGCTCGGCGTGCAGGTCACCCACCTCTACGGGCTCACCGAGACCTTCGGCCCGATCATGGTCTGCGAGTGGCACCCGGAGTGGGACGCGCTGTCCGGCGCAGCGCAGGCGCGGTTGAAGGCGCGTCAGGGGGTCGGCAACGTGGTCTCCTGCCGCGCCCGCGTGGTGGACGGTTCCGGGGCCGATGTCCCGACCGACGGCGAGACGATCGGGGAGATCGCGCTGCGCGGCAACAACGTCATGCTCGGCTACCTGCATGATCCGGAGGCCACCGCCGCGGCGGCGCCCGACGGCTGGTTCCGCACCGGGGACCTCGGGGTGACCCACCCGGACGGCTACGTCGAGCTGCGCGACCGCAGCAAGGACGTGATCATCTCGGGCGGGGAGAACGTGGCATCGGTGGAGGTCGAGCAGGCCGTCGCCGCGCACCCCGCCGTGCTCGAGGTGGCCGTGGTGGCGGTCCCGGACGAGAAGTGGGGCGAGGTTCCTGCCGCCTACATCACGCTGCGCGACGGTGCGTCGGCCACCGAGGAGGAGATCGTCGCGCACGTCCGGGAGCGGCTCGCACGCTTCAAGGCGCAGCGGCGCGTGGTGTTCGGGGAGCTTCCCAAGACCTCCACCGGCAAGATCCAGAAGTATCTGCTGCGCGAGCAGGAGTGGGCCGGCCGGGACCGTCGCATCGGCTGAGCGCGGGTCGAGCGCAGCCCTGTCAGTGCCCGAGCGCCTGCTTACGCCGCTCGATCAGCCGCCAGATCATCGGCGTGAAGATGAGCTGCATCGCCAGATCCATCTTGCCGCCGGGGCAGACGATGGTGTTCGCGCGCGACATGAACGAGTCGTGCAGCATCGACACGAGATATGAGAAGTCGATGCCGCGCGGGTCGGCGAAGCGGATGATGAGCATCGACTCGTCCAGCGTCGGGATGGTCCGGGCGATGAACGGGTTGGATGTATCGACCATCGGCACGCGCTGGAAGTTGACGTGCGTGCGCGAGAACTGCGGGGAGATGTAGTTCACGTAGTCGGGCATGCGGCGCAGGATCGTGTCGGTCACCGCCTCGGTGGAGTAGCCCCGCGTCGCCTTGTCGCGTTGCAGCTTCTGGATCCACTCCAGGTTGATCACCGGTACGACGCCGATGCGCAGGTCCACGTGCTGGGCGGCGTCGACCTTGTCGGTCGCAACCGCTCCGTGGAGGCCTTCGTAGAACAGCAGATCGGTGCCGGCGGGCAGGTCGTCCCAGGGTGTGAACGTACCGGGGGGCTGCCCGTATGGCTCCGCCTCGTCGTCGTTGTGCAGGTACCTGCGCACGCGGCCGCCGCCGTCCTCGCTGTAGCGCCGGAACAGTTCCTCGAGCTCTTCGAAGAGGTTCGCCGCTGGCCCGAAGTGGCTGAATGTGCGGTCATTGCTGTCCACCGCCTCGGTCATCTTGGCCTTCATCTCGGTGCGGTCGTATCGGTGGAAGCTGTCGCCCTCGACGAACGCCGCGTTCACGTGCTCGCGCCGGAAGATCTGTTCGAAGGTGCGCATCACCGACGACGTCCCGGCGCCCGAGGAGCCGGTGATGGCGATGATCGGATGCTCGGCTGACATGATCTCCTCCCCCTTCGCTCAACCGTTGGTGCGGAACAGGCCGCGTGTGCCGTAGAGCGGCGCGTCACGCTCGACCACGTTGTGGTCGCGGTGGTATTGCTCGATGCGCTCGACCTCTTCGCGTGCGCCGAAGATGAACGGAATGCGCTGGTGCAGGTCCTCCGGTGCGACGTCGAGAACCCGCGCACGCCCGGTGCTCGCGAGGCCGCCCGCCTGCTCGATGAGGAAGGACACCGGATTGGCCTCGTAGAGCAGGCGCAACCGACCCTGCGTCGTCGGGTCCTTCGTGTCGCGCGGATAGAGGAACACGCCGCCGCGGGTGAGGATGCGGTGGGTCTCCGCGACGAGCGACGCGACCCACCGCATGTTGAAGTCCTTGCCGCGCGGGCCCGTACTGCC
>WHSY01000069.1:14383-26740 GCA_009379815.1 Pseudonocardiaceae bacterium
CAGGAAGTCTTCCGCGGCGGCGTTCGCGCCCGGGTTCGGGGCACGCAGGATCGAGAAGATGCTGCCGACCGAGACGTTGACGTCGATGTTCGACGAACCGTCGAGCGGGTCGTACACCAGGAGGTACTTGCCCCGCGGGTAGTGCTCCGGGATGTGATGCGGCGCCGCCAGCTCCTCGGAGACCATCCCGGAGACCTGACCGCCCCATTCGTTGGCGCGCAGGAACAGGTCGTTCGCGACCAGGTCGAGCTTCTGCTGTGTCTCCCCGCCGACGTTGGTCGTCGCCGCGGCGCCGAGCACACCGCCGAGCGCCCCGTGGGCCACCCGCTTGGAGATCGCCTTGCAGGCGAGCGCGACATCGAGGATCAGCGAGTTCAGCTCCCCGCTCGCGCCCGGATAGCGGCGCCGCTCCTCGATCAGGAACTGGGTGAGGGTCGTACGGTCGGTGAGCATGGCCTCCCTCAGGGTGTCGGTGTCAGCAGGCTAGACGGTCGTCGAGGCGCGACGGGAGGGCACCTTTCGGTGACCGACCACGTCGAAGCGCTGCCTGACCCTGGCCGGCGCCACCCCGCCGTGTGCCCGAGCACGTGTTAACGTCGACACCCTGCGTCACTGTGGACGCTCTCCGCGCAAGGTAGGTATGTGCCGATGCCGACCGGGACCGCACCTACGCCGACACGCCGACGACCGTGACCATGCAGGGGTCGACCGTTCGCGACCTGCCCGACGCGCTACGCGACGGCGAGCAGTTCGCCGCGAGGCTGGCCGGTCGCCGGCCCGCCGTGTTCCTCGACTACGACGGGGTGTTGACCCCGATCGTTGATCGGCCGGAGGACGCGGTCATGTCCGACGGCATGCGATCAGCGGTCCGGGCCCTGGCGCAGCACTGCTCGGTGTGCGTGGTCAGCGGTCGCGACCGACCCGTCGTGCAGCAGCTGATGGGCGTCGACAACCTGGTGGTGGCGGGCAGCCACGGCTTCGACATCTGGAGTCCGCAACAGGGCACCATGACCCACGATGCCGCAACCGGCTTCGAAGACCTGATCTCCGAGGTCACCGACCGGCTCCGCGCCGAGATCGAATCGATTCCGGGTGCGATGGTCGAGCCGACGCGGGCCTCGGTCGCGCTCCACTACCGGCACGCTGATCCGGAGCACCGCGCCGAGGTCACCGCGGTGGTCGACGAGCTGCTGGACGAGTACTCCGGGCGGCTGAAGGTCACGCCCGGGAAGATGGTGCACGAGCTCCAGCCGAAGATCGATTGGCACAAGGGCAAGGCCGTCCTGCACCTGCTGGCGACGCTGGATCTCGACGCCGACGATGTCGTGCCGCTCTACCTCGGGGACGACATCACCGACGAGGACGCCTTCCGGGCGCTGGCCGGACGGGGCGTCGGCGTCATCGTCGGCCACCCGGACGACCCGGAGGTGGCGAACCGGCGCACCGCCGCGGACTTCGTCCTGGAGTCCACCGTCGAGGTGGAACAGTTCCTCAACACGCTGGCCCCACTCATCCAAGACTGAACGTGCAACCTTTCGGGAAGGGACCCGTGCCGGACTTCACCCTCGTCTACCACGACTTCGACCCCGCGCAGGAAGGTCTGCGCGAGACCCTGACCTCGACCGGCAACGGCTACTTCGCCACCCGGGGAGCGGCCGAGTGGGAGGACGCGAACGCGGTCCATTACCCGGGCACATACGCCCACGGCTGCTTCAACCGGGAGACGACCATCCTCGGCGGTCGCCCGGTCCCCAACGAGGACCTGGTCAACCTCCCCAACTGGTTGCTGCTCAAGCTGAGGATCGAGGGGGAGGAGGCGATCCGGCTCGACAACGTCGAGGTGCTCAGCTATCGCCACTCCTACGACACCCGCAACGCCGTGGTGGCGCGCGAGATCCAGTTCCGCGACCGGGCCGGCCGCGAGACGACCCTGCGCAGCCGCCGCTTCGTGAGCATGGCCGACAGCCACTTGGCCGGCATCGAGTGGACGGTGACCCCGGTCGACTGGTCCGGCCGCGTGGAAGTGATCTCCGGGCTCGATGGTCGGGTGACGAACCACATGGTTGCCCGCTACCGCGAGCTCGAAGGGCGTCACCTCAACCCGGGGTCGCCACGCACCTTCGGCCCGGAGATCATCGCACTGAAGGTGCAGACCCGGCAGTCGAACATCTACGTCGCCGAAGCCGCGCGCACTCGCGTCTTCCAGGCCGGTGCTGTGCCGATCCCTGCAAGCAGGCCTTCGGTTGACGCCCCGCTGGACGTCGACCGCAACCTCTACCAGATGGAGGACTACATCCAGCAGGTCCTGGCCTTCGACGTCGAGCAGGGCAGCCCGGTGCGCGTCGAGAAGATGATCTCGCTGTTCACCTCCCACGACAACGCGATCACCGAGACGTTGGTCGCCGCCGAGAAGCATGTCGCGCGCTACCCGGACTTCGCCGCGGCGCTGACCGAGCACGAGTCGGCGTGGACCGAGCTGTGGGACGTCGGTGACATCCAGCTGCCCCGCCAGCCCCGCGTGCAGCTGCTGCTGCGTTTGCACATATCCCATGTGCTGCAGGTGTGCTCGCGACACACTGCCCTGCACGACGCAGGCGTTCCGGCTCGGGGGCTCAATGGCGAGGCCTACCGCGGGCACGTGTTCTGGGACGAACTCTACGTCTACCCCTACCTCAACTTCCGGCTGCCCGAGATCACCCGCGGGTTGTTGATGTACCGCTACCGCCGCCTCGCCGAGGCGCGGGCGGCCGCACGGGATGTCGGCTACCGGGGCGCGATGTTCCCGTGGCAGAGCGGCAGCGACGGTACCGAGGAGACGCAGGTCGTCCATCTCAACCCGCTGTCCGGGCGGTGGGACCCCGACCACAGCCACAACCAGCGCCACGTCAACGCGGCGATCTTCTACAACGTCTGGCACTACTACCAGGCCACCGACGACCTGAGGTTTCTCCGCGACTACGGCGCCGAGCTCATGCTCGAGATCGCCCGCTTCTGGGCCTCGATCGCGCACTACAACCCCGAGCGCGATCGATACGAGATCCACGGAGTGATGGGGCCCGACGAGTTTCACGAGCGCTATCCCGGCGCCGAGGAAGGTGGGCTGCGCAACAACGCCTACACCAACCTGATGGTGGCCTGGATCGCCGGCACCGCCCCGCGAGTGCTCGACCTGCTGTCGACGAGCCGTCGCGCCGCGCTGCGGGTCCGCCTCGGGCTGACCGACGACGAGCTGCGCACGTGGGATGAGATGAGCCGCAAGATGTTCGTCCCCTTTCATGCCAACGGCGCCGCAGAGGCGGAATACATCGTCAGCCAGTTCGAGGGCTACGCCGATCTCGAGGAGCTCGACTGGGAGCGCTACCGCGCCGAGCACCCCAACACCCAGCGCCTGGACCGCATCCTCAAGGCCGAGGGCGACGACCCCAACCGCTACAAGCTGGCCAAGCAGGCCGACGCGGTGATGCTGTTCTTCCTGTTCTCCGACGACGAGCTTCGCGAGCTGCTCGACAGACTCGGGTACGACCACGACCCCGACCTCGCGCGGCGAACCGTCGCCTACTACGACCGGCGCACCTCCCACGGATCGACGCTGAGCCTGGTCACGCACGCCGCCGTGCTCGGCGGCCTGGACCCGGAGAGCTCGTGGATGCGCTTCCTCGTCGCGCTCGAGAGCGACGTGGGTGACGTGCAGGGCGGCACCACCAAGGAGGGCATCCACATGGGTGTCATGTCCGGCACACTGGATCTCGTGCAGCGCAGCTACGTCGGTGCCAGCGTGCGCGACGGTGTCCTGCATTTCGCCCCGACACTCACCGACCGGCTCGACGGGCTCACGCTCCTGATGCAGTTCCGCGGTACGTCGATCAGGGTCGGCATCTCCGGCGATGAGCTGACGGTGCACGCCCTGGCCGAGGGCTTCAGCCGGCCCGTCCGGATCGGCATCGGCGACGAGGTACGAGAGCTGGTCCCCGGGCAGGAGTGGGTAGCGCCGCTGCGCCCGGCAGCGTGAGCTCCAGGAGGGCTCGGAAGGAGCGATAGTGCCGACACGAGGCTTTGAGGCAGCGATCCTCGATGTCGACGGCGTGCTGGTCGACTCCCCGCACGAACGGGCGTGGCGGGACTCGCTGCGTGAGCTGATGGACAACGACTGGGCCGACGTCGCGGGCCAGACCTCGTGGGCCGACGAGCGCTTCACGCCGCAGGTCTACCAGCAGGTGATATCGGGCAAGCCTCGCATGAGCGGAGCGCTGGCGGCCCTGGAGTACTTCGAGGTTCCCGGCGCCGCCGAGCGGGTGGTTGTCTACGCCGCGAACAAGCAGCGCATGGTCATCAAGCTCATCGAGGCCGGTGAGTTCGAGGCTTACCCCGACGCGTTGCGTTTCGTGCTGGCCGTGCGCGACGCGGGGACCCCGATGGTGGCGGCATCGTCGTCGAAGAACGCCGGACTGTTCCTCCGCCAGATCCGGCTCGACACCTTCGCCGCGGAGCAGGGCCTGCACTACGACTTCCTGCGGCCGGGCCTGAGCCTGCTGGAGTTCTTCGACGTCGACATCTCCGGACGCGACTTCGCCCAGGGCAAACCGCACCCGGAGATCTTCCTGACCGGAGCCACCGAGCTCGGCGTCGCCCCGGAGCACTGCTTCGTCGTCGAGGACGCAGCCAGCGGCGTGCAGGCGGCCAAGGCCGGCGGCATGGCGGCGTTGGGTCTGGCCCGAGCCGACGACGAGGAGCTCCTGGCGGCCGCGGACGCCGATCTCGTCGTCAGGTCGTTGGATGAGGTCGACGTCGCGGGCCTCGGTGAGCACCGGCTGCGGACGTCGTGAGCGGAAGGCGCCCTGCTACGTGCCCGCCGTCGGTACGAGCAGGACGTCGAGGGTGCGGGGGCCGTGGACCCCCTCGACGCGGTCGAGCTCGATGTCGCTGGTCGCCGAGGGCCCGCTGATGAACGTCAGCGGCCGTACCGGGTCCAGCCGGGCCAGCGCCTCGGGTACCGAGACCACGACCTGGTCGGCGCCCACCACGCACAGGTGGTAGTCGGGCACCAGGGTCAGGACCCGGCGACCCTGCGTCGCCCCCGCGTCGAGCACGATGGTCCCGGTCTCGGAGATCGCGATCGCGCAGCCGGTGAGCACCCCGTCGCAGCTGTCCAGCCGCTCGACGACCAGTGGCGGCTCGTCGAGGTGCCACTCGACGTCGGGTACTCGCCAGTCGCCGGGGAGGTCGGGCGGACCCAGCATCGCTCGCGCACTGCGGGCCCGCAGTGCCGCGGCGATCGCCGCGGGCAGCTCACCGGCACCGACCCACGTGACGGTGGCCCGGTAGTCGGCGACCCGCTCGGCGAACAGGCCGACGGCGTCGTCGACCGCGCGGCAGGTGTCGTAGTCACGGACCACGGGCTCTGGCGAGGGCCGGTCGGCCAGCGCGGCGCGGATCCGGCCGAGCACCTCGCGTCGAGCCCCGCTAGCCACGGGTGCGCCTCCACCAGGCCCGGAACGGCTCGCGCGCCGGTGCGGGTGCGTCGCGGGCGGCCGTCCACTTCGAACCGGGCCACGGCAGCCGGTGGATCGTGCCGCCGCCCACCGCGCCGGCCAGGCCACCGAGGCGCTGGGCGGCCTCGAAACGTCGCGGGCCGGCCATCACCCAGCCGAGCGCCGACATCGCCAGCGCCTCCGGTGAGCGCGACCCCTTGGCCTCGACGGCCTTGCCGCGCAGGTGCACCAGCACCTCGGGGATGTCGATGCGCACCGGGCACACCTCGAAGCACGCCCCACACAGCGACGACGCGTACGGCAGCGACGCGGCCTGCTCGTCGTGGAAGTCACCGAGCAGCTGCGGGGACAGGATCGCACCGATCGGTCCGGGATAGACCGAGCCGTAGGCCTGGCCGCCGGTGCGCTCGTAGACGGGGCAGACGTTCAGGCACGCCGAGCACCGGATGCAGCGCAGCGCCTGCCGACCCACGGCGTCGGCCAGCGTGTCGGTGCGCCCGTTGTCGAGCAGCACCAGGTGGAACTCCCGGGGACCGTCGCCGGGGGTGACCCCGGTCCAGATCGAGGTGTAGGGGTTCATCCGCTCGGCGGTCGACGAGCGGGGTAACAGCTGCAGGAACACCTCGAGATCGCGCCAGGACGGCACCAGCTTCTCGACGCCCATCACGGTGATCAGGGTCTGCGGCAGCGTCAGGCACATCCGGCCGTTGCCCTCGGACTCGACCACCACGATCGAGCCCGTGTCGGCCACCGCGAAGTTGGCGCCGGACACCGCGACGCGGGCGGAGAGGAACTTGCGCCGCAGGTGCGCCCGGGCCGCCTCGGCCAGCGCGCGGGGCTCGTCGGACAGGTCGGCCGGGGCGTCGGGCATCTCGCGGCGGAACAGGTCGCGGATCTCGGCGCGGTTGCGGTGGATCGCGGGCACCAGGAGGTGCGACGGCCGGTCGCGGCCGAGCTGGACGATGAGCTCGGCGAGGTCGGTCTCGACGGCCGGCACGCCCCCCGCCGCCAGCGCCTCGTTGAGCTCGATCTCGTCGGTGGCCAGCGACTTGACCTTGACCACCTCGTCGGTCCCGGCCTCGCGCGCCAGCCGCAGCACGATGGCGTTGGCCTCATCGGCGTCGCGGGCCCAGTGCACCACCCCGCCGCGGGCCGTGACGGCCGCCTCGAGCTGCTCGAGATACCCGTCCAGCTGCGCCAGCACGTCGTCCTTGATCGCCTCACCGGCGCGGCGCAGCCGCTCCCAGTCGGGCAGCTCGGCGACGGCCCCGGCGCGCTTGCCGCGGATCGTGCTGGTGGCCTTGTGCAAGTTGGCCCGCAGCTGGGTGTCGGACAGTGCGGCGCGCGCCGCTTCGGGGAAGGCGGGGGTGCCCAGCCACGTCACGCCGCCGGTGCCCACGGTGCCTCCTCGGTCGACGCCAGGATCTCCGCCAGGTGCACCGGTGCCACCCCGGCCCGCAACCGCGACAGCCCCCCGCCGATGTGCATCAGGCACGAGCTGTCGCCCGCCGTGACCACCTCGGCGCCGGTGTCCTGCACGCAGCGCATCTTGTCCGCCAGCATCGCGGTGGACACCTCGGCGTTCTTGATCGCGAACGTGCCGCCGAACCCGCAGCACTCCTCGGCGCCGGGCAGGTCGACCAGCTCCAGCCCGCGCACCGCGCGAAGCAGCCGCAGCGGCTTGTCGCCGACCTGCAGCAGCCGCAGCGAGTGGCAGGTGGGGTGGTAGGTCACCCGGTGCGGGAAGTAGGCGCCGACGTCGGTGAGGCCGAGCGCGTCGACGAGGAACTCCGACAGCTCGTAGGTCGGCGCGACCATGGCGCCGGCCATGGCGCCGTGGGTGTCGCCGACCATGCCCGGGTGCATCTCGCGCACCTGCGCCGCGCACGACCCCGAGGGCACCACGACCGCGTCGTAGCCCGCGAAGATTCCCTTGTGCCTGCGCGCGAGCGACACGGCGTGCTGCCGGTAACCGGTGTTGCCGTGCAGCTGTCCGCAGCAGGTCTGCGCCATGGGGAAGTCGACATCGCAGCCGAGCCGCTCCAGCAGCTCGACCACTGCCCGGCCGGTACCGGGGAAGAACGTGTCGGCCAGGCACGTCACGAACAGCGCCACTCGCATCGTGCCCGGGACACTACCCTCGCGGCTACACCGGGCTGTGCTCGTCGGGGTGTAGCTGCGGGCCGGTGACGCCGCAGTGCGGGCACCGTTGCAGCCGCAGCTCGCCGACCGGCACGGATTCGGGGCGAGGTGGCTCGGGGCGGGCGGGGGCGGTGCCGCGCAGCGCCACCGCGGAGACCGCCGCGCCGAGCACCAGCAGCACCGCGCTGATCGTCATCGCGGTGCCGAAGCCGGTGTCGAAGGCCGCCGCGTCGGTGTAGTCGTCGCCCGAGATCCCGGCGGCGACCGGGATGACCGCGACGGCGAGCAGCCCCGCCGAGCGGGCGATGGCGTTGTTCACGCCGGAGGCGGTGCCGGCGTGGCGTTGCGCGACCGACCCGAGCACGGTGGCGGTCAGCGGTGCGACGGTCAGCGAGAGCCCCAGCCCCAGCACCACCACGGCGGGCAGCACGTCGCGCAGGTAGGAGGCGCCGGCCCCGATCCGCAGCGTCAGTAGGAACCCGGCAGCGGCCACCAGCGGCCCTACTGTCATCGGTAGTCGCGGCCCGATCCGCTCGGCCAGCGCCCCGGCACGCGCGGACAGCAGCAGCATCAGCGCGGTCACCGGCAGCATCGCGGTACCCGCCAGCAGCGGTGAGAACCCCGAGACGGTCTGCAGCTGCAGCACCAGCAGGAAGAAGAACACCCCCAGCGCGCTGTAGACCAGCAGCGTCACCACGTTGGTTGCCGAGAACCGGCGGTCGGCGAACAGGCGCAGCGGCACCAGCGGATGCGGCGACCGGCGCTCGACGAGCACGAAGCCGATCAGCGCGGCCACCCCGGCGAGCCCGGGCGCCACCACCGCGGGGCCCCCGAGGCCGTCCTCGCCCGCCGTGGTCAGCGCATAGGTCACCCCGCCCAGCCCGGCCGCGGCGAGCACCGTGCCGGTGACGTCGAGCCCCGGCGGGCCGTCGGTGTCGCGGGTCTCCGGCACGTGGCGCAGCGTCACCGCGATGACGAACGCCGCGACCGGCAGGTTCACCAGGAACACCGCCCGCCAGTCCAGCTCCACCAGCCAGCCGCCCACGAACGGCCCCACCGCGCCCGCCAGGCCGGCCAGCCCTGACCACGCGCCGATCGCGCGTGCCCGGTCACCGCCCTCGAAAGAGGCGGAGATGATCGCCAGGCTGCCCGGGGTCAGCAGCGCCCCGCCGATGCCCTGCAGCGCCCGCGCCGCCACCAGCAGCTCGGCGCTCGGCGCGACGCCGCACAGCAGCGAGGCGGCCGCGAACCACACCACGCCGACGACGAAGATCCTGCGGCGGCCGAACCGGTCGCCCAGTGCCCCACCGAGCAGGATCAGCGAGGCGAGGGTGAGGGTGTAGGCGTTGACGATCCACTGCAGGTCGCGGAACCCCGCGCCGAGGTCACGCCCGAGCCGCGCCAGCGCGACGTTGACGACGGTGGCGTCGAGCATCGCCAACCCCGACCCGCCGATCGTCGCGAGCAGCACCCACCGTCCGGCCGGGGTGCCGATCCGCAGCGACGCCGACGTGTCCGTCACGCCGCACAGCCTGCCCCGGCGGCGGTGCCGCTCGCGTACCGGGCTCGTCTCAGGTAGGCAGTGCCGGTGGCGTCTGCGCGATTGCTTCTGGGACCGGTGCTGCGGCACGTCGGTGAGACCACGGCGACGGTGTGGGTGCAGACCGACCGTCCCGCGGTCGTCGAGGTACTCGGTGCCCGCGCCTCGACCTTCACCGTCGCCGGGTGCCACTACGCGTTGGTCGACGTCACCGGCCTGGTGCCCGCAACCTCGACCGAGTACGAGGTGCACCTCGACTCGGAGCGGGTCTGGCCGCGGGAGGGCTCGGCATGGCCGGCCGGCCGGATCCGCACCCGAGGCGGGAACGGCCCGCTGCGGGTCGTCTTCGGATCCTGCCGACACCCCAAGCCCGACGAGCCGCGGCAGGCGGCGCTGCTGGGCATCGACGCGCTGGACGTCTACGCCACTCGGCTGGCGAGCATCCCGTCGCAGCAGTGGCCCGACGCGCTGCTGCTGCTCGGTGACCAGGTCTACGCCGACAATCCGACCCCGCAGACCTGGCGCTGGATGGCCGCGCGGCGCGACATCCGGCAGCCGCCGGGCGCCGAGGCCGCCGACTTCACCGAGTACGTCCGGCTCTACGTCGAGTCGTGGTCGGACGAGGAGCTGCGCTGGCTGCTGTCCACCGTGCCCACGGCCATGATCTTCGACGACCACGACGTGCGTGACGACTGGAACACCTCCGCGGCCTGGCGCGATCACCTGACCGCCCAGCGGTGGTGGCGCGAGCGGATTCGCGGTGGACTCGCCTCGTACTGGGTCTACCAGCACGCCGGCAACCTGGGCCCGGAGGAGCGTGCCGCCGACCCGACCTACCGGGCCGTGGTCGATGCCGACGGGGACGCGTGGCCGGTGCTGGCGCGGATGGCCGATGCGGCCGACACGGACCCGACCTCGATCAGGTGGAGCTTTCGCTGGGACCTCGACCGCGCGCGGCTGGTCATGGTGGACACCCGGTGCGGGCGGGTGCTCACCGAGGGGGCGCGGGCGATGCTCGACGATGCCGAGTTCAGCTGGGTCGAGGACAGCATCGCCACGGCCGCGACCGACGCCGTCGATCACCTGCTCGTCGGCAGCTCGCTGCCGTGGCTGCTGCCGCCCGCGGTCAGCGACCTGCAGTCGGCCAACGAGGTCGGCTGCGCTCGCGGCAGCGCGCTGGCCGAGCGGATCCGCCAGGCCGCCGACCTGGAGCACTGGCCCGCCTTCCGCGCCTCCTTCGACCGGTTCACCGCCGCGCTGCGGCGGGTGGCGGCCGAGCCCGGGGCACCGGCCACCGTGTCGGTGCTGTCCGGCGACGTGCACCACAGCTACACCGCCAGGGCGCGGTTCGACGAACCGGTGCCGACACCCGTCCACCAGCTGGTGTCCTCGCCGGTCCACCACGCGGTGCCCGGCCACATCAGGTTGGCGCTGCGGGTGTCGTGGCTGCGGCTGCTGGGCGCCGTGGCCCGCCGGCTCGCCCGCCGGTCGGGGGTGCCCGACCCCGCGGTGAGCTGGCGGCGCACGAGCGGCCCGCACTTCGGCAACGCACTGGCCGTGCTGCGGATGGACGGCCGCCGCGCGAAGTTGACCTTCGAGCGGGCGGACGCGCACCGCCGTCGCTGGCTGCTGGGGCCGGTCTCCGAGGTCGCCCTGACCGGCGCGCGGGAGCGGGTCGCTCCGATCCGCCGGTGACGGCCCGACGGTGACCCGTGTCGCGTGAGGTGCCCGCCTGCGGCGGCGGGTGGCAAGCTGGGGCGGACGACGGACGAGCGTGCGAGGAGGAGCAGCGATGCGGGTGTTCACCGGGGCCGACGATCTGCGGTCCGCGGCAGGCGAGCAGCTGGGTACCAGCGACTGGATGACCATCGACCAGGAACGGATCGACACCTTCGCCGACGCGACCGGCGACCATCAGTGGATCCACGTCGACACCGAGAAGGCCGCTGCCGGGCCGTTCGGCACGACGATCGCGCACGGCTTCCTCACCCTGTCGCTGCTGCCGTATCTGATGGCGCAGGTCTACCGCGTCGACGGCGTGCGGATGGGCATCAACTACGGGCTGAACAAGATGCGCTTCCCCGCGCCGGTTCCGGCAGGCTCCAAGGTGCGGGCCAACGCCGAGCTCGCCGAGGTCGAGGACGTGCAGGGTGGGCTGCAGCTGGTGCTGCGGACCACGCTGGAGATCGAGGGCAGCGACAAGCCGGGCTGCGTGGCCGAGTGGGTGACGAGGGTGTATTTCTGATGCGTGATGCGGTGATCTGCGAACCGTTGCGGACGCCGGTCGGCCGCTTCGGCGGTGCGCTGCGGGACGTGCCCGCGCACCGGCTCGGGGCCGCGGTGGTGCGCGCCCTGCTGGACCGCACCGGCCTGGGCAGCGAGCACGTCGACGAGGTCATCCTCGGCCACTGCTACCCGACCATGGAGGCGCCCGCCATCGGCCGGGTCGTCGCGCTCGACGCGGGCCTCGGCGTCGAGGTACCCGGCCTGCAACTCGACCGGCGCTGCGGGTCGGGCCTGCAGGCCGTACTGCAGGGCGCCATGCAGGTGCAGACCGGGATCACCGACGTGGTGCTCGCCGGGGGCGCGGAGAGCATGAGTGGCGCCCCGTTCTACTCCACGTCGATGCGCTGGGGAGTGCGTGGCGAGGGGGTGCAGCTGCACGACTCGCTGGCCCGCGGGCGGGTGACCGCGGGCGGGGAGAACTTCCCGGTGCCCGGCGGGATGCTGGAGACGGCGGAGAACCTGCGCCAGGAGTACTCGATCCCGCGCGAGGAGCAGGACGAGCTCGCGGTGCGCTCGCACCAGCGGGCAGTCGCCGCGCGCGACGACGGGCGCTTCGCCGAGGAGATCGTCTCGGTGACCGTGCCGGGGCGAAAGGGCGACACCGTCGTCGACACCGACGAGCACCCCCGCGCCGATACCAGCGTCGAGCAGCTCGCCGGGCTGCGCCCGGTGCTCGGCAAGCAGGACGCGGCGGCCACGGTCACCGCGGGCAACTCGTCCGGGCAGAACGACGGTGCCTCGGTCTGCGTGGTCACGACGCCGGAGCGCGCGGCCGAGCTGGGGCTGCGGCCACTCGCCCGGCTCGTCAGCTGGGCGGTGGCAGGGGTGCCGCCGCGCACCATGGGCATCGGACCGGTGCCCGCCTGCGCCAAGGCGCTCGATCTCGGCGGGCAGGGGCTG
>WHSY01000006.1:0-42421 GCA_009379815.1 Pseudonocardiaceae bacterium
GGACATCACGCTGATCGATGCAGTGTTCGCCCGCCACGGCATCTCGCCGTGGCGGCAGCGGGCCATGATCGCGAGCCTGGACCACGCGATGTGGTTCCACCGGCCGTTCCGGGCCGACGAGTGGGTGCTCTACGACTGCGCCTCACCGTCGGCCTCGGGGACCCGGGGGCTGGCGACCGGGCGCTTCTTCACCCGGGACTCGGACCTGGTCGTCACCGTGGTCCAGGAGGGGCTGGTCCGTGTCGCCCGGTGAGCCGGTGGCTGCCGGTGAGGTGGTTACCTCGGCCGCGGTCGCCCGTACCAGGTCCCACAGCGCGACGACATGGCGCCGCTGCGTGCCGACCGACCCGATCGCGACCCGGACCAGGTAGCGCCCGGCGACCCTGGTGTGGGTGAGCATCGCCGCGCCGGAGGCGTTGACGCGCTCGAGCACCGCCCGGCTGGCCTCGTCGTCGGCCTGTGGCCCGCGCCCGGTGCGTACCCGCAGGCACACCAGTGCCAGCGACGGCTCCGCGGCCAGCTCGAACCCCGGATCGGCCCGCACCCACTGCGCCAGCTCGGCAGCCCACGCGACGTGCGAACGGACGTGCTCGCGCACCCCCTCCATGCCTAGGCAGCGCAGCACCGCCCACAGCTTCAGTGCCCGGAACCGCCGCCCCAGCGGCACGTGCCAGTCGCGGAAGTCGACGACCTCGCCCGACTCGGTGGCGGCGTTGCGCAGGTACTCCGGTGTGACCGACAGCGCATCGGGCAGCGCCGTGCCGTGCCGCGTCCACAGTATCGACGCGTCGAACGCGGTGAGCAGCCACTTGTGCGCGTCGGCGCAGTAGGAGTCGGCGAGCTCGATCCCGTCGAACGGCCCGCGCAGCTCGGGACACAGCGCCGCCGCACCGGCCCATGCGGCGTCGACGTGCAGCCAGGCGCCGTGCTCCACGCAGGCCGACGCGATCGACCTGACGGGGTCGCACGCGCCGGTTCCGGTGGTGCCGACCGTCGCGCACACCAGCACCGGCTTGCGCCCGGAGCCGACATCGGTGGCGAGCGTGGCCGACAGCGCGTCGGCCGACATCGCCGTCGTGCCCGGCTCGGTGCCCACCACGCGCAGCGCATCCGCGCCCAGGCCGGCGATGCGAACGGCCTTGGCCAGCGAGGAGTGGGTCTCGGGGGAGACGTAGGCGGTCTCGAGCCCGTCGGTCCCGGACTCGCGCCACCCGCTCGAGCCACGGTGCAGCGCGGCGAGCAGCGCGGCCAGGGCGGCCGACGACGCCGAGTCCTGGATGACCCCGCCGCCCCCGCCGCCGAAGGTGAACGCCTCGCCCAGCCCGCTGGCGACCGCCAGCTGGTCGAGCAGGTGCTGTTCGAGCTCGGTGGCCGCGGGCGAGGTCGACCAGAGCATGCCCTGCACCCCCAGCCCGCTGGACAGTAGCTCCCCGAGCAGCGAGGCCAGCGAGGCGTTGGCCGGGAAGTACCCGAAGAACGACGGGTGCTGCCAGTGTGTGGTGCCCGGGACGACGATCTCGTCCATGTCGGCCAGCAGCGCCGACAGCGGTTGCGGATGCTCGGGCAACTCGTCGGGCAGCGAGCCACGGACCCAGCCGGGTTCGGCTTCGCTGCGTACCGGCAGGTCCTCGAGCCGCTCCCGGTAGCCGGCGACCCAGTCGACCACCTCGTGGCCGAGCCGCCGGAACTCCTCGGGGGTGAGATCGGGCACGGCGCCGAGCCTACGGATGCGCCACCGTAGCCCGCACGACCTCGGCCAGAGCGCCGATCCGTGCCCCTACAGCGCTCCACGGACCAGTGCGCTTATGGTCGCGCGTGACCGGGGGACACACCCCCGAAGCCGGAAGGGAGCGACGAGGGTGGTGCGCGTCCGACCGTTGACCCCCGACGCCGTGGTGACCGAGCTGGCGGACCGCATCGCGGAGTGTCGTGGCCCCGGACCCGCGACCCGGGTGCTCGTCGACGGGGCGCCGCCTGCCGAACCCGGTGGCTGGGCGCAGGCCCTGGTCGATCCGCTCCGGCTGCGCGGCCGGCCGGTGGTGCGGGCCCGTGCCGAGGACTTCCTGCGCCCGGCATCGCTGCGTCTGGAGCAGGGCCGCCGCGACCCCGACGCGTTCTACGCCGAGCGTCTCGACACCGGCGCGCTGGTCCGCGAGCTGCTCGCCCCGGCGGGTCCCGGCGGCTCGGGCCGGGTACTGCCGCGGTTCTGGGACGCGGCGGCCGACCGCGCCGCGCGCGCCGGTCACGTGGACGCCGGCCCCGGTGGGGTGGTGCTGCTCCACGGCACACTGTTGCTCGGGCTCGGGCTGCCCGCGGAGCTGGTGGTGCACCTGCACCTGAGCGAGCACGCGCTGCGGCGCGGCACCCCACCCGAGCACGTCTGGACGCTGCCCGCGTACCGCCGCTACGCCGAGGAGGTGGGCCCGGAGGAGGTGGCCGACGTCGTGCTGCGGGTGGACCACCCCGACCGTCCCGCGCTGAGCTCGACCTGACGGGCGTCGCCGGGCCCGAGTGGTGCCCCCGGTGGGAGTCGAACCCACACTGGACGGGTTTTGAGTCCGCTGCCTCTGCCGGTTGGGCTACGGGGGCATGCTTGCGCGGACTCACTGTACGGTGGCCGCGCACCGACGCCGCTCCCGGTTTCGTCCACTCCGCGCGGCCCTTGGAAACCACGCTGGCTGTGTTACAGATTGTGAACAACCTCAGTGGATGGCATACCACCAGTCACCCGCTGGGGTAGAGTAACCCACCTTCATATCGTCGGAGAGTAGGGACCGGGTAACGAGGAGTGTCTGTGCGTCAGCGCCTGGTGACCCTGCTGCTCCTCCTGTTCGCCGGTATGGCGGTGACCTCGGGAGCTGCCGCTCTCGCGCAGGACGGCGAGGTGCTGCAAGGCACCCTCGAGGGCCCGGACGGCGACCCGGTGCCGGAAGTGGTGATCACGGTCGAGGGGGACGGTCAGCAGGTCGGCACCGCTACGTCGGGACCGGACGGGAACTGGACCGTACCGCTGCCCGCGCCCGGCACCTACGACGTGCTACTCGATGCCGGCACCCTTCCCGAGGGGCTGCGCCTGCGAGACGAGGACGACGCGACGCTCACCGACGTGACGGTGCGGCCCGGTCAGCAGCGTACGGTGCTGTTCCCGCTCGAAAGCGGGTCGGGGGAGCCCGAAGCCGGACCCGGCGCGGCTCCCGCGCCGCCCCCCGGTCCCACCGAGCCCGCAGGCCCGAGCTTCGGCAGCAGGCTGGCGCAGCTGCTCGTCGCCGGGGTGAAGTACGGCACGATCATCGCCATCACCTCGATCGGCCTGTCGTTGGTCTTCGGGACCACCGGATTGATCAACTTCGCGCACGGGGAGCTGGTCACGATCGGGGCGATGACGGCGTTCTTCCTCAACGCCGCGGCGCTCGGACCCGGGCTTGCGCTGATTCCCGCTGCGGTCGTCGCCATTGCGGTCGGGGCACTGGTCGGCGGCGCGCTGGAACGTGGGCTGTGGCGTCCGCTGCGGATCCGGGGTACCGGCCGCATCAACCTGTTCATCATCTCGATCGGGCTGTCACTGTTCCTGCGGCACATCATCCTGGTGTTCTACGGCTCCCGGCCCCAGCCGTACGCCAGCTATACCATCCAGCAAGCCATCGAACTCGGGCCGATCGCGATCACCCCGCGGGACCTGGTGATCACCCTGGTCACCCTCGGCGTGCTGCTGGCGGTGGGGCTGATGCTGCAGCGCAGCCGGATCGGCAAGGCCATGCGGGCGGTGGCCGACGACCGCGATCTCGCCGAGTCCTCCGGGGTGGACGTCTCCCGCGTCATCCTCTACGTCTGGCTGCTCGGTGGTGGTCTGGCGGCGCTGGGCGGCGTGCTGTTCGGCCTCTCCGAGATCGTGACCTGGGACATGGGTTTCCGGCTGCTGCTGTTGATGTTCGCCGCGGTCATCCTGGGCGGGCTCGGCAGCGCCTTCGGTGCCATGGCGGGCGGCCTGCTGGTCGGCCTCGTCGCCCAGCTGTCCACGCTCTACTTCCCCATCGAGCTGCAGAACGCCTGGGCGCTGGGGGTGCTCATCCTCGTCCTGCTGGTGCGGCCGCGGGGCATCCTCGGCCGGGCGGAACGAGTCGGGTAGGCGGCAGCGATGGACATCCTCGTCATCCTCGGCGACGCCGGCCGGGCGGCCCTCGGGCCGCAGGCGGCCATCTACGCGCTCGCCGCGATCGGGCTCAACATCCACTTCGGCTACACCGGGCTGCTCAACCTGGGTCAGGTCGGCTTCATGCTCGTCGGCGCCTACGGAGTGGCGATCACCGTCGCCACCTTCGGCGGGCCGCTGTGGGCCGGGGTGCTCGTCGGCCTGGCGTGTGCGGTGGTGCTGGCGATCCTGCTGGGCATCCCCACGCTGCGGCTGCGCGCCGACTACCTGGCCATCGCCACGATCGCCGCGGGCGAGGTGCTGCGGCTGACCTACAACGCGGGCTTCGCCCAGCCCGTGACGGGCGGGGTGTACGGCCTGCAGCAGTTCGCCGGCAGCTTCTACGCCACCAACCCGATATCACCTGGATCCTACGGCGTCGGGCGGCTGGTGTACTCCGAGCGCGACCTGTGGGTGATGGTCGTCGGCTGGGGCGCCGTGGCGCTGGCCACGCTCGGCCTCTTCCTGCTCATCCGCAGCCCATGGGGACGGGTGCTGCGCTCGGTCCGGGAGGACGAGGACGCCGCCCGCAGCCTCGGCAAGAACGTCTTCGGCTACAAGATGCAGAGCCTGATCCTGGGTGGCGTGCTCGGCGCGCTCGGTGGGATGCTGCTGGCGGTCGACACCCAAGCGGTGGCGCCCAACACCTTCAACCCCGTGGTGACCTTCTACCTCTACACGCTGCTCATCCTGGGCGGCGCGGGCCGTGTGCTGGGCCCGGCGCTGGGCTCGGTGATCTTCTGGTTCCTGCTGCTGTTCATCGACAGCGCGCTGCTCCAGGCGATCGGTGCCGGCTACATCCCGGCCGAGGTGCTGTCGCCCTCCGACGTCGGAGCGCTGCGGTTCGCACTGGTCGGGCTCGCACTGGTGCTGCTGCTGGCGTTCCGGCCCGCAGGCATCCTCGGCAATCCGCGGGAGATGCGGCTCGAAGCCGGCGCCGCCGGCACCCCCCGTCGACGGCGCAAGTCGACGCAGGCTGGGTCGGACCGGGAACGGGGGGTGGCGCGATGACCGCACCGCCGAGGGGCGTGCTGGCGGGCACGGCCGCCGAGCCCGGGGTCGCCAAACCCGACCCGCTGTTGGTCGTGGATCGGGTCGGCAAGGCCTTCGGGGGCATCCAGGCCGTCGACGTCGAGCATCTCGAGGTGCAGCGGGGTGTGATCACCGGGCTCATCGGACCCAACGGTGCGGGCAAGACGACACTGTTCAACCTGCTCACCGGCTTCGACCGGGCCGATACCGGCACCTGGTCCTTCGACGGTCGGGCGGTCGCCGGGCTCGCCGCGCACCGGCTGGCCCGGCGCGGCATGGTCCGCACGTTCCAGCTCACCAAGGTGCTCGGCAGGCTGACGGTGCTGGAGAACATGAAGCTGGGGGCGACCGGGCAGCGCGGCGAGCGGCTGGTCCCCGCGTTGCTGCGTCCGGCATGGCGCCGCCAGGAGGCAGCCATCGAGCGCCGTGCCGACGTGCTGCTGGCGCGCTTCAAGCTGGATGCGATGCGCGATGCGTACGCGGGCTACCTGTCGGGCGGGCAGCGCAAGCTGCTCGAGGTGGCGCGGGCTCTGATGGTCGAGCCCACCATGGTGATGCTCGACGAGCCCATGGCCGGGGTGAACCCCGCCCTGCGGCAGTCCCTGCTCGGCCAGATCACCGACCTGGCAGACGGCGGCACGTCGGTGCTGTTCGTCGAGCACGACATGGACGTGGTCATGCGGATCAGCGACTGGGTGGTGTGCATGGCCCAGGGCCAGGTCATCGCCGAGGGCCCGCCATCGAGCATCCTCGGCAACCGCGCCGTCATCGACGCCTACCTCGGCTCGCAGCATGACGAGCCCGGCCTGGGAGAACAGCCATGACGAGCCCGCAGCCGCTCCTCGTCGCCGAGGGCATCGTCGCCGGCTACCTACCGGAGGTCAACATCCTGGATGGCTGCGACCTGCGCCTGGAGGAGGGCGAGATCGTAGGGGTGATCGGCCCGAACGGTGCGGGCAAGTCGACCCTGGTCAAGGCGATGTTCGGGCTGCTGCCGGTACGGGAGGGCACGGTGCGGCTGTCCGGCGAGGACATCACCGACCGTCCCGCCCACGAACTGGTGGTGCGGGGGGTGGGCTACGTGCCGCAGAGCCGCAACGTGTTCCCCACGCTGACCGTCGAGGAGAACCTCGAGATGGGGCTCTACCAGCGACCGAAGCGCCTCGCCGAGCGACTCCGAGCCATCGGCGAGCTGTTCCCGATGCTGGCGCAGCGACGCAAGCAGCGAGCGGGCTCGCTGTCCGGCGGGGAGCGCCAGGTCGTGGCCATGGGGCGGGCGCTGATGATCGAACCGAAGGTCCTGCTGCTCGACGAGCCCTCCGCCGGGTTGTCTCCGGTGAATCAGGACGAGGTGTTCGCGCGGATCCGGCGGATCAACGCGGCCGGGGTCTCCGTCGTGATGGTCGAGCAGAACGCCCGCCGCTGCCTGGAGATCTCACACCGGGGGTACGTCCTCGACCAGGGCCGCAACGCCTACACCGGTCCCGGCGACGAGCTGCTGCACGACGAGAGCGTGATCGAGCTCTATCTCGGCACGCTGGCCAAGGTGGACTGAGCGCCGGGCACGAGGGGCGCCTCGTGCCCGGCCCTGTCGATCACTCCTGTGTCGATCACTCCTGTGTCGACTACCCCTTTGGGGGGCCGGTCACTCGACGGGTTGTGCCTGCACGGTGTCGACGACCTCGAGGGCACCCTGCTGGTTGAAGCGGTAGATCTCGATTCTCGCCGTGCCCGGTTCCCCGGCGGGAACGAAGTCCAGCGGCCCGCTCGCACCCTGGTAGTCGATGTCCTGGCCGTCGGCGACGAGCTGCTGGCACTCGGCGAACGAGCTGCACGGCGTGCCGTCCTTGGTGACCCCGACGATCTCGTCCTTGAACACCGTCGGGTCGTCGGTCTCGGCGACCTCGGCAGCCAGTGCGATGATGTTGACGCAGTCGAACACCTGCGGGGCGAACTGCACCTCGGTGAGTTCCGGTGCGAACTCCCGGAGGTTGGTGAGGAACTCCTCGTTGGCGGCCGAGGCGGGCGCGGTGCCCTTCATCTCGGCCAGCACCGCCGGGTCGTTCGGCGCCACGAGCTGGGCCAGCTCCGAGTTCCGCAGCCCGTCCGCGCCGTAGACACCGATCGCGTCCGGGCCGATCCCGGCTTCGACCATGCCTTGCAGGATCTGCGTGCCCTCCTCGAAGGCGATCACGACCGCGGCGTCGGGCTGCGCGCCCTGGATCTGCTGTACCACCGCGTCGAAGTTCTGCGTGGCGGGGTCGTAGGTCTCGTTGAGCGCGACGGTCGCGCCCGCCTCCTCGAGGGCCTGCGCCGTCGCCTCGGCCAGCCCGAGGCCGTAGTCGTCGGCACGGGCGACGATGGCGATGTTGCTGTGCCCGTCGGCAATGATCGTCTCGGCCAGCACGGGCCCCTGCAGGGCGTCGCTGGGCGCGGTGCGGAAGTAGTACCCGCCGTCGTCGTAGTCCGTGAAGTTTGGCGCGGTGTTGGAGCCGGAGCACTGCACGACCTGCGCCCCGGTCACCTTGTCGATGATGGCCAGCGACTGGCCGGAGGCGGCGGCGCCGATGAGGCCGTCGACGCCCGCGGCCAGCACCCGGTCCGCGGACTGGTTGGCGACCGCGGCCTGGTCGGACTCGTCGCCGGGGACGAGCTCAGGCACCTGCTGGCCGAGGACGCCTCCGGCCTGGTTGATCTGGGCGACGGCGTAGCTGGCCGCCTGGATCTGCGGGGGACCGAGGTAGGCCAGCTGCCCGGTCTGGGGTAGTACGTAGCCCAGCTCGAGGGTGCCGTTGCCCCCGCCGCCTCCCTGACCGCCGGTCTGCCCGCCACCGTCCCCGCCGTCCCCGCCGCCGCAGGCGGCAGCCACGAGCATCAGCGGGGCCAGGGCAGTGACGAGGCGCCACCGTGTGCTCGACATCGCTCACTCCTGTGGGTTTACGGAGGGTTGCCTTGCCAGCGGAGCGTAGCGGTTGTGTGCGAGGTGGCAGGGAGATCGTGGGTCACATCTTCGTCACGACCAGCGGACGTCGTGAAGGCCGCCGCGAAGGGCGCCTTCACTGCGTCCGACGCCGCGAAGGTGCCCTTCACGGCATGGCCAGGGTGGGGTGGTCGGCGGCTGGCCGGCGCGACGTCGGACGCCCCGCGCCGTGGGCTCAGCCCGGAGGCTGCTCCCGCAGCAGGCACGTCAGCCGAGCCGTGCAGGTCCGCCGCCCCTGCTCGTCGTGCAGCACGATCTCGAAGCTCGCCGTGGTCCGGCCGCGATGCAGAGGGGTGCACACCCCGGTCACCTCCCCCTCGGTCGCCGCCCGGTGATGGGCGCAGGACAGCTCCAGCCCCAGCGGTACACGATCGGGCATGCTCCACAGCGCGGCGGCGGTCGACCCCAACGTCTCGGCCAGCACCGCACTCGCGCCACCGTGCAGCAGGCCGAACGGCTGCCGGTTGCCGTGGACCGGGACGGTGCCCACCACGCGGTCGGCGTCCCACTCGGTGACGCGGATCCCCATGCGGTCGGTGAGCTGCTCGTCGACCCACTTCGCCATGACGGCGGCGGTGTGCGGGTCGGGTTGCGGGGCGCCGGATGGGGTCAAGGGGCACCTCCGTGCCAGTGGTGGTCGACTGGGCCACTCTATGCAGCCCGCCGGCGTCACACGGTCGGCCGGGCACCTGGCGGCGACGGACGATGTCGGTGCCCGGGCCTAGACTCGCGGGCTGTGACCGGCACCGACTCGGACCCGACATCGGCGCAGCCGCAACGGCTGCTGCTGCTCGACGGCCACTCGCTGGCCTATCGGGCGTTCTTCGCGCTGCCGGCGGAGAACTTCCGCACCACCACCGGGCAGACCACGAACGCGGTCTACGGCTTCACGTCGATGCTGATCAACCTGTTGCGCGACGAGGCGCCCACGCACATCGCCGCCGCGTTCGACGTCTCCCGCGCGACGTTCCGCGCGGAGGCCTACGCACCGTACAAGGCCAACCGCACCACCACCCCCGACGAGTTCCGGGGCCAGGTCTCGCTGATCCACGACGTGCTGGCCACGCTGGGCATCCCGGTGCTGGCCAAGGAGGGTTACGAGGCCGACGACCTCATCGCCACGCTGGTCACCCGCGCCGAGCCCGAGGGCTTCGAGGTCCTGGTGTGTACCGGCGACCGCGACGCGCTGCAGCTGGTCAGCGATCGGGTGACCGTGCTCTACCCGCGCAAGGGCGTCTCGGACCTCGTCCGGTTCACGCCGGACGAGGTCGCCGAGCGCTACGGCCTGAGTCCGGAGCAGTACCCCGACTACGCCGCGCTGCGCGGTGACCCGTCGGACAACCTCCCCGGCATCCCCGGCGTCGGCGAGAAGACCGCGGCCAAGTGGGTGCGGGAGTTCGGTTCGCTCGACGCCCTGGTCGACCGGGTCGACGAGGTGCGGGGCAAGGCCGGTGACGCGCTGCGGGACAACCTCGCCGCGGTGATGCTCAACCGGCAACTCACCGAGCTCGTCCGTGACGTGGATATCACCGCAACCCCGGACGAGCTGGCGATGGCGCCGTGGGACCGCGACGCGGTGCACCGGCTGTTCGACGACCTGGAGTTCCGGGTGCTGCGCGACCGACTCTTCGCGACGCTGACCTCCGTCGAACCGGAGGCCGAGAAGGGGTTCGACGTCCGTGGCGCGGCGATCGC
Organism: Pseudonocardiaceae bacterium; assembly: GCA_009379815.1. GTDB lineage: Bacteria > Actinomycetota > Actinomycetes > Mycobacteriales > Pseudonocardiaceae > WHSY01. Next base: position 9,897 of record WHSY01000006.1, read on the forward strand.
GCCCGGCGAGCTGGCCGCGTGGCTGGACCGCCATGCCCGCGACGGGCGGCGGGTGGGGCTGTCGTTCCGGGCCACCGTGGCACAGCCGGGCGGGGAGCTCGAGAGTCTCGCCGTGGCCGGCGCCGACGGCGAGGGTGGTTACGTCGAGCCGGTGTCGCTGACCCCGGCGGACGAGCGGGCCCTCGGGCAGTGGCTGGCTGACCCGGCATGCCCGAAAGCCGCGCACGACGCCAAGGCGCTGCTGCACGCCGCTCGCTGCCGTGGCTGGGCGTTGGCCGGGTTGACCAGCGACACCGCGCTGGCCGCCTACCTCGTCCGCCCGGGGCAGCGAAGCTTCGACCTCGCCGACCTCGTGCTGCGCTACCTGCAGCGGGAGCTGCGGGCCGAGTCCGATGACTCCGAGCAGCCGAGCCTGTTCGAGGGGGAGGATGCCGCGGCCCTGGCCGCCGACGAGATCCTGCGCGCCCGGGCGGTGGCCGATCTCGCCGACGCGCTGGACGTCGAGCTGGATCGTATCGAGGGCCGCACGCTGCTCACGGACCTGGAGCTGCCGCTGCTCGGCGTGCTCGCCGAGCTGGAGATCGCCGGGATCGCGGTCGACGGTGACGTGCTGGCCGGGCTGGAGGCCGACTTCGCCGCAGCGGTCAAGCAGGCCGCACAGGACTGCTACGTCGTCATCGGCAAGGAGATCAACCTCGGCTCACCCAAGCAGTTGCAAGTGGTGCTGTTCGACGAGCTGGGGATGCCCAAGACCAAGCGCACCAAGACCGGGTACACCACCGACGCCGACGCGTTGCAGACCCTCTACGAGTCGACCGAGCATCCCTTCCTGGCTCACCTCCTGGCACACCGCGACGCCACCCGCCTGAAGACCACGGTCGACGGCCTGCTGAAGTCGGTCGCCGGCGACGGGCGGATCCACACCACGTTCAACCAGACGATCGCTGCCACCGGACGGCTGTCCTCGACCGAGCCGAACCTGCAGAACATCCCCATCCGCACCGACTCCGGCCGCCGGATCCGGCAGGCGTTCGTCGTCGGCGAGGAGTTCGCCGAGCTGCTGACCGCGGACTACAGCCAGATCGAGATGCGGATCATGGCGCACCTCTCGGAGGACGCTGCTCTCATCGAGGCGTTCCGGTCCGGTTTCGACTTCCACGCCGCTACCGCGGCGCGGGTGTTCGGCGTCGAGCCGGCAGCGGTCACCGGTGAGCAACGCGCCAAGATCAAGGCCATGAACTACGGGCTGGCCTACGGGCTGTCGGCGTTCGGGCTGTCCGGGCAGCTGCGGATCAGCACCGAAGAGGCACGTGGCCTCATGGACGAGTACTTCGAGCGGTTCGGCGGGGTGCGTGACTATCTGCACCGGGTCGTCGACCAGGCCCGCAAGGACGGCTACACCTCGACCATCCTCGGCCGCCGCCGGTACCTGCCCGACCTGGTCTCCGACAACCGGCAGCGCCGTGAGATGGCCGAACGGATGGCGCTCAACGCGCCGATCCAGGGCAGCGCGGCGGACATCATCAAGGTCGCGATGCTCGGCGTGCACCGGGCGCTGGCCACGGCGGGGCTGCGGTCCCGGGTGCTGCTGCAGGTCCATGACGAGCTGGTGTGCGAGGTCGCCGGGGGTGAGCGTGCTGCGGTGGAGGAGCTGGTCCGTCGCGAGATGGGCTCGGCGTACACGCTCGACGTCGGGCTGGAGATCTCGGTGGGTTCCGGTCACTCCTGGGACGAGGCGGCGCACTGATCGCCGATCGACGGGCTCGACGGGCGGTGGCGTCAGCGCAGCGTTGTGGCGGGCCGGGCTTCCCACACCGTCCACAGCGGACGGTAGCCCTGCTTCGGCCAGAACACCGACGACAGCGGGTTGGGCGGGTTGTAGTACAGATAGGACCCGGCCGCCCCGGCTGCGGCGAAGCTGGCATGGACTCGGGCCACCAGCTGCCCGCCCACCCCGCGACTCCGGGCGCCGGGCAGCACGGAGGCGCAGTTGACGTACCCCCATCGACCGGCCGGTAGCCGGCTGGCCGTCCAACTGCCCGGTGCCGCGTCGCTGTAGCCGCACTCGGCCAGGCCCACCACCACCCCGTCCCGCTCGGCGACCCAGATCGGCTCACCACGCTGCAGCCGGCCGGCGAGCAGGCCGCGTTTGATCTGCTCGGTGTCGCCGCGGAGCACGCTGCTGCCGACCATCGCCGAGTACTCCTGTTCGGCCAGCGCGAGGGTCACGCAGTCCTCGAGGTCAGCCGGATCGGCCGCGCGCACCCCGTCCGGGTGCGAGGGCACGCCGGGCTCGATCGGCGTGTGCACGGCGATCATCGACAGCGGTACGAAGCCGTGGTCGAGCAGCGCGCGGGAGCACTCGACGTCACGGCTGGGCCAGCTGACCACGCACGCCGAGTCCGCGGTGGGCAGCCCGAGCCCGGGCAGCCGGACGTGCCATGCCGCCAGCAGGTCGTTCATGCCGGCAAAGCCCGCACCGCCGAGCAGCGGCACCAGCTCGCAGACGTGGCTGGCCGACCACATCCGCGCGGGCGAGCCCAGCGGGTACTCGGAGCGGACGAGGATCCCGGCTACCGGGCCGGTCGTGAGCACCTCGCCCGGCGGTGGCGGTGCGGCAGGCGGGAGCAGCGGGTCGATGCCGCGCAGCCGTTGCGTCTGGGCGGTCAGGAGCTCTTCGGCGCCGCTCATCCGGGCCGCCGGCAGCAGAAGATGGCCGTGCCGGGGAACAGGGCGCCGCGCAGCGGGCTCCATTGCCCCCACTCCCGCTGCTGCCCCTCGGGCCACTCGGGCTCCACGATGTCGTGCAGGACCAGGCCCGCGGCCGCGATCTCGCGCACCCGATCACCGATGGTGCGGTGGTGCTCGACGTAGGTCGGCCGGCCGGATCCGTCGACCTCGACGTACGGCGTGCGATCGAAGTAGGACTGCGTGACGGTGAGCCCGGCACGTCCCGGGTCGTCGGGGAAGATCCAGCGAACCGGGTGGTTCACCGCGAAGACCCACCGGCCGCCCGGTCGCAGCACGCGGGCGACCTCCCCCATCACCGCTGCGGAGTCGGCCACGAAGGGAACCGCGCCGAATGCCGAGCACGCGATGTCGAAGGACGCGCCGGCGAAGGGCAGCCGCTCCGCTCCGGCCTGTACCAGCGGGACCTCGACCCCGGTTGCGCCGGCAGCCACCAGCGCGTGCCGCAACATCCCGGCCGAGACGTCCAACCCGACGATGCGGGCCCCCCGCTCGGCGAGCCATCGCGAGCAGGGGGCCGAGCCGCACCCGAGCTCGAGCACCCGCGCGCCCCGCACGTCGCCGAGCAGCTCTGCATCGCCTTCGCGCAGACCCTCCGGGCACCACACGAAGTCGCGCACCCCGAGGAACTCCCCGTGTGCCTCGTGATAATCGTCGGCGTCTGCGTCCCACCACCGGCGGCTGGCCGCCGCGGACTCGGCGGCCGACAGCGGCCTGCGGACCACCCCGGCGGTGCCCAGCATGGCCTCGGCCGTGATGCGCGGGGGAGCCGTCGGGTGCTCCTCATCCTGTTGTGAACCGCCACTCACGTGGGGCAGTCTTGCAGACCGGCGGGCAGTACCGGGGCCCGTTTGCCGCGCCCCGCCCGAGCTGAGTATGATCGCTACGCGCGGTGGACTCGCGCTGCCCGGGCACATGGTGTCCGCTCAGCACCTCACGCTCGTGGACCATGTGGCATCCGCCGGTGGCTGGACCACCGGCAGCGGCCCCAGCAAGTGTCCGCCGGCGAGGACGACAAGCCGCGCGGCGAGCGCAGCTACAACAGCCCAGCTACAACACTGTTCCATCCACGAACTAAGTCCCTCCGGAGCTACCCACCGCATGACCACCGATACCACCACCGCCCCGACCATGCAGCAGGTCGCAATCAATGACGTCGGGACGGAGGAGGATTTCCTCGCCGCCATCGACCAGACCATCAAGTACTTCAACGATGGCGACATCGTCGAGGGCACCATCGTCAAGATCGATCGTGACGAGGTGCTGCTCGACATCGGATACAAGACCGAAGGTGTCATCCCCTCTCGCGAGCTGTCCATCAAGCACGACGTCGACCCCGCCGAGGTCGTCGAGATGGGCGAGCCGGTCGAGGCTCTCGTCCTGCAGAAGGAGGACAAGGAAGGCCGGCTGATCCTGTCCAAGAAGCGTGCGCAGTACGAGCGCGCCTGGGGCACGATCGAAACGCTGAAGGAGAACGAGGAGCCCGTCTCCGGCACCGTCATCGAGGTCGTCAAGGGTGGTCTGATCCTGGACATCGGCCTGCGTGGCTTCCTGCCCGCGTCCCTGGTCGAGATGCGACGGGTACGCGACCTGCAGCCCTATGTGGGGCGCGAGCTCGAGGCGAAGATCATCGAGCTGGACAAGAACCGCAACAACGTCGTGCTGTCGCGCCGGGCGTGGCTCGAGCAGACGCAGTCCGAGGTGCGCAGCGAGTTCCTCAACCAGCTGCAGAAGGGCCAGGTTCGCAAGGGCCAGGTCTCCTCGATCGTCAACTTCGGCGCGTTCGTCGATCTCGGTGGCGTGGACGGCCTCGTGCACGTCTCGGAGCTGTCCTGGAAACACATCGACCACCCGAGCGAGGTCGTCGAGGTGGGCCAGGAGGTCACCGTCGAGGTGCTCGACGTCGACCTGGACCGCGAGCGGGTGTCGCTGTCGCTCAAGGCGACGCAGGAAGACCCGTGGCGGCAGTTCGCCCGCACCCACCAGATCGGTCAGATCGTGCCGGGCAAGGCCACCAAGCTCGTCCCGTTCGGCGCATTCGTCCGGGTCGAGGAGGGCATCGAGGGCCTGGTGCACATCTCGGAGCTCGCCGAGCGGCACGTCGAGGTGCCCGAGCAGGTCGTGCAGGTCGGCGACGACGTCATGGTCAAGGTCATCGACATCGACCTGGACCGCCGCCGGATCTCGCTGTCGCTCAAACAGGCCAACGAGGGTCTGTCTCCCGATATGGAGTTCGACCCGACGCAGTACGGCATGACCGCCGAGTACGACAACGAGGGCAACTACATCTACCCCGAGGGCTTCGACCCCGAGACCAACGACTGGCTCGAGGGCTACGAGAAGCAGCGCGAGGAGTGGGAACGGTCCTACGCCGAAGCGCAGGTCCGCTTCGACCAGCACCGCAAGCAGGTCGCCAAGACGGCCGAGGCTGAGGCCGAGGTGCCCGGCGAGCAGGAGTACTCCTCGGCGACCACAGAGGAGCCCGCCGCGGCGCCCACTCCGAGCGACAGCAGCGGCTCGCTGGCCAGTGACGAGCAACTGGCCGCACTGCGGGAGAAGCTCTCCGGAGGCGCGTGACACGCACGTCTCACGTGGGCCCCGTCCCCGGTATCCGGGGGTGGGGCCCACGTCTGTGCAGTGCCCACGCCGTGCCGGGCCGGGTGCCGCCAAGGCCCCGTCGCGGCGTGCGCGTGCCCCCGACGGGAGCAATCGGGGTGGTTGGCAGAATCGGCGCGTGCTGCGCGTGGGGTTGACCGGAGGTATCGGTGCGGGCAAGTCGACGGTGGCGCGCCGGCTCTCCCACCACGGGGCGGTGGTGATCGACTCGGATCAACTGGCCCGAGAGGTCGTCGAGCCCGGCACCGAGGGGTTACGGGCCGTGGTCGAGGAGTTCGGGCCGCAGGTGCTGACGCCGGACGGGGCACTCGACCGTCCCGCTCTCGCCGCCAGGGTGTTCGGTGACGACGACGCGCTGTCCCGGCTCAACGGCATCGTGCACCCGCTGGTGCGGGCGCGGTCCGCGATGCTGCTCGATGCAGCCGCCGGGGACGCGGTCGTGGTGCAGGACATCCCGCTGCTCGTCGAGGGCGGCATGGCCCCCCACTTCCCGCTGGTGATCGTCGTGCATGTCGACGCGCAGCACCGCACCCGCCGGCTCGTGGAGCAGCGGGGCATGGCAGCGGCCGACGCGCGGTCCAGGATCGGCGCGCAGGCCACCGACTCCCGACGTCGGGCGGCAGCCGACGTCTGGCTGGACAACAGCGGACCGGTCCCGGATACCGAGGCGGCGGTGGACCAACTCTGGCGCGAGCGGCTGGTGCCGTTCGAGGAGAACCTCCGGATGCGGCGTCCCGCCCGGCGAGCGCCGGGCGCGGTGCTGGTGGCCTCCGACCCCACCTGGGTACAGCAGGCGCAGCGGGTGTGCGCCCGGGTTGCGGCGGTGGCGGGCGACCGCGCACAGCGTGTCGACCACATCGGCTCGACGGCGGTGCCGGGGCTGGAGGCCGAGGACGTGCTGGACGTGCAGATGGTCGTCGCCGACATGGACGCCGCTCGGGACGTCGCTGCCGAGCTGATCGAGGCCGGCCTGGTCCGGCGGGACGGTCGGTGGTTGGACAACGCCGCCGACGGAAGTCGGCTGGTCAAGGCGATGGCGATGAACGCCGACCCCGCGCGACCGGTCGACTGCCACGTCCGACCCGCCGATTCACCGGCATGGCGGGAGGCGCTGCTGTTCCGGGACTGGTTGCGTGCCCATCCCGACAGCGCTCGGGAGTACGCCGCGGTCAAGCACGAGCTAGCCGAGCGGCGGTGGGACAGCATCGACGCCTACGCCGACGCGAAGAGCCCGTTCATCCGGGACGCGCTGACCCGCGCGGAGCAGTGGGCGGCCGAGGCCGGCTGGCACCCCTCGTCGCAGTGAAGGTCTGTAGCCATGCTGGACGAGGCTGCACGTCTTGATTCTGAGCAGCCGCAGCGAGGACGCCGAGTGCCCACCGCACGGACCTACGTGTGAACTAACAGCTTGGAATGCTCGTCGGGGAAACGGACGACGACCAGCATCTTGTCATCGTGGGTTTGCACCGCGCCTGTTCGCCCTTGTCGAGGAGTGCGGTGACCGGGCAGATGGGTGGATCCTGGCGTGGGGCATGCAGTTTGAGGATCGTGCCGAGGTGGTCGCCTCCGACCGCGGCCTGCGGCTCGGTGTCGCATCGGCCGAGCGCGCGCAAGAAGTGTTCTCCCGGGCCAGCAGCATACGACTTGTCTGGTGCCAGCATGGGGCGCTGGACAGCGCTTCGGCACCTGCCTGAAACAGGCCAAGGAGACGGCGATGAGTGACAAGCACGACAAGAAGGATCCGTACACGGGTGACGGTCACGATCCGAGCCGCCCCGTGCCGAAGGAGCCGGACCCCGGCAAGCACGACAAGAAGTAGGCGCGGATGCCTGATGCGGACGAGCTGCGTCGTTGGCTGGTCGCCGATCTCGAGGCGCGGGGGCAGCTCAGCGCGGAGTGGCGAGACGCTTTCATGAGCGTGCCGCGCCATGCTTTCATCCCCGATACCGTCTGGTGGCACGACCGCGAGCTGGACAGCCGCTACGACCTGGTGCCGTTGCGCCGGAGTGACGACCCGGGGCGTTGGATGGAGCTGGCCTACTCCGACGACTTCGTCGTCACCCAGGTCAACGATGGCCAACCGGCTGGTCCCGAGGGCCGTGGTGACGATGTCACGAGCTCGGCGAGCATGCCCACGATCATGGCGCTCATGCTGGGACACCTGGAGACCCGCCCTGGCCAGTCCGTGCTGGAGATCGGTACCGGTACCGGCTACAACGCCGCACTGTTGGCGCACCACCTCGGCGTGGAGACGGTGACCACGATCGAGGTCGATGCGGAGTTGGCTGATCGAGCGCGTCGTGCGTTGATCGGTATCGGCTTCGGAGATGTCACCGTGATCACCGGGGACGGTGCCGAGGGACATACGCCGCGTGCGCCCTACGACCGCGTGATCTCCACGGCAGCTGTGCAGCGGGTGCCGTATTCCTGGGTCGCGCAGGTTCGGCAGGGCGGGCGCCTCGTCACGCCGTGGGGTACCGACTACGAGAACGGCAACCTCCTCGCGCTGGACGTCGACGGTGACGGTATCGGCATCGGCCGGATCGTGGACACCGCATCGTTCATGTGGCTGCGCGAGCAGCGCAGCCACAAGGCACGTGTGGGCAAGGATGTGCCCGACGAGGACCAGGCCGAAGTGCGCAGCTCCGAGCTGCACCCTTACCGGGTGGCGGGGCATCGGGACGTGTGCACCGCAATCGGACTGCGGGTGCCGGGGTGCCATTGCCGGTACCGGCCGGCGGACGAGGACGACCCCGAGGGCACACTGTGGTTGATCGACCCGGAGTCCCGGTCCTGGGCGTCGCTACGTCACCATCCCGAGCGGCCGGGCCCGTACCGGGTGCGCCAGCTCGGGCCGCGAATGCTGTTCGATGAAGTCGAGTCCGCCTACCGGTGGTGGGTCGATCTCGGTGAGCCGACAGTGGAGCGCTGGAGGTTCACCGTGTCCTCCGAAGGCCAGCGAGTGTGGCTACCGGGCGAGCACGGCGAGTGCATATGGTCGGCCGGCTGAACGTATCGGGACTCCGGTCACTCGTGCCGTCGCCAGACGGGGTGGGCGCCGTGCGCGGCGAGCCAGCGGTCCAGCCGGTAGCCGTGCCGAGCCAGGCCGTCGACCGCTGTGAAGGCGGTGTGCAGCGCGCGCTCCGCGGTGGCGCGGTCGAGCAGCCCCGCGGCGACGGCGGCCAGCAGCTCGTCGGTGTCGAGCACCTCGACCTCGCGGCCGGTGCGGACGACGAGATCGAGATAGTGGTCCTCGGTCCGCCACACCGGATCGCCGACCTCGACGGTGACCACGTCGAGGTAGAAGTCCTGGTCGCGCTCGTGGCCCGGGTGGAAGAAGAAGTCGGTGACCCGCAGGTCCAGCTCGGGCAGCAGCCACGACTCGATCGCCCGGATGCGGGGGTGGTCGACGACGTCACGCACCAGGTACAGGCCGAAGGCCTCTACCCGATACTCGTCGACCGTCCGGATGATCCCCTTCGGATCGGTGTTGGTCATCGCGTCCAGATCGAAGAGCTCGACCTTCGGCGAGTGGATGGCGGTCTCAGCGAAGTGTGCAGACACCGTCTGGGCGGGCACGGCCGTCATGCGGTTCGACACTACGCAGCCAGGCCGCGCGCGGCATAGTGTCGGTGGCTGCGCCTACCCTCGGTGCCGTGAGCGAGAGCACCGCCGTCAGCCCCGACCTGCTGGCCCGTTCCGAGCACCGCCCGCTCGGCGACATCCCGCGCACCGAGGGCCGCTTCCAGGTCGTCAGCGACTACTCCGCCGCCGGGGATCAGCCCGCGGCCATCGATGAGCTGGAGCGCCGGATCCATGCCGGCGAGCGCGACATCGTGCTGCTCGGCGCCACCGGGACCGGCAAGTCCGCGACCACCGCCTGGCTCATCGAGCGGGTGCAGCGCCCGACCCTCGTGCTGGCCCCGAACAAGACCCTCGCGGCTCAGCTCGCCAACGAGCTGCGCGAGCTGTTCCCGCACAACGCGGTCGAGTACTTCGTCTCCTACTACGACTATTACCAGCCCGAGGCCTACGTCCCGCAGACCGACACCTACATCGAGAAGGACTCGTCGGTCAACGACGACGTCGAGCGGCTGCGCCACGCGGCCACCATGTCGCTGCTCACCCGGCGCGACACCGTCGTGGTCGCCTCGGTGTCGTGCATCTTCGGTCTCGGGACCCCGCAGGAGTACCTCAACCAGTCGGTGCACCTGCAGGTCGGTCACGAGACCGGCCGCGATGCGCTGCTGCGCGCGCTGGTCGACATCAACTACACCCGTAACGACCTGGCTTTCGCCCGCGGCACGTTCCGGGTCAGGGGTGACACTGTCGAGGTCATCCCGGCCTACGAGGAGCTGGCAATCCGGGTGGAGTTCTTCGGTGACGAGGTCGAATCGGTCTACTTCCTGCACCCGCTGACCGGCGATGTCGTGCGCGAGGTCGACGACGTCCGCATCTTCCCCGCCACGCACTACGTCGCCGGCCCGGAGCGGATGGACAGGGCGATCCGCGGCATCGAGGCCGAGCTGGAGACCCAGCTGGCCACGCTGGAGCAGCAGAGCAAGCTGCTTGAGGCGCAACGGCTGCGGATGCGCACCCAGTACGACGTCGAGATGATGCGCCAGGTCGGGTTCTGCTCGGGCATCGAGAACTACTCCCGGTTCATCGACGACCGTGAGGCGGGCTCGGCACCAGCCACGTTGCTGGACTACTTCCCGTCCGACTTCCTCATGGTGATCGACGAGTCCCACGTGACCGTGCCGCAGATCGGCGGCATGTACGAGGGCGACGCGTCGCGCAAGCGCACCCTGGTCGATCACGGCTTCCGGCTGCCCTCCGCGTTGGACAACCGGCCGCTGACCTGGGAGGAGTTCTGCGACCGGGTCGGGCAGAGCGTCTACCTGTCCGCGACGCCCGGACCGTACGAGATGGCACAGGCCGGCGGGGAGTTCGTCGAGCAGGTCATCCGACCGACCGGGCTGGTCGACCCCGAGGTGGTCGTGAAGCAGACGCAGGGCCAGATCGACGACCTGCTGGGTGAGGTCCGGGAGCGCTCCGAGCGCGACGAGCGGGTGCTGGTCACCACGCTGACCAAGAAGATGGCCGAGGACCTCACCGACTACCTGCTCGAGCTGGGCATCCGGGTGCGCTACCTGCACTCCGAGGTCGACACGCTGCGGCGCGTGGAGCTGCTGCGGCAGCTGCGCAGCGGTGAGTTCGACGTCCTGGTCGGCATCAACCTGCTCCGTGAGGGCCTGGACCTGCCCGAGGTGTCGCTGGTGTCCATCCTCGACGCCGACAAGGAGGGTTTCCTGCGCAGCGAGACCTCGCTGATCCAGACGATCGGCCGGGCAGCCCGCAACGTCTCGGGGCAGGTGCACATGTACGCGGACTCGGTGACCGACTCGATGCGGCGCGCGATCGACGAGACCAACCGCCGCCGCGCCAAGCAGATCGCCTACAACACCGAGCACGGGCTGGACCCGCAGCCGCTGCGAAAGAAGATCAACGACATCCTGGACCGCGTCTACTCCGAGGCCGAGGACACCGCGAGCTCGGTCTCGGTCGGTGGCTCCGGCCGCAACGCCTCCCGGGGCAAGCGGGCCGCGGGCGAGGCGGGTACCGCACCCGGCAGCTCGGGTGTCGTGGAGGGTCGCGACACGGGGTCGATGGCGCGCGCGGAGCTGGCCGACCTGATCCAGCAGCTCAACGACCAGATGATGGCCGCTGCCCGCGACTTGCAGTTCGAGCTCGCGGCACGGTTGCGCGACGAGATCGCCGAGCTGAAGAAGGAGCTGCGGGGAATGGACGCCGCCGGCGTGGGCTAGCGACTTCGGCGAGTCCGATCTCCGGCTGCAATCGTCGCGAAGGGCCCCTGCACTGCGCCGGACGACGTGCAGGGGCCCTTCGTGGCGTCCGGCGAGGAAGCGAGTTCTGCCCGCCGGGACCCCGCGGGTGCGAGGAGGGCGGGGTGAGCGACGACGTGCCGGCGATGCGCCGGCTGCTCGACGTCGTGGGCCGGCTCGGTGCCGAGCGGCACAGCGAGCCCGTCCTGCGTACCATCCTGGACGCCGCGCGCGAGCTCACCGGCGCCCGCTACGCCGCGATCGGGGTGCCCGACGGCGACGGTGGCTTCGCGCCGTTCCTCACCGCCGGAGTCGACTCGGCCACGTGGGCGCGGAGCGGGCGAGTGACCGCGCACCGAATCGGCCTTCGGCCCGGAAGAGTGACACATCCACGCCGATCGTGACCGGCTGTCGAAGCCGGGCACTGGACTCCGGGGCCGGTCACGCGTAACGCTGCCCAGGTGGACCACGCTCCGTCCGCGCCGGCCCCCGAGCTCGAGTACCGGCTGCTCGGGCCGGTCGAGGTTCTCCGCGGCGGAGAGCCGGTGGCGCTCGGGCCGCCCAAGGCTCGCGCGCTGCTGGGGTACATGGTGCTCAACGCCGGCGAGGTGATCTCCACCGATCGGCTGATCGACGTGTTGTGGGGTCGGCGGCCACCGGACAGCGCGGGGCATGCACTGCAGGTCTATGTCGCGGGGCTGCGCAGGGCCCTCGAGCCGGACCGCGTGCCCGGTACCGCCGCCGGAGTGCTGCTCACCCGACGGCCCGGCTACCTGCTGGCCGCCGCCGATACGCAGCTCGACGTACGCCGGTTCGAGGCGCTGGTCGAACAGGGGCGGGAGCACACCGCGGCCGGGCGGCCGCGATGGTCGGCAACAGCGCTGCGAGAGGGGCTGGCGCTGTGGCGGGGGCCGGCGCTGGCCGACCTCGGTGACGAGCCGTTCGCGGCGACCGAGGCGCGACGCCTCGAGGAGCTGCGCGTCACCGTGACGCAGGATCGGGTCGATGCCGACCTGGCGCTGGGTCAGCATGCCGAGCTCGTCGGGGAGCTGGCCGCGCTGACTCGCCAGTACCCCCTGCGGGAGCGGCTGCACGGCCAGCTGATGGTGGCGCTGTACCGCTGCGGCAGGCAGGCCGAGGCGCTGCGGGTCTTCCGCGAGCTCAGCAGTGCACTCGACGAGGAAGGCCTGCGGGCCAGCCCGTGGCTTCGGGATCTGGAGGTCGCGATCCTGCGCCAAGCCACGGAGCTGGCGCCCCCCGCACCCGTCGCGGCGCCGGTCGAAACGACTGCGCCGGTCGAAACGACTGCGCCGGTCGACGTGACACCGCCCGCCGTAGCCGACGAGATGGCTTCCGTCGCGCTGCCGTCACTGGTCCGGACCGTGACCGTTGTGCACGTCACTGTGCCGCGGGTCGGAGCGCCAGAGCCGGACGCCGACCTCGTGGCGGCGGTGGCCGAGACTCCGGAACGGTTGGCTGCGGGCATCGAGCGTCTCGGCGGCACCGTCGCGGACCGAACGGTCGAAGCCGTCACGGCACGGTTCGGCATCCCCGACGCCCACGAGGACGACGCGGAACGCGCGGTGCGTGCCGCGCTGAACGCGGTCGCGGAGGTGCGTCGCTACGGCAGGCAGATCGCGGACGCGTGGGAGGTGGCCCCGCTCGTGGCACGAGTCGGCGTGTGCACCGGCATCGTCGGTCCCGAGCAACGGACCGACGGTCTCGTCCGGGCGGCGGCCGACCTGGCCGCAGCCGCTCGGCCCGGCACCGCGGTCGTCGACCGGTCCACGCGCCGGCTCGTCGAGCTGCAGTTCGGCTGGGGCCCACGACACGGCACTGAGGCCACCGAGGTCGAGGCCCCGATCGCGGCCTCCGGCAAGGTCCGAGGCGTAGCGGGATCTCAGGTCGACTTCGTCGGACGTGACGACGAGATGGCGGCTGCAGGCCGGGTGATCGATGCGGTGCGGGCCGGCACCGGCGGGCTGCTGTGGGTGTCCGGCGAGGTGGGGGTGGGCAAGAGCCGGCTGCTCGCGGAGCTGCGCGGCTCTGCCACCAGCGGGCAACGTCCCGTGCTGTGGCTGCAGGGCCACTGCCTGTCCTACGGGCACGGGCTCGCGTACTGGCCGATCCGAGAGCTGCTGTGTGACTGGCTCGGGACTTCGATGCAGGTGCCCGAGCTGCGGATGCGCGCCCGGCTACGCAACCACCTCGAGTCGCTGTTCGGCACGGACGCGGGCCCCGTTCCGGCCGGGCTGGCCAGCCTGCTCGGACTGCTGTCCGATGCCGACCTCGACCCGCGGACGGACCAGCGCTCACCCGAGGCCCGGGAACGGCTCGGGGTGGCGGCAGTGCGGGACGTGCTGGCCGGACTTGCCGCGCGGCAGCCCGTCGTCGTCGCGGTGGAGGACCTGCACTGGGCTGATACCAGTTCGTTGCACCTGCTCGAGCAGGTGCTGGAACTGACCGAGGAGGCGGGACTCACCCTGGTGCTGACCCAACGGCCGGAGCGCGACCACCCCTCCTGGCAGCTGCGTGAGCTGGCGCTGCGGACGCACGCCCATCGCAGCACGGAGATCACGCTGGAGCCGTTGCCGTCGGGAACCGACGCCGAGCTGCTCGCCGCTCTGGTCGGCCCCGATGTGCTGCCGGACCGCCTCGAGGATCTGCTGCTTTCCACCGCCGAGGGGAACCCGTTCTTCCTGGAAGAACTGGTGCGCTCGCTGCTGGAGGCGAATCCGGCGCAGCGGATCGGCCCCGGGACCGGGGTCGAGATCCCGGCGACGGTCGAGCAGGTCCTGGGCGGTCGGATCGCGCGGCTGCCCCCCGGGGCGCAGCAGCTGCTCGCCGGGGCCGCGGTGCTGGGCCGTACCTTCCCCCTCGACGTACTGACCGCGCTACTGGCCCTGGACACGCCGCCCACCGAGACCGTGGCGCAGCTGGCCCGGCACGGCCTGATCGGCCAGATCCGCGGCTGGCCGACCGTCGAGTACCGGTTCCGCCACGTGTTGACCCACGAGGCCGCGTACCGGTCGGTGTGGCCACCGCGCCGCCGCGAGCTGCACCGGCATGCGGCGCAACTGCTGGAGGCTCGGCAGGGCAGCGAGGCGCCCGATCACGGAGCGCTGGCGCGGCACTGGCAGCTTGCCGGTGACGACGAGCGGGCGATGGATTCCCACCGGCTCGCCGCCCGCGCCGCCTTCGGTGTCCACGCGCTCGACGTCGCGGCGCACCAGTTCGCCGAAGGTCTGGCGGCGGCGCGGCGGCTCGGGTCCACCGGTGACGCGAGCGATCTGCTGCTGGGCCTCGGTCAGGTGGGGCGGCTGATCGGACGAGGCGATCCCGAGGCCGAGCTCGCCGAGGCGCTGGACGGCGCGGTGGCCACCGGGAACCTGGACACGGAGTGGCGGGTGCGTTACGAGCTGGGGATCTGGCTGGGCTTCGTTCGGGATCGGCGGGATGAGGCGCGCTCGTATCTCGAGACAGCTGCCCGGGTCGCCGGGCAGCTGGGCGACGTTTCAGGGCAGGTCGGGGCGCTGTCCCGGCTGTCGCTGCTGCTGGCCAACGGGCTCGATCTCACCGCCGCGATCGGTGAAGCCGAGCGGGCGCTGACGCTCGCCGACCGTCACGGTGACGAGCGCGCGCTGGCCACGGCGCTCGACGCGCGGAAGCTGTGCGCTGTCTTCCTGGGCGAGCTGCGGGTGTTCGACACGCTGCTGCCCCGGCTTGTCGACGTTCTGCAGCGCCACGACGAGGTGTGGACGTTGCAGTTCGTGCTCGCCGAGGCGGCCGTCGTGGCCGCGGCCACCGGGCGCTGGGTCAATGCCGACGCCCGGCTGGCGGAGGCGGTCGCGGCGAACCGCCGCTGCGGGGACCGGGTCGCCGAGCCCTACATCACCGCCACACGGGGCCGAGTCGAGCGCAGCCGTGGTGCCTACGGGCCGGGGCTTTCCGCCGGTCGGGAGGCGGTGGCCTCGGCGGAGCGGAACTGGGGCTGGTGGGAGTCGTGGGCGCGGACCGAGCTGGGGGTCACGTTGCTGGAGCTGGGCCAGCTGCCCGCGGCGATCGAGCAGCTGGAGCGCGGAGCGGTTGCGGGCCTGGTCTCGCAGTCTGCCCGCAGCCGCGGACAGCTGGCGCAAGCTCGGTGGCGGTCGGGCGACCGCGACCGCGCGCTGGATGAGCTGCACCGTGCCGAACGGCTGCTCGCCGCGGCGAGGATGCCTGCGGGGCAGGCCTACCTGTTCGGAGCGGACGCCACGCTGGCCTGCGCCACCGTCCGGCTCTCCCGCGGCGAGATCGCGCTGGCCGAGGAACTGTTCGCCCCGCTGGTGGACGCCGCCGAGGCCAGCGGCTGGGCCGAGCCGTTCGCCCGAGGCCTGCTGCTCGGCGCGCGGTGCCGCGCTGCGTGCGGTGAGCCCGAGCAGGCGCGGACGCTCGCCCGCCGGGCGCTGGATGTGGCCGTGTCCACCGGTCTACCGGGGGTCGCCTGGCAGGCCCGAGCGGTGCTCGCCGGGGTGGGTGACCGTGACGCCGGCGGATTGCTCGCCCGTGCCCGGGCCGATGTCGTGGAACTGTCGGCGACCCTGCCCGACGCCGAGCTGCGCGGTTCGTTCGTCGAGTGGGCCCTGGCCGAGGTCGACGACCTCGCCGGGGTGCGCCGGTAAGTCCCGCCCGTCGATAGGTTGCCCACACCGGTCAGACTATGGCGTGGTTCACACGGCGCTGCCTAGGCTGGGTTGCACCTGCACCCGGTGAGCAGAGGGGGTGTCGGTTGGACACCGCTGCCAGCCGCGCGCTTCCCGTCGGTGAGCTGTCTGCACCCGCAACGTCGGTGCAACGGTTGTCCGGGCATCGTCCGGTGATGTGTGGTTGAGCGACCGGACGCGACCGCGCCGTCGAGGAGACGTGGTGGACCGAGCCAGCAGCAACGGGCGACCCGAGCCGCTCGCGGCGGCACCGGTCGTGCCCGGGTCGACGCTGGGCATTGTCGCCAACCCCATGTCCGGCCGCGACATCCGCCGCGTCGTGGCCAGGGCCTCGGTGTTCCCCAATGCCGAGAAGGCCAGCATGGTGCTGCGCCTGATCGCTGCCGCGGGGACCCTCGGTGTCGAGCGGGTCCTCGTCTCCACCGACACCGTCGGGGTCGCGGCAGGCGTGCTCCGGGCCTACCGTCGCGAGCGCAACCAGCGTGCCACACGGTGGCCGGACGTCGAGTTCGTCGAGCTGGAGCGCCACGCGGGCACCGCGGCCGACACCGCCGAACACATCCGCCGGATGCGCGTCGCAGGAGCCGGTCTGATCGTCTTGCTCGGCGGCGACGGCACCGTCCGAGCCGCGGCGCCCGTGCTCGGCGACACTCCGGTGCTGCCGCTGTCGACCGGCACCAACAACGCGTTCCCGCAGGTCTGGGAGGCCACCGTCGCAGGCACCGCCGCGGCGCTGGTGGTCACCGGCCGGCTCGACGCGGACACCACGACCGATCGCGCGAAGGTGCTGACGGTGCGGGCCGGTGATACCAGCGAGCTCGCGCTGGTGGATGTCTGCATCTCGACACTGGCGCATGTCGGTGCCCGCGCGCTGTGGCAGGTCGACTCGCTGCGGGAGATCTACTGCGCGTTCGCCGAACCGCACGCCATCGGGCTGTCGTCGGTGGCCGGGCAGCTGCTGCCCACGTCGCGAACCAGCGACGATGGGGTGGCCATCCGACTCGGCGAACCCGGTGACGTCGCGGCGCGCACCGTGCTCGCGCCGGTTGCCCCGGGTGTGCTGCACGAGCTGCAGGTCGCCGACGTGCGGCCGCTGGCGGCCGGCGACGTCGTCGGCACCGCGGTCGGCAGCGGCACCGTCGCCGTCGACGGCGAACGGGAGATCGAGTTCGGTCCGGCCACGGCGGTGACCGTTGAGCTGGGCACGGACGGGCCGCGAGTGCTCGACGTCCGTCGGGCGCTGCAGCTCGCCGCAGCCGAGCAACTGCTGACGGCCACATCGCGGACCGCGGGAGAGGTGCACTGACAACCGCATCGAGAGGAGAACCGATGTCCGCCACACCGGAGCGGCTGCTCGAGTCCTACCGGATCATGCGCACGATCCGGGACTTCGAGGAGCGCGTGCACAAGGAGTTCGCCACCGGCGAGATTCCCGGTTTCGTGCACCTCTACGCGGGGGAGGAGGCCTCGGCGGCAGGGGTGTGCGCCAATCTCGACGACCGTGACGCCATCGCCTCTACGCACCGCGGCCACGGGCACTGCATCGCCAAGGGGGTCGATCCGGTGGCGATGATGGCCGAGATCTACGGCCGCGCCACCGGGGCGTGTCGCGGCAAGGGCGGCTCGATGCACATCGCCGACCTGGACAAGGGGATGCTCGGCGCCAACGGCATCGTCGGCGGCGGCCCGCCACTGGTGTGTGGCCGGGCGTTGGGCTCGAAGCTGCAGGGCACCGGCGGCGTCGCGGTGGCGTTCTTCGGTGACGGCGCATCCAACCAGGGCACCACGCTCGAGTCGATGAACCTCGCCACCGTGTGGGAGCTGCCGGCGATCTTCGTCGCGGAGAACAACGGCTACGCGGAGGCCACCTCGTCGACCTGGTCGGTGGCCTGCGACGACATCGCCGACCGTGCCGGCGGATTCGGCATGCCCGGCGTGGTGGTCGACGGGTTCGACTACTTCGCCGTGCACGAGGCGGCAGGCGAGGCCGTGGCACGGGCCCGCGACGGCGGGGGACCGACGCTGATCGAGGTGAAGTTCACCCGCTACTTCGGCCATTTCGAGGGCGACCAGCAGACCTATCGCGGCGGTGAGGTCAACGAGGCCAGGGAGAACCTCGACTGCCTCAAGCGGTTCCGGGAGCGGGTCACCTCAGCCGGGGAGCTGCGCGGCGAGCAGCTCGACGCGGTCGACCGCGAGGTCGCCGACCTCGTCGAGCGCGCCGTGCAGGAGGCCAAGGCCGCGCCCACCCCCACCGCCGACGATCTGCTCACCGACGTCTACGTCAGCTACTGACCGCCGCGAGACCTGCTTGCAGGGTCGGGCCATCAGCACCACGGCAAGGAGACGAACACATGGCACGCACGATCACCATGCGCGAGGCGATCAACGAGGCCTTGTCGCAGGAGATGGGGCGCGACGAGCGCGTCATCGTGATGGGCGAGGACAACGCGGGCGGCGCGGGCTCGCCGGGCGATGCGGACGCCTGGGGTGGCGTTCTGGGCGTCACCAAGGGCCTGTACCACCGTTACCCGGGGCGGGTGCTGGACACCCCGATCTCCGAGTCGGCCTTCATCGGCGCGGCGATCGGAGCCGCGACCAGCGGGATGCGTCCGGTGGCCGAGCTGATGTTCATCGACTTCATGGGCGTCTGCTTCGACCAGATCTTCAACCAGGCCGCGAAGTTCCGGTACATGTTCGGCGGCAAGGCGGTCACGCCGGCGACCATCCGCACCATGTACGGCGGGGGCTTCCGCGCCGCCGCGCAGCACTCGCAGTCGCTGTATCCGATCTTCACCCACATCCCCGGTCTCAAGGTGGTCACGCCCTCGACGCCCTACGACGCCAAGGGCCTGCTGGTCACCGCGATTCGCGACGACGACCCGGTGATCTTCTGCGAGCACAAGGCGCTCTACGACATCACCGGTGATGTGCCCGAGGACCTCTACACCATCCCGCTCGGCGAGGCCGAGGTGGTTCGTGAGGGTGGCGACGTCACCATCGTCACGCTGGGCCGCATGGTGCACACCGTGCTCGAGGCGGCTGAGCAGCTCGCGTCCGCAGGCGTGGCGGCCGACGTCATCGACCTGCGCACCACCAGCCCGCTCGACGAGGACACGATCCTCGAGTCGGTCGAGGGCACCGGCCGGGTGGTGGTGGTCGACGAGGCCACCCCCCGCTGCGGTATCGCGGCAGACATCGCCTCGCTGGTGGCCAGCAAGGCGTTCGGCTCGTTGCAGGCACCGGTGGAGCTGGTGACCGCGCCGCACACCCCGGTGCCGTTCTCCGACGTGCTGGAGGACCTCTACGTCCCGGACGCGCAGCGGGTGGTCAACGCGGCCAAGGCCGTCACGTCCTGGAGCCGGTGATCATGACCGATGAGCGGATCCGGCTGGTGACGATGCCGAAGTGGGGGCTGTCGATGACCACCGGCGAGATCACCGACTGGTGGGTCACCGAGGGCGAGGAGGTGACCGAGGGCGCCGACCTCGCCGACATCGACACCGACAAGATCGCCGGGCCACTGGAGGCCGAGGGTCCCGGCACGCTGCGCCGGATCGTGGTGGGCAAGGGCAGCCGCGCCCCGGTCGGCGCGGTGCTCGCCGTACAGGCCCCGGCCGAGGTGCCCGACAGCGAGATCGACACGGTGGTGGCCGAGGCGCAGCAGCGCAACGCCGAGCTCGCCGAGGCGGTCGAGTCGGGCGCGGAGGACACCGGGCCTGCCGCGCAGACCGTGACCGTCGGCAGGCGCGCGCTGAGCTACCTCAGCGTCGGCGAGGCCGGTTCCGACGGAGTGGCCACCGTGCTGGTGCACGGGTACGGCGGTGACAAGGACTCCTGGCTGTTCCTGCAGCCCGACCTCGGCTCCGACCGGCTCGTGCACGCCCTCGACCTGCCCGGCCACGGCGCGTCGTCCAAGGACGTCGGCAACGGCTCGGTCGACGAGCTCGCGGGGGCGCTGCTCGGGTTCCTCGACGAGGTCGGGGCCGCGCGCGCCCACCTGGTCGGGCATTCACTGGGCGGCGCGGTGGCCGCGACCGCGGCGGTGAGCGCGCCGGAGCGGGTGGCGTCGCTGACGCTGCTCGCGCCGGTCGGGCTCGGCGAGGCGATCGACGCCGACTACCTGCGCTCGTTCGCCACCGCGTCGAGCAAGCGGGAGGTCAAACCGCTGCTGGGCCGCTTGCTGGCCGACCCGTCCGCCGTGACCCGGTCGATGGTCGACGATGTGGTCAGGTTCAAACGCCTCGACGGGGTGCAAGCAGCACTGCAGCGGCTGTGCGAGGCCATGCTCGACGGCGACCGCCAGGCGGTGGCGCTGCCCGACTCCCTCGCGCAGCTCGACGTCCCCGTCACGGTGGTCTGGGGAGCGCAGGACACGATCGTGCCGAACCCCGGCGACGACGTGCTGCATGCGCGGCTACCCCGGGCCCGCATCGAGCTGCTCGACGGTGCCGGCCACATGCCGCACATGGAGAAGGCCGGCTCCGTGCTGGCCTCGCTCCGCGGCTGACGCCCGTCGCTCGAGCAGCGGGCTCAGCTCACGCGAGGAAGTCGCCGGTGTCTCATGCGCAGGATCGTAGCGGCATCTGTCGGCTCGACGACCACGTTCGGTGCGATGCGGTAGGGCCGGGCCAGCAGGAGACCGCCGAGGTGGCGGCGGAGCCGGGAAACCTCGGACCGCACCGTCACGACATGCTCGCGGTCGCCGAAGAGCGCCTCGCTCAGCGCGGCGGCGTCCATCCCGGCCCGGCCCGCTCGCATGAGCAGCGTCAGCAGTTCCAGGTGGCGCAAGGTCAGCGGATATCGCCAGGTGGTGGTGGCCTCGACCACCGCGTGCGGCGGGCGGGACTCGGTGTCGAGACGCAGCCGCGGCGCCACCCGGTCCGGCGTCTCGGCGCGCAGCAGCCATCCCCCTGGGACCTGCTCGGGAAGGCAGGTGCCGACGCCCGGCACCGCGAGCAGCTCACCGTGGACGGGCAGCGCGACCCGGTCGGTCGGGGCGATGCCGCTGACTCCGGCCACCCAGCCGTCGTGATCGACCACCATGGCGGGTGCGCACACTCGGCTCAGCAGCGATGTGGCGACCGTGCGCAGTGATTCGAGCTGCATCTCCCTGGCGCGCCACAGTTCGGCCTCGGCCAGCCGTACAGCGGTGGACACCAGGGCGACGGTGGCGGGATGGACCGTGGCGGCGGACCCGCTCACGTCCACCACGCCGAGCAGATCCCCGGTCCGGGGGTCGTGGACCGGCGACGCGGTGCAGGTCCAGCTGTGCAGGCTGCGCGTGAAATGCTCGGCGGAGAACAGCTGCACCGGCCCGCCCTCGACGAGTGCGGTACCGATGGCATTCGTGCCGACCGCGGCCTCGGACCAGTCGGCCCCGTCGGTGAACCCGACCGCGTCGGCACGCCGGCGAACCCGGGCACAGCCCTCGCGCCACAGCACCATCCCGTCGGCATCGGTGATGACCATGAGGTGCTGCGCCTCCTCGGCGACGGAGGCGAGGCTGGCCCGCAGCTGATCGAGCACCGGGGCCAGTGGCGTGCTGCGCCGGCTATGCTCGACCAGCTCCGGGCCGGCCGGATCGCCGAACCGGGCCTGCTCGGGATCGATGCCGCCGGCCGTCATCCGGGCCCACGAGCGGGATACGACGGCCCGCAGCGATGCCGGTGGCCGGTGGCCGGTCACCACCGCCTCGTGCATCTGGTGGAGCAGCCTGGCGTGGCGGCGTAGGTCGGCGTTCCGGCCGACCGCACAGACCACGTCGTCCACGGCATTGCCTCCCGGCCGCCGCTGCGCACATCCGGGACCCCGGAGTCCGGGCATCCTCGGCGCGACTCATGGTCCACCATCCGGAAGCGGACGGACAAGGACCCGGCCGGGCGGTGAACCGTCAGCCCGTCCGCTGCAGGAAACCGAGGATGCGCTCGTTGATCTCGTCGGGCTTCTCCACCAGCATGAAATGACCCACTCCCGAGATCAGCTCCGCCTCCGACCCCTTCCCGGCGTGGTCCGGCACCCGTCGGGTCTTCTCCTCGTCCATGCCGTGGCACCCGTCATTCGTGCCGTGCAGATAGAGCGTGGGCTGGGGGATGTCGCCACCCCAGGCGGCCTCCTGCTCCGCCGCCCATCCCGGCGAGCCGAACCTCGTCGGGTCGAACTGACCCCAGTAGTAGCCGAGTGCGGTCTGCAGGTGCGCCGGATCGGCCAGGCAGTCGCGGAGGTAGCCGAGGTCCTCGCTCGCCTCGTACCCGGGCGACCAGTCGCCCCAGATGTTGCGGACGAACGCGAAGTCGTCCGCGGTGATCGCGTCCTCGATCACCCGCTGCATCTGGAAGTACCAGAAGTAGAACGACTTCTTGACCTGCTCGTAGGTGCCGAGGTTCTCCCCGAAGATGCCGAACGGCGGGATGTTGAGGATCACGCACCGCCCCCACAGCTCGGGTGCCCGGCTGCCCGCGCCCCACGCCCCCACCGCGCCCCAGTCGTGGGCGATCAGCAGGGCTTCGGGACCCGTGCCACCGAGAGCGCCCGCGAGGGCGATCTGGTCGGCGACCATCGTGCTCGTGTGGACGTGGTGACGGTCGGGCGGCACGGTGGTCGGCGCGAATCCGCGCCCGAACGGGGCGACCACCCGGTACCCGGCGTCCGCCAGCGCGGGGAGCAGGTACCGGTAGGTGTACGGCGAGTCCGGGAAACCGTGCATGCACAGGGCCAGCGGGCCCTGCCCGGCCGCGAGATAGTGGAAGGTGATCCCGTTCGCGTCGACCGAACCCCGTTCGAAATCCGACATCTCGAAGCTCCTTCCGGTTGGTGTCCGTCGACAACCGTCGGGCTCCGGCTCGCCGGCTCGCAACCGTTGCACGAACCTTGCACCACGCCCTGTCGCGGCGGCGACTCGGGTGCGTGCGGCGCGACGCGCTCCGGCGATCTTCCTGCACGGGTGAGCCCGGCCCGCCGGGCGGCGAGCCGGGCCCGTTGCTCCGATCAGGCGGTGCTGTAGTGGAACTCGGTTTGCGTGGAGCTGTTGGCGGGGAAGTCGTACCCGTGCTCACTGGCGGTGAGCTGGAAGCGGGTGCACTCGCCCGGGTAGGCCGGGGTGCCGAGCACCGGGGACAGGGCGCTGTCGACCAGCATCGTCGGGTTCCCGTTGCCGGAACGCTGCCCCTGCACCTCGGCCTCCCAGCGGCCGCCGACCCGGACCGTGCCCGAGCCCTTGGACACGTCGAAGTGGATCGGCGCCCGCTCCACGGCGACGACCTCACCGACCAGGCCGGCCAGATCGGCCAGCGGACCGCCTGCCTGCCCGGTGAAGGCGGCCAGCAGCGCCTCCTGCTGCGCGTCACTGGCCGCGTCGTCGACGATGACGAGCAGCCGCACGTTGCCGTCGAGGGGATTGCCCGGCAGGTTACCGAGGAAGCCCATGTTCAGCCCCGACACTTCGACGCCGTTGATGTGGCCGCGGTCGACGTGGAAGCACCAGCTGAAGTCGCATGTGCCGCCGTCGGGGTCCAGACCACCCCAGCACGGGCAGTACGTCTTGCAGGTGCACACCTCGGACATCCGGCCTTCGAGTTCGTACCCCATCACCTTCTCCTTTCCCCTTGTCTTTCTGGTGAAGAACTTCATGGTGTGCCTCCGGAATCAATGTGAGTGGCCATGTGAGTGGCCGTGGAGGTCGGACAGCCCCGGCCCGATCTCACCGAGCACCAGGGCGGTGGCCGCGACGAGCAGCACGACACCGACCGGCGTAACCAGCCGGTGTCCCCAGCGGGTGGTCTTCTCCGCGACCATCACCGCGGTCAGGCCCACCATCCACCACAGGCTGCCGACCCCGGTGGCGAACATCACCAGCATCAGCGCCCAGCAACAGCCCAGGCAGGACAGCCCGTGCCGGACGCCGAGCGCCCATGCGCCGCGGGCGCCGCGCCGGTAATGGCCGAACAGCATCGCCCTCGGGTCGCGGCACAGCGTCAGGCAGCGCTGCGTGAGCGGCGTGAACTGCACGCCCCCGGCCAGCACCAGCGCGCCGGCCAGCACCAGGCCGTCGTGCGCGGCCAGCCACGCCCAGCTCGCGACCACCGCGTGCACCGCGAGATCGCCGATCAGGGCGACCGCGGCGAAGGCCAGCCAGATGGCGAAGTAGGAAACCTGGAACACTGCTCGCGCGACGCGCGGGCGTGCCTGACCGTCGGTCACGGTGTGGAACATCCGCACCATCGGCACCGTGGTCGGCAGCATCATCGCGGCCACCATGACCATCCAGCCTCCGGCGAAGGTCGCCAGCACCGGCAGCGGTGGCCGGGTCCCGGTGCCGAGCGCCCCGGCGACGCCGTGGTGGCCGGCCAACTCCAGCGACCCCACCAGCGGTAGCGCAAGCAGTAACAGCCAGGCCGCGCCCGCCACCACCCACATCACCGTGCCGGGGTCAGGACGCAGCGGCGCTGCTGTGGAAACGGTCATGGCGCTCTCCCGATGGTTCGCCTGAAACGGGTGAGCCCACGATCCGTCCCGACCCTCAACGCGCGCTGCCATGCCCGCTCAATGCCCTGTTCTCCGCCACACCGCCGGGCCCTTCCCTTGGCGCACATCGTGGGCGACCATGGCTTCACCCGTCTGGGTGGAGGTGATGGCTGTGCGCGCTCGGAAATCCGACCAGGACGGCTTCGTCGAGCGCGACGGGGTGAAGATCGGCTACGAGGTGTTCGGCGCGGGGGAACCGACGCTGCTGCTGCTGTGTTCCTGGGCGATCGTGAACTCACGGCAGTGGAAGGCCCAAGTTCCCTACCTGGCGCGGCATTTCCGCGTCGTCACGGTCGACGGCCGAGGCAACGGCCGGTCGGACCGTCCTGCCGACCCCGAGGCCTATGCCGACACCGAGCTCGTCGCGGACGCGCTGGCGGTGCTGGATGCGACGGCGACCGAGCGCGCGGTGGTGGTGGGTCTGTCGCTGGGTGGGCGGCATGCGCTGATGCTGGCGGCCGATCACCCGCAGCGGGTCGACGGCGTGGTCGCCCTCGGCGCCGCATTGCCCTGGCCAGCGCCGCTCTGGTTCGACGACGTCCGCGATAGCTACGAGGGTTTCGAGAAGTTCAACCGGCACTACTGGCGGCGCGATTTCCGGGACTTCGCCGAGGTCTTCATGTCAGCCGCGATGCCCGAGCCGCACTCGACCAAACCGATCGAGGACGGTGTCGGCTGGGCGATGCAGACCAGCGCGGAGACCCTGATCGCCACCGTGGACGCGCCCGGCCAGCCCGACTGGGCCGACGCCGAGGCCATCTGCCGCCGGGTACGCTGCCCGGTGCTCGTGGTGCACGGCGAGCGGGACGCGATCGTGCCCTACGAGACGGGTGTGACGCTGGCCGAGTGGACCGGCGGGGAGCTGGTGGCCATCCGCGACGGGGGCCACGCGGCCCCGTTCCGCGACCCGGTGAAGACGAACCTGCTGCTCCGGGACTTCGCCGACTCGGTCGGCGGTCGGCGGGCGGCGGCCGGCAGCTGGACGCGGGCGCATGGCCGGCGCAAGCGGGTGTTGTTCTTGTCGTCGCCGATCGGGTTGGGGCACGCGCGTCGGGATGTGGCGATCGCCGATGCGCTACGGAAGCGCCATCCGGATGTGGAGATCGAGTGGTTGGCGCAGCATCCGGTGACGGTGGTGCTCGGCGAGCGCGGCGAGCGGGTGCATCCGGCCAGTGGGTACCTGGCCAGTGAGAGCGGGCATATCGAGTCCGAGGCCGGTGAACACGATCTGCATGTGTTCGAGGCGTTCCGGCGGATGGACGAGATCCTGGTGGCGAACTTCATGGTGGTCCACGACCTGATGACGGCCGAGCACTATGACTTGGTCGTGGGGGACGAGGCGTGGGACGTGGACCATTTCCTGCACGAGAATCCGGAGCTCAAACGCGGCGCGTTCGCCTGGTTGACCGATTTCGTGGGGATGTTGCCGATGCCCGACGGGGGTGCGGCGGAGTCGGCGCTGACCGCGGACTACAACGCCGAGATGGTCGAACACGTCGCGCGGTACCCGCGGCTGCGCGACCGGTCGATCTTCGTGGGCAACCCCGACGACCTGGTGGGTGATCCGTTGGGGCCCGGGTTGCCGAGTGTGGCCGAGTGGACCCGGGCGCATTTCGACTTCGCGGGCTACGTTTCCGGCTTCGAGCCACCCAGCGACCGGGAGGCGCTGCGCGCGGAGCTGGGCTATCGCCCGGGTGAGCCGGTGTGTGTGGTCACCGTAGGCGGCTCGGGGGTCGGGCTGGCGCTGCTGCGCAAGATCGTCACGGCGTATCCGGCCGCGGCGCGGCGGGTGCCGGGATTGCGGATGGTCGTGGCCACCGGGCCGCGCATCGACCCGGGCTCGCTGCCGGCGCCCGGTGGGGTCGAGGTGTGCGGGTATCTGCCCGAGCTCTATCGCCACCTGGCGGCCTGCGACCTCGCGGTGGTGCAGGGTGGGCTGACCACCACGATGGAGCTGACCGCGACGGCCCGCCCGTTCCTGTACTTCCCGCTGGCGCGGCATTTCGAGCAGCAGGTCCACGTGCCCCACCGGCTGGGCAACTACCGCGCCGGGCGGCGGATGGACTACGCGGCCACCGACCCCGACCAGCTCACCGACGCGATCGCCACCGGCATCGGCCGCCCCGTCGACTACCGCCCCGTCGAAACCGGCGGCGCCGACAACGCCGCCGCCCTACTCGCCGAACTGCTCTGACCAGCCGGCGCGCTGGGCGGTCGGAGTCCCCGCGGTCGCAACCGCCGTGAAGGGCACCTGCACTGCGTCGGACGCCGTGCAGGTGCCCTTCACGGCGAACCTGTCAGGCGCGGCCGTAGCCCCGGCGGGGTGCGCAAAGCCTCGTCGGTGTCGGGGGACGGGAAGTCCGAGATCACGAACCGGCCACCCACGCTCTACCCTGGTCTGGTAGGCATCCTACTCAAACAGAGGGTTCTCCGTGGTCTCACCTGCACACCGGCGGTACACCTTGATCACCCTGTTCCGCGAAGGAGTGCGCCAGATGCTCGACGAGCTGGTCGAACGGCTCGCCGCGGCCGGCTATCCGGAGGTCCGTGCGTCACACAGCCAGGTGTTCGAGAACATCGACCGCGACGGCACCCGCCTCACCGAGCTGGCCGATCGGGCGCAGCTGACGCATCCCTCGATGAGTGAGCTGGTGAGCAGCCTGGAGCGGCTCGGATACCTGGAACGGGTGGTCGATCCGGCCGACGGCAGGGCGCGGCTGGTGCGGTTGACGACGACCGGCCGCGCCCTGCAGCGTCGCGCGCTCGACGAGCTCACCGACATCGAGGCGGGATGGCTGCGTCGGTGGGCCTCGACGCTCGGCCCGGAGCTGGCCGGCGCGCTGACACACGTCGTCCGGACGCCGCTGCGCTGACGCGGTCCGACGCTGCGGCCGCGGTGGCCGGGTGAACTCCTCACCGGACCCCGGTCACGTCGCCGGCCCGGCGGCACCGGGCCGCCTCCAACGGCTGCCCGGCCCGGGCGAACCCCTGCTCGGCGGCGGCCAGCAGCCGGTGTGCCGCGGCGTCGTCGCCCCGGGCGCGGGCCACCTGTGCCCTCGCTTCGGTGACTGCGGCCGCCCAGCTTCCGTGTCCCTGCCACAGCAGGCCGACGAGCGTCTCGGCGATCCCGAGCATCTCGGTGGCGCCGTCGAGCTGCCCGGTGCGGGCCAGCACCGTCGCGGCGGGGACCAGGTAGGGCACCCGGTCGGCCGGGCACACCTCGTCGGGCCGGACCATGCACTCCTGGGCTTCGGCCATGACGGCCAGCGCCGCCGCGTCGTCGCCTGCGGCGCGGACCCGGGTGCCGTAGATGCGTGCCAACAGATGCCGGGCCGACAGCGGGGAGAACCGGGCGGCCTCGAGGGCCTGGTCCAGCAGCGGCCCGGCCGCCTCGTGCCGTCCGGCGGCCAGCGCGAGCTCGGCCAGCCGGTGCAGCGCGACCGCCTCGCCCCCGCGGGCGCGGACCGCGCGGTGCCTCGCCACGCCGTCGAGCAGGTGTTCCTCGGCAGCGTCGAGATCGCCGGACAGCAGCTTCGCCTCGCCGAGCAGGGTGGTGGCGAACGCGACGCCGCGGGCGGCACCCGCGCTCGCGGCCGTGTCGGCCAGCCGCGACGCGGTCGTGGCGATGCTGTCCGGACCGTCGTCACCGAACAGGTAGATCTCCGCCGCGCACAAGTGGGCGTCGGACAGGATCCCGGCCAGGACCCCCTCCAGGCGCGGGTCGAACACGTCGATCCGGAACTGCTGGGCCCAGCGGCCGCGGCTGTGCGCCACCAGGGCCTGCAGGAATGTGGCATTGAGCAGGTCGGCCTGCTCGCCCGTGGCGGTCGCGAGCTTCATGGTCGCCTCGGCGGCCCGCCCCGCCTCGTCGAGGCTGCCGGTGAACCAGGCGATCATGCCGGAGGTCAGGGTGAACCGGAACCGCGTGGTGTCGTCGGCGATGATCCCGTCGAGCGTCTCGGTCGCCGCGCCGACGTCTCCGCCCATGAGCAGGGCCCACGACTGCCCGATGCGAAGGGCATCCCGCATCGCGCCCGTGGCGGCGCCGGCTGCGGCGCCGAAGGCGACGGCTGCCATGGGATCGCCGCTGGCCAGCAGGAACTCGGCACGCAGCGCGAGCAAGTCTGCCCGATCCGGCTCGACGGCCAGCGCCGCCTCGACGTGGCCCAGCGCATCGGCGTAGGCGCTGACGGCGCCGGCTTGCTGCGCGGCGCGGACCAGCCAGGGCACGGCCTCGTGCGGCTGCCCACCGGCGAGCAGGTGCCGTGCCACCCGCCCGGGGTGGGCACCGGTGGCCGCCAGGGTCTCGGCAGCGTTGCGGTGGATCTCCCTTCGCCGGTGCGGCGCGATCCCGTCGGCGAGGCTGTGTGCCACCAGAGCGTGTCGGAAGCGGTAGCCGTCGTCGTCGACCACGAGCACCCCGGTGGCGAGTGCCTCGTCCAGAGCGGACAGTGCCGCCTCGGCGTCCAGGCCGGTCAGCGCGGTGAACTCGTCGGCGTCGACCGCGTCGTTGGCGGCAGTGTCCGCGAGGACGGTGGCTACCCGTCGCAACCGGTCCACGAGGTCGGTGCTGCAGCCGGCCAGGCGAGCGGTGACCGCAGCGGTCAGGGTGGGCGGCATCTCGACGGGGCCGCCGCCCGCCAGCGCCGCGGCGAGCTCGGTGGTGAAGAAGGGATTGCCTGCGGCGCGCTGCCACACGCGCTCCAGGGTCTTGTCGTCCGGGCGGTCGCCGCACAACGCGGTGACCAGCTCGTGCGACTCGTCGCGGCCGAGTGGGGGCAGCGCGACCTCGGTCGTGGACGGCGCCGAGCGCAGCGCGGCCAGCGGCGGCCGTGCCTGTTCGGGCCGCAGCGCCAGCAGCACCGCACAGCGAGAGGTATTCGTGAACAGCAGCGTGTCCAGCAGCGCGACCGAGTCGTCGTCGGCGAGATGCGCGTCGTCGACGAGCAGCACGGTGCCGCGCTCGGCACCGGCGCACAACCGGTCGAGGGCGGCGAGCAGTTGCTGGCGTGACGGCGGCTCGGCCGGCGATGACCCTGCCAGTACGGCGCGCGCCTCGTCCGGCAGCCCGTCGACGAGCTCGGGGCCGGCGGACCGTGCCGCTTGCCGGATCACGCCATAGGGAATCGTCTCGGACTCCGCCCCGGAGCCACGGAGCACGGCGAACCCGGCACGCCGGGCCTGGGTGCAGAATGCCTCGCACAGCCTGCTCTTGCCGATGCCGGCCTCCCCGGTGACCAGCAGCGCCGGCCTGCCGCGTGGGCCCGCGGCGCGCAGCGCGGCGCCCAGCCGGGCCAGCGCGACCTCGCGACCGACCAGCGGGGCGGTCGGGCGCCTGGCCGCGCGCGCGAGACCGGTGACGATCTCGCCGTGCACCGCCACCGTTTCCGGCGCCGGGCGCACACCGAGGTCGCCTGCCAGCACCGTGCGCAGCCGCTGGTACTGCCGCAATGCGGCATGCCGGTTGCCGTGGTCGAGGTAGTGGCGCATCAGCGCCCGGTGCGCGGCCTCGTCGGTGGGCTCGGCGGCGACGACGTCGGCCCACCGTATCGCACCGCGCAACAGCTCGAGGTGCTGGTGGCGAAGCTGCTCGCGGCGCACACCGGTCCACTCGTCGTAGAGCCGGTCCGGCAGCAGGTCACCGGTGTAGAGGTCGGCGGCCGCGGCGCAGACCGTGCGGTCGCCACTGGCCATCGCTGTGCGTGCGGCTTCCTCGAACCGCATGACGTCGCTGTCGACCCGCGCGTCCGGGAACAGCGACACCAGCCCGGACCGCAGCACGACAGCCTCCGGGCCCCGGAGCGCCCGGCGCGCGTGGTGCGCCGCCTTGTGGAGGTTCGCCATGCCGGCGTCGGGTGCGAGCTCGGGCCACAGCGCGTCGACGATCCGGTCGCGGAGCATCCGGTGACCGGGGGTCAGTCCGAGCAGCGCGACGAGGTCCGCCGCCCGACGGTGCTCCCACCGTGCCGTTGCCACCACCCGACCGTCGAGGCTGACCGTGAAGGCCCCCAGCAGCCGCAGGTCGACGAGGGTCATCGTGCCTCCTTGGGACGCAGTGCTGCGGATCCGTCCGTGGCGGCCCCCATGGCTTCCAGCCAGGAGCGGGACTGGCCGAGGGCCAGACCGCCGTCGACGGGGATGGCGGCGCCGGTGACATACCGGGCGGCGTCGGAGGCGAGCCAGACGGCCGCAGCGGCGACATCGTCGGGTTCGCCCCAGCGCCCGAGCGGCACCGCCTCGACGGCGATCGCGGCGGTGGCGGGGTCGCGCAGGTAGACCTCGTTCGTGGTGGTGCGCACCCAGCCGGGGCAGATGGCGTTGACGCGGATTCCGGCGGGCCCGAGCTCGGCGGCCAGTGAGCCGGTGAGACTGAGTACCGCGCTCTTCGCGGCGCTGTAGGCGGCGATCGCAGGCCAGGCCCTGGTCGGGGGCGCGGCGGCGATGTTGATGATCGAGCCCCCGCCCCGGCGCACCATCCGGGAACCCACGCACTGGCACACCCGCAGCACGCTGGTCAGGTTCAGGTCGAGAGTCCGCTGCCAGCCGTGCTCGCGGATGCCCAGCACCGGGGACTGGAACAGCGGCCCCCCGGCGTTGTTGACCAGCACGTCGATGTCGCCGAGCTCGTCGCAGGCGCGTGTCACGCAGGCCGCGACATCGGCGGCGTCGAGCACGTCGCAGCGGATCGGCACCGCTCGTCTGCCGGTGCAGGCGATCGTGGCCGCGAGCCGCTGCAGGTCACCCTCCGATCGGGCGGCGAGAGCGACGTCGGCACCGGCCTCGGCGAGCCCGACGGCGATCGCGGCGCCGATGCCGCGGGAGGCTCCGGTGATCAGGGCGGTGCGGGAGGGTGCCATCCGTGCACTCCTCGCCGTGCAAATAACGTAGGTAGCCTACATAAATATGGGAGAATTCGCCCGACCGTGTCAAGTGGTTACGGCTCGCGAGCTTGTCGATCTCGCGCGGGGGACGCCGGCGCACGGCCAGTCGAACGATAGGGTTGTCGGTGCACACCGAAAGTCAACCGGTACCACGGATCGCGGTGCCGACACCTGCAGGGAGGAACGCGCGTGATGCGAGGCGCACGGGTGCTGATAGGCGCCCTGACGGCGGTCGCCGCCGCGGCGGGCGCGGCACTGGCCGCCGCGACACCGGCCATGGCCCAGGAGAGCGCCCCGTGCAGTGCGGCTGCGAGTGCGTGCGTGGACCTCTCGGCTGACCGTGCCTGGCTGATGGACGACGGTACCGTGACCTACGGGCCCGTGCCGATCACCTCGGGTAAGCCGGGCTACGAGACACCGTCCGGCGACTTCCAGGTGACATGGAAGGACAAGGACCACCGCAGCAGGGAGTACGACAACGCCCCGATGCCCTACTCGGTGTTCTTCACCGACACCGGTATCGCCTTCCACGAGGGCAGCCTGCAGGAGGAGTCGCACGGCTGCATCCACCTCTCGCACGAGGCTGCTGTCACCTTCTACGACCAGCTGTCGCCCGGCGAGGGTGTCGAGGTCGTCGGCTGAGCCGACCTCGCCGGAGCCTGTGGACCCTCAGTGAGCCTGTGGACCCTCAGTGATCCTGGCCGATCGTGGACCGGTCCAGGACGTCGACGAGCTGCTCGATCCGCGGTGGTTCCACGAAGAACCGGCTCACCGCGGCCCGCCAGCGGTCGAAGTTCTCGGTGCCGTAGAAGCCCTGGTGGAACGACTCGAGACTGTCCCACTCGGAGAGCACGACGAACCGGCCCGGATCGCCCACGCTGCGGGTCACCCTGGCGAAGCGGCATCCCGGAACCTCTGTGATGTGACGAAGTGCGGCACCGCAGGCCGTGACGAACCCATCGACCTCACCCGGTCGTACCAGAATTTCCGCCGATACGAACACCACGGGTGCATCGTGACACGGAGCAGAGCGACATTGGGCTCCACTTTCGGATGAACGGTCGGTTGTGTCGGCAACCGGTCGGCGCCGCGGTGCGCGCGCCCTGCTGCTCCCGTCCCGGCCGCTCCCCACCCCGGCTGGTGCGTTTCGCCACGATACGCGAGACTGGCATGGTTCGTGGAGGGGAGTATTCCTTTCGCGGCGGCAT
>WHSY01000006.1:42431-91786 GCA_009379815.1 Pseudonocardiaceae bacterium
CATCGCGTGCGCCGTCGTGTTCGGGCTCGGCATCTGGTATTTCAGCGGTGGCGGCTACGCCACCGAGTACTTCGCCGGCTACATCACCGAGTACTCGCTGTCCGTCGACAACCTGTTCATCTTCGTGATCATCATGTCGACGTTCGCGGTACCCGCGATCCACCAGCACCGGGTTCTGCTGGTCGGGATCGTGATCGCGCTCATCATGCGTGGCGTCTTCATCGCCGCCGGTGCCGCGCTGATCGCCAACTTCAGCTGGGCCTTCTACATCTTCGGTGCGTTCCTCGTCGCGCTGGGCATCCAGCAGATCCGACACCAGGGCGCCGACGAGGAGTACCAGGAGAGCGCCGTGCTCCGGAGCCTGCGACGGGTGCTGCCCGTCGCCGACGACTACCACGGAGCCCGCCTGACGGTGAAGATCGATGGCAAGCGCTGGGTCACCCCGATGCTCGTCGTGATACTGGCGATCGGCTCGGCTGATCTGGTCTTCGCGCTGGACTCCATTCCGGCGATCTTCGGGCTCACCAAGGAGCCCTACCTCGTGTTCGCCGCGAACGCCTTTGCGCTGATGGGGCTGCGGCAGCTCTACTTCCTCATCGGCGGGCTGCTCAGCCGGCTCGTCTACCTGTCGATCGGGCTCGGGGTGATCCTGGGGTTCATCGGCGTCAAACTCGTCCTTGAGGCGCTGCACACCAACGAGCTGCCCTTCATCAACGGCGGGCAGCACGTGCCGGTCCCGACCATCGGCATCGGTCTGTCGCTCAGCGTCATCGTGGCCGTGCTGATCATCACCACGGCTGCGAGCCTGCTCAAGGCCCGCAAGGATCCGGCCGCCGATCGGACGCGCTGACTGCCCCGGGGCACGGAGCTTGCCCAGGCGTCACGCGCCGGTTGCTCCGCAGGGCATCGGGTGGCGGGATCGAGCCCGGACGACGGTGATCGAGTATGCCAGGACGGCGACGTGGACCCAGCAGTAGATGTTCTCCGTCAGCGGGGCGAAGGCGCCCGCATCCTCGATGAGGAACATCCCCATCGCGGGTGTGCCGTCCGAGCGTATGCCGTAGAGCACGGACCCGGCGGTCACGAGCAGCGCCGTGATCGCGACCGCGCTGCGGCGGTGCCCGGTGCGGATCACGTGGAGGCACAGCAGCGCCAGCAGTGGGACGAACCAGACCCAGTGGTGACCCCACGAGAACGGGGAGACGGCGCAGGCCGTCAGCCCGCACAGCGCGGTCCCCAGCACGTGCTCGCCCACCCGCCACAGCCGGGCCGCGACGGCGAGCCCGGCAACGCCCAGCACGATGGCCAGCAGCCACCACACGGCGGGGCCACCGAGCACCGAGCCCTCGCCCAGCCTGGCGAGCATGCCGCGAAACGACTGGTTGGACACGATGGCGACATCGGAGATCCGGGCGGAGTCGAGGAACACGCCCGACCAGTAGACCGCCGAGGCGTCCGGGGCGACGAGGAATCCGACGCCGACTGTGCCGAGCGCGGTCGATGACGCGACCAGCGCCTCGCGGGACCGACCGGTCAGCAGCAGGTACGGAATGAAGATCAGCGGCGTGAGCTTGATCCCTGCGGCCAACCCGATCCCGAGCCCACGGGGCCACCGCGACGTTCCGCGCGGCAGGTCGAGCAGCACCAGCAGCATCAGCAGCAGGTTGATCTGGCCCAGCCACGCGGTCGTGCGGACGGGCTCCAGCCAGAACGCCAGTGACGCGATCAGCACCACCGGCGCGATCGGCACCGAGGCCCGGCCGGCCGGCGCCGTGATCGAGATCCATACCGAGGCGACCAGCAGAACGAGGTTGAGCCCGAAGATGAACTGGTCGAGCGGGATCAGTGGCAGCGGGGCGAGCGGCGTGAACAGCAGCGCCGCGAAGGGCGTGTAGACGTGGTACAGGCTGTGGTGACCGGTCTCGACCAGCGGCCCGGTGTAGAGATCGCCACCGGCCAGCAGCACCCGGCCGGCCTCCCGGTAGACCTCGGTGTCGATGTAGACGTTGTAGAACCGTGGCCACACCACGATGGTGAGCACGTGCAGACCCAGGGAGATCAGGGCCGCGGCCGCGGCGAGCCGGGCAGACACCCGGCCCGGTATGCCGGTCGGCGTGGCCGATCCCCGCGACGTGCCGTCCGTGGGGGCCTGCGCCACGTCTTGCCCCTTCCTCGTCACGCTGCCGGTCGGGCACGGTTCCGGAGCGAGTCGGCGTCGCGGCAGGCTACCAGTGGTCGCCCCACCACCCGCTGTTACGACGACCGTGGTGGTGGCGGCTGGCCTTGGGGGCCCGGCTGGGGCACGCCGGCAGCCCTGGCCAGTTGCAGGTCGAGTCCCTCCCGCCGCATCCGCTGATCGACGTAGAGCAGCCCGGTGACGCCTGCGGTGAACGGCGCCGTGATCGTGCCGGCGATGATCGTGCCGATGGCGGTGACGATCAGGCCCGGCACGCTGGTCGTGGCGAACCCACCCGTGCCGGGTGCAACGCCGCCCACGGCAGCGCCCACAAGGTTCGCGGCAACACCGATGATCGCCCCGACGGCTCCCGCGATGAGGGCTGCCAGCAGCAGGATGCCGAAGACCCGCCACCACTGCGGACCCACCAGCTTGCGCGACCGCGACAGGGCCGTGACCACCCGCCCGCCCTCGAGCATGTAGGCCGGGGCGGCCAGCGACAGCACCACGTAGAGGTATACGACCAGGCAGAGCGCAACCAGGAACCCCAGCAGGCCGAGCGTGGTCGTGATTGCCACCGGTGCGCCGGCCGCGCCCGCGACGATCGCGGGAGCGGCAACGAGCACGACCGTCCCCACCAGGAGGAGCGTAACGAGCAGGGCCAGCCCGATCAGACCCGGCAGTCGCGGACGGGCGGCGGTCCACGTCTGCTGCAGCCCGCCGTGCTGGCCGAGCACGGCCCGGCTCAACACGACGATCAGCAGCCCGTTGAGGACGGTGATCGCGAGGAAGGCCAGCACGCCACCGGCAGCGGTGGTGGCCGCACCGACGGCGACGGCATCGGTGACCTCCTGCAGCGACGGTGGTGCGCCGGATCCGGGCGAGAGTCCGGCGAGGTCGCCGGCGAGGATGTACTGGGCGGGCACCTGTACGAGTTGGGTGAGCGTGACGACGATCACCGCAAGGCCGAGCGTCACGCCGGGGTTGGCGCGGATGTAGGAGATGGCGCCCTCGAGGATCTCGCCGACTCCGAGTGGGCGGAGCGGAATCACCCCCGGCTTGGGTTCGCTCACCGAGCCCCCTTCGTCGGCACGATTTCGGGCCATCCTGTCAGGTCGGTGCTGCGGACCTGCCGGCTGCCGTGTCGCCGGCTGGGCAGTGGCGCGGCCGTCGATCAAGCGTGGCGCTGTCCAAGTCAGGTGGTGTATGTTGTGGTGTATGCGACGGACCAATATCTACCTCACCGATGAGCAGCGGGCCGCGCTGTCTGCCCGAGCCACCGCCGAGGGGATCTCGACAGCAGAGCTGGTTCGCCGCCTCATCGACCACGCGCTCGTCGCCGGGAGTGAGGATCTCGCCGACGATCTGGCCGCGATCGACGTATCGTTCGGGGTCCTGAAGGAAGTCGACGTCGACTTCGAGCGGTCCGACGGGCAGCGTGGGGAGCACCTTGAACGGATCGGACGTCTGTGATCTTGGTCGACAGCGATGTGCTCATCGCAAGCTTGCGCGGGGTCGATGCCGCGCGGGATTGGCTGCACGAAGCGCGCACCAGCACCGGGCGGCTCGCGGTGAGTGTTGTCACCAACGCTGAGATCATCGGCGGTATGCGGGCTCCGGAACGTCGGGAGGCCGCCCGGCTGCTCGGGTCGTTGCGGCCGCTGCCCGTCACCGACATGATCGCCCACCGCGCGGGTGAGCTGCGGCGACGCTACCGCCGGTCGCACGCCGCAAGCGGAGTCGTGGACTACTTGATCGCCGCGACGGCACAGGTTCACGGGCTCGAACTCGCCACGCTCAATGTCAAGCACTTCCCGATGTTCGCCGAACTGCTCGCGCCGTTCCGGGTGTGAGTGGGTCAGCGCCGCGAAGTGGTCGCGCACCTGATGCAGCTGGTCGCTGCAGGCAGCGCCGCCAGCCGTTGGTCAGCGATCGTCTCATCGCAGCGCTCGCAGCGGCCGTACGTGCCGTCGCGGAGTCGCCGCGCGGCGCGGTCGAGGCTGTCGAGATCGCGTCGGGCCTGGTCGAGCAATGCCCGGACCTGGGCTCGCTCGAAGGCGACCGTTGCCCCTTCCGGATCGTGCTCGTCGTCGCTGGCCGACCACGCGGCGGATTCGACGATGGCGTGGTGGTGGCGTGCCAGCGACTCGACCCGCGATGTCGTGCTCGCCCGCTGTGCTGCCAGCCGGTCCCGTACGGCCTGCTGCTCGGCCGGGGACAGGGCGGAGTCGGGCGCCTGGTTCGTCACAGGGATCCAGAACGACACTACGGCCGAGCACATTCCGAGCCGGAACCGGCAGACTCGTCCCCCGTGAGTGGGACGATCATGGTTCTCGGTGGCCGCAGTGAGGTCGGGCTGGCCGTGGCACATCGCCTGGTCGGCCGCGGCCACCGCACGGTCGTGCTGGCGGCGCGGCGCAGCGACGATCTCGATGGGGAGGCGGCGGCGCTGCGGCAGGCGGGCGCCACTACCGTGGCGCGGGTGGAGTTCGATGCCGACGACGTGGAAAGCCACCGCGCCATGCTGGGCGACATCGCGCGAGCCCACGGCCCGCTCGACGTGGTGGTCACGGCCTTCGGCGTGCTGGGCGAGCAGCAGCGTGCCGAACACGACGCCGCGCACGCACTCGCCGTGGTGCACACCGGCTACGTCGCGCATGTCAGCATCCTGACCCACCTGGCGGGCCTGCTGCGGGCCCAGGGACGCGGGCACCTCGTCGTGTTCTCGTCCGTCGCCGGCGTGCGGGTGCGACGCGCGAACTACGTCTACGGCTCGGCGAAGGCCGGGCTCGACGGGTTCGCGAGCGGGCTGGCCGACGCGCTGGCCGGCAGCGGCGTGCACCTGCTGCTGGTCCGGCCCGGTTTCGTCATCGGCAGGATGACCGAAGGGATGGCGCCCGCGCCGTTCGCGAGCACGCCCGACCAGGTCGCCGACGCGACGGTCGCCGGACTGCTGCGCGGCCGCGACGTGGTCTGGGTACCGGCGGTGCTGCGTGGTGTGATGGCCGGGATGCGCCTTCTCCCGCGGGCGATCTGGCGGCGCATGCCACGCTGACGCGCCGGTCGGACGGCTGGCGCTGCCCACCTCGTCGCTGGGAAACCAGCGCGTGTGTCACCTGTGTTGCAGAACGAGACACCTACTGATCGCGAGCTACCGGCATCCTCGTTGCGATCGGATCGCTGTCGAGGTGACCGGGAGGCATGATGGCTCGGTCGGACGTGGACACGCGAATGGCGTGGCGTGCCCGGGAGGAGTTCCTCGCCAGCAGGGATGCATCCCGGCACCCTGATCAGGTGCGCCCCGAGATCGCCGCGTCCTGGCAGCGGTCGCTGGCCAACGGAGTCGACCCGCAGGGGGTCGAGCCCGACTTCCACCCCGACATCAACCTCGACGGCCAGCTCTGTCTCGCGGCGAAGCCTGTGATCGACAAGCGGTGCGAGCACCTGGGCGGAACCGGCAGCAGCCTCCTGCTCGGGGACCGCAGCGGCCGGATCATCGAGCGATGGGGGGACGGCGCCCGGGTGCTCCGGCTGCTGGAGCAGGCCTATGCCGAGCCGGGCTTTTCCATCGCGGAGGACGTCGTCGGCACCAACGGTGTGGGCACGGTGTACGAGACGCATCAGCCGGCGCTGGTGATCGGCGGGGAGCACTTCTCCGAGCAGTATTTCCCTTTCGCCTGTGCGGGAGTGCCCATCCACCACCCCATCACACGCCAGCTCGAAGGCGTGCTCGACATCACCTGCCGCCGCCAGGACGCCAACAACATGCTCCTGCCGTGGATCCTCGAGGTCGCGCGGATGGTCGAGGAGCGGCTGTACCAGCAGGCCTCTCCCGACGAACGGCTGCTGCTGGGCCGGTTCCTGGCTGCGACCCGTCGCACCAAGCACGCGGTCGTGTGCCTCAACGAGCAGACGATCATCAGCAACCCGTGCGCGGCTCGCCTGCTGGACGGCGTCGACCATGCGCTGCTGTGGGAGCACGCCGCCCGCGCCATCACCGCCGACACCGCCGACACCGCCGGCCCGTGCGCCCTGACCCTGTCCGATGGCCGGGCGGTCACGGTGCACTGCAGGCCGGTAGACGACGAGCGCAGCACCGTCGGCGTCCTCGTGGAGGTCCTGCCGGCGGCACAGCAGCGATCACGAACCCGGGCCACCGGTCGGCCGGCTCGGCCCTGCCTGCCCCACCTCGCGGGACACGGTGCGCGCTGGCAGCAGGTGTGCGATCAGGCACAGCGGTACCGGGAACGCCTGCTGCCCGTCCTTCTCGCCGGCGAGGTGGGGACCGGCAAGCTCGCGCTGGCACGAGCGATGTTCGCCGACGAGGAGCAGGTCAGCGTCATCGACGCGGCACTGCACCCCGTGGACGGTTTCGCCACCTGGGCGGCAGGTCTACGCCGCCGGCTCGACGACCCCGGGGGCGTGGTCGTCGTCCGGCATCTCGAGGCGCTGGAGGCACGGCAGGCGCAGACCGTCTGCGGCCTGCTCGACCATGCGGGCGACTCGGGACCACGCCTGGTGGCGACACTCACGCGCGGGCAGGGGGCGATGATGGCTTACGGGCCGCTGGTGGACCGTTTCGCCGTCGCCACCATCGAGGTGCCCCCGCTGCGCGAACGGCTGGAGGATCTCCCGGACCTGATCCCTGTCTTCACCCAACGTCACGCCGCGCAGCCGGGACGCCGGCACTGGCAACCGGAGGTCATCCAGACGTTGAGCCGTCTCGACTGGCCCGGCAACGTCCGGCAGCTCGAGAACCTCGTCCGCCGGGTGCTCGTCGCCCGTACGACCGGCGACATCTCCATCACCGACCTCCCCGAAGACGTTCGCGTCAACGCCCCTCGTCGCCGCCTGGCCCAGCTCGAGCAGGTCGAGCTCAACGCGATCGTGTCGGCACTCGGGCAGACCGGGGGCAACAAGGTTGAAGCCGCCAAGATCCTCGGGGTCTCGCGCTCCACGCTCTATCGCAAGATGCGGGCCTTCGGCCTCGACCTGAACCAGAGCGCGTTCTAGCGGCCCCAGGGGGCTCCGTGCGCCCCGTTGCCCGTCATCGCGGGAACGGGGGTCCGGGTCCGACCGAGAGTGTGTCAACGTGTCACGCGGGGGTCGCGTTCTGCGACATCGTCAGCCCAGCACGGCCACCTAGGTTCGATCCGAAACGACGACGCCCATCCGGCGCCGCCCACGGAACCTCGAGGAGGCTGTAGGTGAAGTTTCAACTGTTCTGCCTGCCCACGATCCCGGCCGCGGATCTGGACGAGCGAGCGAGGCTGCGGCCGATCGGCCGGAACAACGAGCACTACCAGGCGATGATCGACGAGCTCCGCGAGCTCGTCGTCATGGCCGACGACATCGGCTTCGACTGCTTCTCGACCACCGAGCACCACTTCCACTCGGAAGGGTTCGAGGCGTCGGTGCAGCCGATGATGATCTACGCGGACCTGGCGGCGCGGACCCGGCGGATCAGCTTCGCACCGCTGGCCATGGTGCTGCCCGCCAACGACCCCCTTCGGGTGGCAGAGCAGGTCGCGGTGCTCGATCACCTGACCAAGGGCCGCGTCTACGGCGGCTTCGCGCGCGGCTACCAGGACCGGTGGAGCAACATCCTCGGCCAGGGCGTGCCGGTGAAGGGCGCGCCGATGGACGGCGGAGAGGTCGACAAGCACAACAAGGCCGTGCACCAGGAGTTCACCGAGATCATCTACAAGGCCTGGACAGACGATCTGCTGCAGCACAAGGGGGAGTACTACCAGGTCCCCTACCCCTACGAAGAGGGCATCACCCGGTGGCCGGCAGCGCCGTGGACCCGCGAGTACGGCCAGCCCGGCGAGGTGGACGAGAGCGGTGTCATCCGCGGCATCTCGGTGATCCCCAAGCCCTACCAGCAGCCGCACCCCAAGGCGTTCCAGCCCTTCTCGGTGAGCGAGTCCACGATCCGCTACAACGCCGAGACGGGCGTCATGCCCATCATCCTGGTGTCGCACCCGGCCACGTTCCGCCGGCTGGCCGAGCTGTACCGGGACGTGGCCGCAGACTTCGGCCGCAACCTCAAGCTCGGGGAGGGCCTGGGCGCGGTGCGGGCGGTCAGCTTCGGCGACACCGAACAGGAGGCCGCGGAGCGGCTGCGCCGCACCAACTACTTCGGGTTCCACGTCTACTTCTCGAACTTCGGGTTCTGGGAGGCGATGCGCTTCCCCGAGGACGACGAGCGCTACCCTCGTGACCCCTATACCCCGCTGCCACCCGAGGAGTGGACACTCGACCGCTTCCGCAACGTCAAGTACGGCCTTGCCGGAACGGTCGACCAAGTGAAGCGCGAGATCGAGTCGCTGCACAAGATCCACGGCGACGACGGCGAGCTCGAGTGGTTCTCATGGTTCTTCGACCAGGGGATGATGCCGCTCGACGAGGCCAAGCGCCAGCTCGAGATCTTCGGCGAGCACATCATCCCGGAGTTCCGGTAAGCAGCCGCAGGGGGCAGGCCCACCGGCCTGCCCCCTCCGAGCCGCGGCGCGCCCTCGACCACCCACGGCGCCACGTGCCAGGCTGAGGCGGGCACCAGCCGGTGTCGATCGGTACCGCGGGCCCGCCCTCACCGCGAAGGAGTCGCATGCTCTACGAACTGCGCGAGTACACCACGGTTCCCGGTCGCATGCCCGCCCTGATCACCAGGTTCCGGGAACACACCCTGAAACTGTTCGAAAGGCATGGCATCAGGGTCACCTATATCACGCTGACCGAATTCGGTGACAACAGCAACAACGAGCTGGTGTACTGCGTCGAGTTCGACTCTTACCAGCAACTGCAAGAACGATGGAGTTCATTCCTGGCCGACCCCGAATGGCAGTCCGTCAAGCAGGACAGCGAGCGCGACGGCCCGCTGGTGGCCAGCCTCCGCAGGCGGCTGCTGACCACGGCACCGTTCGACTCGTAGGAGTGGCGCCGGATGTCACCCGTAGCGGAGCGCAAGTTCTGGGGATGGGGACGAGAGGGGGAGGGCGTCTCCGAGTCCGAGGTCCACCAGCTCGGCGACTCGCTGCACGACCGGTTGGGCTTCTCCGACCTGCGCCTGGTCGACCCGCCACGACTGTCCGACATCAGGTTGCGCGAACCTCGGGTGCAGCCGCCCGCGTTGCTGGTGCACCGCTGCGCCGCCGACACCCGATCCCGGGCGGAACACACGCTGGGCAAGTCGCTGCGCGACTACGTCCGAGGGCTGCGCGCCCAGTACGACCACCCGCCGGACTTCGTGGCGTACCCGGCGGATGAGGCCGACCTCGTCGCCATCGTGGACTGGGCTGCGACCGAACGTGTCGCGGTCGTTCCGTATGGCGGCGGTTCCTCGGTGGCCGACGGGATCGAACCCCGCGTCGGGGACAGCTACCGCGGCGCGGTCTCGGTCGACCTTCGCCACCTCGACCGGGTCCTCGAAGTCGACGTCGAGTCGCGCTCGGCGCTCATCGAGGCAGGCACCCTCGGGCCGCAGCTGGAGGACCGGCTACGGCCGTACGGGTTGAGCCTGCGCTTCTTCCCGCAGTCGTTCGAGTTCTCGTCGCTGGGCGGATGGATCGCGACGCGCGCCGGCGGTCACTACGCGACGATGTTCACCCAGGCTGACGACTTCGTGCAGGCGCTGCGGGTGATCACCCCGCAAGGTCTGGTACAGACCCGGCGGCTGCCCTCCGACGGGGCGGGTGTGTCCGCAGACCGGATGTTCATCGGATCCGAAGGCTCGCTCGGGCTGATCACCCAGGCATGGATGCGGCTGCAGGACCGGCCCACCCACCGGGCGGGGGCGTCGGTGCACTTCGATGGCTTCGAGCAGGCCTGGCGCGGC
This sequence comes from Pseudonocardiaceae bacterium, assembly GCA_009379815.1. Classification (GTDB taxonomy): domain Bacteria; phylum Actinomycetota; class Actinomycetes; order Mycobacteriales; family Pseudonocardiaceae; genus WHSY01. The sequence goes on from WHSY01000006.1 coordinate 52,445, forward strand.
GTGCAGGCGATCAGCCAGTCCGGCCTGTGGCCCTCCAACTGCCGGCTGCTCGACCACAACGAGGCGCTGCACTCCGGCGCGGGCGACGGGACGACCGCGATCCTGGTGCTCGGTTTCGAGTCCGCCGATCATCCGGTGGCGCCGTCGATGGACCGCGCGCTGCAGATCGCCCGGGAGTTCGGTGGCAGCCTCCCGCCCGAGGAGCCCGACGAGGACGAGGCGCGGCGCTGGCGACGGTTCTTCCTCCGCGGGCCGTACCTGAAGGAGGGCTACACGCGCCTCGGCGTGATCCGCGAGACCTTCGAGACCGCCTGCACCTGGGACCGCTTCCCCGAGTTCCATGCGGAGGTCATGGACGCCGCCCGCAAGGCGGTGGCCGACGAGTGCGGCGCGGGCATCGTGGCGTGCCGGTTCACCCACGTCTACCCGGACGGGCCCGCGCCGTACTACACGGTGATCGCTCCGGCCCGGGAGAACGCCGAGCTCGACCAGTGGGCCGCGATCAAGCAGTCCGCCTCGGACGCCGTGCTGCGCAACGGCGGCACCATCACCCACCACCACGCCGTGGGCCGCTATCACCGGCCGTGGTACGACCAGCAACGTCCCGACCTGTTCGCCGCCGCGCTGCGGTCGGTGAAGTCGACACTCGATCCGGCCGGTGTCATGAATCCCGGGGTGCTCGTCGACCCGGTGTGATGCGCCGGTGGGCGTCAGCCGGACACCGTGGCGGACAGCAGCAGGACCTCCGGCTGCAGCCGACCGGGATCGGAGTCCAACCGCGCGACCGCCCGCTCGGTCAGCCGGTGCCGGTCGGCCCGTGACAGTCCGGCCACGAACGGGACTGCGGCCCGGTGCCGGCCATGGCCCAGTCGAGCAGGATGGTGCGCCCGTCCGGGCCGGTTCCCAGGTTCGAGACCTTCCAGTCGCCGTGCAGCAGCGTCGACGGGGTGCCTCCCAGCCCGGCGAGCAGCGGGGCGGGATCGGAGACCAGCGCGGCCGCGATCGGCGCGGCGCGCGGGGCGGCGACCGGCAGCCGCTGCCAGCCCGCCGGGATCAGCCGCGCGGGCACCGGGTGCTCGCCACCCCGGGCGCGCTCGGTCGCCGCGGTCTGCGGGGACAGGATCAAGTAGCGACGTGACATCGCAAGCAGCCCGTCCTGCGCTGGGTAGCTCCAGAACCCGACGTGCAGCGCGGCCATGTGCTCCAGGAACCGCCGGTGCTGGGCATACGGCAGCGCCCCGTCGTCGTTGACGACCAGCCACGGTGTCGCATCGCGCAGCAGCAGCGTAGCCGTGGATTGTGCGGTGTCAGAACACGCAGCACCTCCGGTGCCGGGAACGCGCCGAGTCGTCCTCGTGGGTCACCTCCACGCCAGCGTTGCCAGCGCCGCGGGAGCGAAGTTCTTCCAGAAGGCCCTGCTCGTCGTCAGAGACCACGGTCCGAGCACCTGTGCATCGCTGCCCGGGCGGAAGTGACCGGGCGCAGGATGAGGACTCCGCGTCAGATCAGAACGGTGGTTCGTCCGGAAGCTCGGTGGGTGGTGGTCTCGCTGGCGGTGGGGGTGGTGGTTCCGGCTGGTGCAGGATGGGCCCTTCGAACGTCAGGGCGAGGCCAGGCGGATCTGGGTCGGGTTCGCGGGGGTGGGGGTCGGGCAGCTCGGGGGTGATCGGTTCGCCGCGGGTGTGGTAGGTCTGTCCGAGGGGGCTGGTCCAGACGAAGTGGCCGGGCGCGGGCTGGTGCAGGGTCCAACCGCCGCGGTGCTTCATGGTGTGGTGGCGGGGGCAGCCGGGGCCGCTGTTGGTGGTGATGGTAGGCCCGCCGTGGGCGTGGTCGCGGGTGTGGTCCAGCTCGGCGGCGGCGGCGCGGCGGCGGCAGCCGGGTCCGACGCAGGAACGGTCGCGTAGTTGGATGTGGCGGCGCAGCGCGGCGTGGGCGAAGCGCCGGTGCGGGTGTGCATCCAGCGCGGCGCGGGCGGCGTGACGGTGTTCCCACATGCCGGTGATGCCGTGCAGTAGCCGGGCCCAATCGGGGTGGGCGTCGGCAAGGGTGGGTAGCCGGTCCACCATCGCGGTCGGGACGGCGATCTCCACGATCCCCCCGCGACAATCCCCCCGGCCACCGCGGCCACCGCGGCCGCCTGACTCGCCGCGGGTGTCGCGCCGGGGGCGGCGGCGGGTCAGGTCCCCGTGGATCAGATACCCGTCGGCGTCGACGATCGCGATGCGCCACTCGGCGCCGTGCTGGGCGTCCACCAGGTCCCGCGCGATCGTGGCGGGGACCGGCCCCCAGCCGGGTATTTCCGCGGGGTGCTCGTCAAGCCTCAGGAGGGTGGCCAGCCCGATGCGCACTTCGATGCCATACCGCACCGGGCGCCCCGGGGACCTGCCTGAAGCAGGCAGCGGTGGTTGCTCGCAGTGCCCGGGCTGGGGCTGCTGCGGCTGCGCGACCCGCTCCAGCTCCCGAGCCTGCTCGTGCTGCTCCGGCGTTGGGTCCGGCGCGGAGTGTGCGGGTTCCTCGCGGTATGCCGCGGCGGGCTCGGTGGGTTCGGGGCTGGGGTCGGCGGGGGACAGCGGGCCGAGGCGCAGCATGGTGGCCAGGATCTGGTCGTGGGCCTGCCCGTCGAGGGTGCCATCGAGCAGCCGCAGGTACAGGTCGGCGCGGGTCTGGCTGACCGTGGCGGGGTAGCCGGTCGCGCGCAGCGTGTCGGCGAGGGCCTCGAGGCGGGCCGCGGCGTCCGGTGCGGGCAGCCCGGTCCCGGTCAGCACGGCGGTGCCGGTGTGGTCGAGGTAGCCATACAACCCCCGCTCGCGCACCGCCTGCTGGTAGGTGCGGCGGGTGTATTCGGGGTCGACGGCCTGCACCTCGCGCAGCAGCCGCGTGGCCAGTTGGGAGGTGGTCCACGCAGTGGCGGCGCCCACCAGCCGCGCGCTGATCACTTCGGCCTGCTCGGCGGTGACCTCGCGCAGGTAACTGGCGAACACCCGCGCCTTGTGGTGATCCAACTGCCCGGCGGCCAGCGCCGCGAACACCCGCGGCAGGCGGTCAACCACCAGCTGGGCGCCGTCTAGTTCGTAGCTTGCGCGGCGGGTGGTGAACGTCAGCGCCGCGGCGATCTCGTCGGTTTCCCAGTCGTCCGGGCTGCGCTCTGCGACGGCGGCCATCGCCGCCCAGCACCGCGCATAGGAGCGGGACACCTGCGCCCAAGCCGCGCGCAGCTCGTCGACGACCTCCGCGTCGGAGACCACCGAGGAGCTCACCGCCACCGTCACGCATCGACCATATGTTCGATCTCCGACAGAACCGGCTACTCCAGGACCGCAACCATCACGACCACCCGAAAGAGTGGTTACGATGCGGCCGCGCACGCCGCCGGTGAAGAAGTCGTGAAGCGCTGACCGTGATCCGTGCAGGAGCAGCACCGGCGCCGTCTCTTCACAAGCGGCTGGGTCGGTCGGACCGGGTCCGTGGGCCTGCGCGCCGGTCGCAGCGGTCGGTAGGTTCGTTAGCAATGCAAATGAACGTGCGGCGCCCGCGGCTGCTGCGGCGCTCGCGCGCGGCCGGGCCACGGTGGCGGTCCATCGTGGCCGCCCTGCTCGTGGCCGATGCCGCCTTCGGCTTCCAGCAAACCGGCATCACCCCGGCCCTGCCAGCGGTGCAGCAGGATCTCGGGGCGTCACAGGCCTGGACGGCATGGGTGCTGTCCGGCTACCTCGTCGTCGGCGCGATCTCACCGCCGTTGCTGGGAAAGCTTGCCGACCGCTCCGGCAAGAAGCTGGTGCTGCTCGCCGCGCTGACCGTCTTCCTCGTCGGCAGTATCGGCGCGGCGTTGGCGCCCAACATCGGCGTCCTGGTCGCCTGCCGGACGGTGCAGGGTATCGGCGGTGTCGCGTTTCCGCTGAGCTTCTCCATCGTCCGGGACGAGGTACCGGAGCAGCACCGGGCGAGTGCGATCGGACTGCTGTCGGGCAGCCTCGGGGTCGGGGCGATGGCAGGCTACGTGCTCGGCGGCGGCCTGGCCGAGCTGCTGTCCTGGCGCTGGATCTTCGTGGTGGGCGCCGCAGCGCTGCTCGTCGGGGTCGCGCTGGCCGCGGTGGTGCTCCCGTCCTCGCCCACACGTGACACGAGGATCGACGCTGGCGGTGCGCTGCTGTTCGGCGGCGCGCTGGCCACGCTGCTGCTGGCGCTGACCGAGGGGCCGCAACAAGGCTGGCAGTCGGCATTGGTCGTCGGATCCTTCGCCGCCGCGGCACTGCTGGCGATCGGTTTCGTCGTGCGCGAGACGCACACTCGTTCGCCCCTGATGGAGCTGCGGGTCCTCACCAGCCGGCCGGTGCTGGCCACCCAGGTGTCCTCACTGCTGACCGGCTACGTGCTGTTCGCCACCAACCTGCTGATTCCCTACCTGGTCGTCACCCAGACCGGGCTCGGCCTGTTCGGCCTTGCCGCCGGGCCGCTGATGACGGGGCTGCTGCTGTTGCCGCGAGCTCTCGGGCAGGCGGTCACCGGGCCCATCGCGGGCCCGCTGCTGCGGCGGTTCGGGCCGGCCACGACGTTCTGCGGCGCGATGCTCCTGATGGCGGGCGGCGCGCTCGGGCTGGCGCTGGCCCGGGACAGCGCGGCATTGATCGTGGTGGAGACGGCGGCCCTCGGCGCGGGCTTCGGGCTGTCGGTCAGCACCAGCGGGACGATCGTCGTCGGTGCCGCTGTGGCGGGTGAGTCCGGGGTGGCGACAGCGCTGAACGCGGTGCTCCGCCGCACCGGCGGTGGTATCGGCGCCCAGGCCTCGGTGGCGCTGCTCGCCGCCGCCGGCGCCACCGGGGACGCTGCGTTCACGGTGGCCTTCCTCACAGCAGGCGGCGCCGCGCTGCTGGGAGCCGTCACCGCGGCACTGAGCCGGCCCCGGCGGCAGCCGGGCTGAGCGGAGCCGTGAGCGGGCGGCAGGCCGATCAGCGAGGGCGGTCGAGCCAGTCGCTCAGCAGCCGGTAGACCTGCGGATGTGTGAGCAGGTCGAAATGGTGCAGCCCGCCGAGCCGGGTCAGGCTCCCGGTGGTGCGGTCGTCGAAGGCGCTCGTGGTGCGGACCAGCACGTCGCCGAGTAGTCGTCCCACCAGGCCCCCGCCGGCCTCGGTCAGCGTGCAGGCCACGAAGTGGTAGCGCACCCATGGCACGTCGGCGCAGTCGCCCCGGCGGTCGTCGAGCAGCGAGTCGGCCTGCCGGCCCGCCCAGTCGGCCTCACCCAGGTAGCCGAACCGCAGGTCCTTGATCCCGCCGCTACGGAGCTCGAGGAACTCCGCAATCGGCCGGGTCTCGGGCGCGACACGCAGCGCCCACCCGGCGACATTGGCCGCCTTCTCCAGGTCCGTGCCGCGGTGCGGGCTGCCCAGGCATACCAGGTCGCGCAGCGCCTCGACCCAGCCGGCGGCGCGGTCGGCGCCCTGTCGCGCGGCGCTGCGCGCGATCAGCCCGCCCATCGAGTGACCTACCAGCGCGAGCTCGACGACCGGGACCGGCCAGTTGGCGACCAGGTCATCCAGCAGGTCATCGAGCGCGGCGCCGTTGTCGGACACATGCCGGCCGGTGTTGTAGCGCAGCTGCACGGGGGTCCAGCAGTGGTCGTCCGCCAGCCGGGTGCCGAAGTCGGGCCCGCCGTCGTGGGGCCACCACCACTGCTCGGTCTCGGCCAGCCCGTGCGCGAAGAGTGCCACCCGTCCGGTCGTGCCGGGGTAGGCCGCGGCCAGCGCCGCGCGATCGACGCCGACCGGCAGCCCTTCCCGGCGCGGTGTCATGTCGAGGGCCAACGCGCTGTGTTCGGCGCTGAGCCGGTCGCCGATCAGCCCGTTGAGCATGGCCAGCGCTTCCCGCCCGGCTGGGCTGTCGGACAGCGTTGCTCGCTGCGGGCCGAGCACGTCGGCCAGCACACCGGCCCCGGCGAGCAGTCCGCCACCGATGCCGCGCACCCCGGCGTAGGCCGTCGCCGAGACGGCGTCATGCCCGAGCCGCGCGGTGGATCCGATCGGACCGACTGCGTCGAACGCGCGAGCTGCGATCTGTCGGTGCACCCGCGCCACGCCGCGCACGGCCCCGTCGAAGGCCCAGCCCGCCAGCCGGCCGGCCGCGCGGATCTGCTGACCTGCCGTGGCCTCACTCATGACCCGAGCCCAGCAGGCGCCCGGAGAGCGGTCAACATGATCGCATCAGTTCGACGGCTTCGGTCACGCCGCCGATCGGCCGCCGCTCGTCGTGGTGGTTGCCTGTGACGGCGGCAATGGCGTGGAACGTGCCCTGGCCGGTGACGGGGCGGCCGCCGTAGCCATACCTGGGATCGTTCCCCGTGGCCGCCGATGGTGGCGAGCGTGGGCCGGTCGGCGGTAGCTCGCCCACTACGGCGCGCCCAGGGCGGTAGCGCCACGGGTGAAGGCTTGAATGTCGCCGAGGGTGATCCCGTCGCAGCCATGCTCGCGCGAGGTCGACGTAGTGATGCCCGAGTCGCGACGTCAAGGTCCACGGTGGCAGGGGTCGGTCGCGCGACACGGCGGTGGTGCCGTCACCGAGTTCCACGGCTGCGGCCACGCTGTGAATCTGCACGTTGGCGGTGTTGAACGCGGTGTCGTACAGGTCGGATGCCTCGGCCAGGTCGGCGGCGTAGTCGCCGGCCTCGTTGAGGTGCCGGTCGGCGGTCTGCGCGTTCCCGCTGCGGGCGGCGAGGATGGCGGATCGTAGGTGCAGAACCCGCGTGCGGTCAGCGCGGCGGGAGTGGCCGGCTCAGATGCTCGGTTCGCCGAGGCCACCACCGCTTGGAGGCTGACCTGACTGTGAAGGACTTCCCCAGGTCAGACAGCCGGCTGGATCACCAGCCCCGTTGGCGCCACTCCGCGAGGTGCGGGCGCTGCTGACCGAGGGTGGAATCGTCCCCGTGACCGGGGTAGAACCACGTCTCGTCGGGCAGCTCCGCGAACACCCGATCCTCCAGGTCGTTGAGCAGTGAGGTGAAGTCGTCGGCCGACCAGGTCTTGCCGGGTCCGCCGGGGAACAGCGAGTCGCCGGTGAACAGATGTGGCTGACCGTCCTCGCCGCGGTGCAGCAGCGCGATCGACCCCGGGGTGTGCCCCCGTAGGTGGATCACCTCGAGCGACACCTCGCCGACCGTCACCGTGTCGTCGTGCTCCACCAGCGTGTCCGGCGGCACCGGCAGCTCCGGGGCATCGACCGGGTGGGCGATGGTCTGCGCGCCGGTGGCGCCTGCGACCGCGCCGAGCGCCTGCCAGTGGTCGCCGTGCCGGTGTGTGGTCACGATGGTGCGCAGCTCGGGGCGGTCTTGCCCGTGGCCCACCAGGTCGAGCAGCCGATCGGCCTCGTTCGCCGCGTCGATCAGCAACGCCTCGCCGGTCGACCGGCACACCAGCAGGTAGGCGTTGTTGTCCATCGGCCCGACCGAGAGCTTGGTGACGGTCAGTGCATCCAGCGCTCGCCGGATCGCCGCGCCGCCCGGGTCGACATGTCCCTCGTAGTGATCGGTGACCTCCATGGTCCGACGATAGCCCAGCCATGGCTCGCGAGTTACCGGTAGGCGGGGTCGTACAGGTGGCATGCCACGGCGCCCTCGTCCACCGGTCCGAGGTTCGGGTCGACGCCCTCGACGAAGTCCACCACGCACGCGCCGTCGGCCACCGACACCTGCCGCACCCCCCGCCAGAGCGGCTCGTCCGGATCCCCGACACGCACCTGCTCCAGCAGCGCGCGGATCGACTCGGCGCTGCGCGAGGCCGCCGGGCGGATGCGCAGCCGGGACCCCCGCACGTCGAGCTCGGCGAGGTCGGCGAACAGTGCCTGCTCGGCCGCGTAGTCCGCCTCGTCGAGCGCGGTCCACCGCTGCTCGAGCAGCGCGCGCACGTCACGCCCCTCCCATCCGCACGGGGCGAACGCGTGCGGGCAGCGGGGGTGAAACGAGCATCCCCCGGGGGGGTCGACGCCATCAGGCACCTCGCCGCGGGGGAGTTGGCGGGTCAGGGTGCGGGTGGGGTCGGGCTCGGGCACAGCGGCGAGCAGCGCGCGCGTGTAGGGGTGGGCCGGGTCGGCGAAGATCCGCTCGGTCGGCCCGATCTCCACGATCCGGCCGAGGTACATGATCGCGACCCGGTCGCAGAAGAACTTCGCCGTGGCCAGGTCGTGGGTGATGTAGACGCAGGACAGGTCGAGGTCGCGCCGGAGGTCGAGCATGAGCTCGAGGATCTTCGCGCGCACGCTCATGTCCAGCATGGACACCGGCTCGTCGGCCACCAGCAACTCCGGGCCGAGGATGATCGCCCGCGCCAGCACGGCCCGCTGCTGCTGCCCCCCGGACAGCTCGGCCGGGTACTTCGAAGCGAACCGCTCCACCGGCACCAGACCCACCCGGCGCAGCGCGTCGTGTACCCGGTCGCGGAGCTCGTCGCGGTCGCGCACCAGGCCGTGGATCCGTAGCGGGTGACCGACGGCGGTCTCGATGTCCATCGCCGGGTTCAACGCGGCGCCGGGGTCCTGGAACACCATCTGGATCCGCTGCCGCAGCGGGCGTAGCTGCGCTTGGCGCAATCCGGCGAGGTCGGTGCCGCGGTAGCACACCGAGCCGGCGGTCGGCCGGACCAGCCCGAGCAGCGCGCGGCCGAGCGTCGTCTTCCCGCTGCCCGACTCGCCGACGAGGCCGAGGACCTCGCCGTGCCGCAGCGACAGCGTCACCCCGTCGACGGCCTGGACCGACCCGGCGTCCCGGCCCAGCAGCCGGCCCAGGAAGCTGCCGCGCAGCTCGAAGTGCACTCGCAGGTCGGCGACGTCGAGCACCGTGGCGGCCCCCGCTGCCGGTTCAGGCCTCGTCGGCAACGTCGATCTCCTCCCGAACCAGCGGCGCGTCGCCTCCCGCTCCCACCTGCTCGGCCGGCCCGTGCAGCCAGCATGCCACCCGGTGTCCTGGGCGGGGGCTGACCGTGACGGGGTCGCGGGTGGCGCATACCTGCATCGCGTCCGGGCACCGCGGGTGGAACCGGCACGCCGGTGGCGGGTCGACCAGGTCGGGCGGTGCGCCGGGGATGTAGTGCAGCCCCGTCGTCGACAGCGAGATCGTCGAGCGCAGCAGCTCCCGGGTGTAGGGATGCGCCGGCGCGGCGAACACCTCCCGGGCGTCGCCGGTCTCGACAACGTGCCCGGCGTACATCACGGCGACGCGGTCGCAGGCCTCGGCGACGATGCCCAGGTTGTGGGTGATGAGCAGCAGCGCGGTGTCGAAGTTGCGGCGCAGGTCGGCCAGTAGCCGGATGATCTGCGCCTCGACCAGCACGTCGAGCGACGTGGTGGGCTCGTCGGCGACGAGCACGGCCGGGTTCAGCACCAGCCCGAGCGCGATCATGATGCGTTGCCGCATCCCGCCGGAGAACTCGTGCGGGTAGTTGCGGTAGCGGGTCGGCGGGATGCCCATCCGGCGCAGCGTGGCGAGACTGCGGTGACGGATCTGCTCGGCCGAGATGTCCGGGCAGTGTGTGCGCAGCAGCTCCTCGAAGTGCTCCGAGACCCGCCAGAGCGGGTTGAGCCGGGTCAGCGGGTCCTGGAAGATCATGCCGAGCTCCGGGCCGCGCAGCTCGCGCAACGCCCGTCCGGACAGTTCGAACAGGTCGGTGCCGCGGAAGCGCACCTCGCCGCCTGCCTTCGCGCCCTCGGGCAGCAGCCCCAGCAGGCCGCGGCCCAGCGTCGACTTCCCGCAGCCCGACTCGCCGACCACCCCGAGGGTCTCGCCGGGGACCAGCGCCAGGTCCACCCCGTCCACGGCGCGCACCGGGCCCCGTTCGGTTCCGTACCACACCCGCAGGTCGCGGACCCGCAGCACGGCTTCGTCGGTCATCGTGACCCTCCAGCGTCGGTGTCGCGGGTGGGCAGTGTCACCGGCAGCAGCCGGCGGCGCCGCAGCGTCGGGTTCAGCGTCTCGTTGAGCCCCTCGCCCACCAGCGTCAGCCCGGTCACCAGCAGCACGATCGCCAGCCCGGGGAACAGTCCGGTCCACCAGATGCCCGCCCCCGCATCGGCGATCGCGCGCTGGATGTCGTAGCCCCACTCGGCCGCCTCGGTGGGTTGGATGCCGTAGCCGAGGAAGCCCAGCCCGGCCAGCGTGAGGATCGCGTCGGCCGCGTTGAGGGTGGCGATGACCGGCACCGACTGCACCACGTTGGAGAACAGGTAGCGGGTGATCACGGTGAGTGGCCCGGCGCCGATCGCCCGTGCCGCCTCGACGTAGCTGGCCTCCTTCGCACTGAAGGTGGTGTTGCGCACCACGCGGAAGTACTGCGGCACGTACACCACGGTGATCGCCAGCGCCGCCGGCGCCACGCCGCCGCCCAGCAGTCCGGACAGCAGGAACGACAGCACGATCGCGAGCAGCAGCGGCGGGAACGAGAACACCGTGTCGGTGATCAGCACCAGCAGCCGGTCGAGCCACCGGCCGAAGTAGCCCGACACCAGCCCGAGCGGCACGCCGACCAGCAGCGAGACCGCCACCGACAGCACCACGACCTCGAGAGCGGTGCGCGCCCCGAATACCACCCGGGAGAAGACGTCGAGCGCCTGCACGGTGGTGCCGAACCAGTGCTCGGCGCTGGGTGGCGCCTGCTGGGCGAAGCGCTGGCCGTCCGCGCTGAAGGTGTCGAAGTCGTACGGCGCGATCAGCGGCGCGAAGACCGCGAGCACCACGAACAACAGGGTGATCGTGCATCCGGCGCCGAGCAGCCACCTGGGCAGCCCACGGGAGCTGCGGATCGGTGCCCACACCATCAGTACCGCACCCTCGGGTCGATCAGCGCGTTGACGATGTCGATCAGCAGGCTCACCACGACCACGACGACGGCGAACACGGTGATGATCCCCTGCACCGCGACGTAGTCCCGGTTGTTGAGGTAGTCGACGAGCTCCGAGCCCAAGCCCGGCCAGTTGAACGTCGCCTCGGTGAGGATGGCCCCGGACAGCAGCAGCGCGGTCTGCAGGCCCATCACGGTGACCACCGGCACGAGCGCGTTGCGGAAGGCATGCCGGCGCACTACGTACCGCTCGGGGATCCCGCGTGCCCGGGCCGCCTCCACGTAGTCGCCCTGCAGGGACTGGATCAGGTTCACTCGGACCAGCCGCAGGAACACCCCGACGCACAGCAGCCCCAGGGTGATCGCGGGCAGCACCAGGTGGTGCACCACGTCGAGCACGGCGTCGACGTTGCCGGCGAGCAGGGCGTCGAGCAGCAGGATGTGGGTGATCTCGTCCACCCGCACCTGGGTGATCGGGCTGGCCTGGCCCGAGGTCGGGAACAGGTCGAGCCAGACCGCGAAGACCAGCTGCAGGATCAGCCCGGTGAAGAACACCGGAGCGGCGTAGCTGACGATCCCGAACAGCCGCACGCCGACGTCACCGAAGGAGTCGCGGTGGCGGCCGGAGTAGAGCCCGAGCGGGATGCCCGCCAGCAACGCGACCACCAGCGCGGCGCCGGCCAGGGTCAGCGTGGCCCCGCCGTTCTCCACCAGGACGTCGGACACCGCCCGGTTGTCGGAGATCGTGCGCCCCAGATCGCCGCGCAGGACGTTGCCGAGGTACTCCAGGTACTGCACGATCAGCGGCCGGTCGTAGCCAGCGGCGGCGCGTCGCTGCGCGAGGGCCTCCGGAGGCAGCCGCCCGCCCAGCGCCGCGCTCACCGGATCTCCGGGCGCCACCCGTACGAGCAGGAACACGAACGTCAGCAGGATGAACACCATCGGCACGACCAGCGCCAGCCGCTGCAGAACGTAGCGCCGCAGCGTGCCCGCCGTCCTGCTCATCGGATCGGCTGCTCGACCCTGTCAGCAGGTCTCACTGCTCGCTGCTCTTGCCGACCAGCCAGAACCGGAAGATGAAGGACGGATCGAACGTCTGCTCGATCCCCGTCACACCTTCCCGGGCGACCGCGATCTGCTTGCCCTGCCAGATCGGGACGACCGGCACCTGCCGTGCGGTGATCCGCTGGATCTCCTCGAACGCCGCCGCGCGGGCCGCGTCGTCGGTGGTGGCCTGCTCCTGGGCCACCAGCTCCGTGACCCGGGGGTTGGAGTACCCGTTGGCGTAGAAGTTGTCCTGCAGCAGGAACGGCGCGGTGTAGTTGTCGGCGTCCGGGAAGTCGGGGAACCAGCCCAGACCGTAGCCGCCGTAGGCACCCTCCTTGTACAGCTGCTGGTACTGCGTCCACTCCGCGGAGGCCAGCTTCACTCGGAACAGGCCGCTGGCCTCGAGCTGTCGCTTGACCTCGGTGTACTCGTCGACCAGGTTCGGCCCGTAGTGGCTCGGCGTGTAGCCCAGCGTCAGCGCGACCGGGGTCGCCACCCCGGCGTCGGCGAGGATCCGGCGCGCCTTGTCGGCGCTGGGCTCGCCGTAGACCTGCCGGAAGGCGTCGGTGTGGTACTTCAGGCCCTCCGGGATCAGCGAGTACAGCGGTTCCACGGTGCCTTGGTAGGCGTTCCGGGCGATCGCCTCCCGGTCGATCAGCTGTGCCACCGCCTGGCGTACCGCCGGGTTCGTGCTGGGGCCCTGGCCCTGGACGTAGAAGACCATGTACCGGATCTCGGTGCCCTGACCCTCGACGATCTTGACGCCCTCGACGCCTCGTAGCGCCTGGATGTCGGTGGGGCTCAGACTGCGGTAGGCGACGTCGACCTCACCCTGCTGGATCGCGAGCTTGAGCGCCGAAGGCTGCTCGAAGTACTGCACGATGAAGCTGTCGTTGGCCGGCTGGGCCGCGCCCTGGTAGCTGTCGCTGGCCCCGAACGCGGCGAGCTGCCCGTTCTCGTACTGCTCGAGCTGGTAGGGCCCGGAGCCGACCACCTCGGTGCCGGGCAGCAGCGCATCGGCCGGGAACACGTCCGCGTCGACGATGGAGGCCGCTGGAGTGGTGAGCACGAAGGGCCAGGTGGCATCGGGCTGCTTCAGCGTGAACACGACGGTCCGCTCGTCGGTCGCCGCCACACTCTCCATGCTGGCGAACAGCACCGCCGGTCCGTCCGGGTCGTCGATGGCCACCATCCGACGGAAGGTGTGCACGACGTCCTGTGCGGTCAGCTCGTTGCCGTTCCAGAAGGTCAGACCGGGCTGCAGGGTGCACTCGTAGGTCGTGTCGTCGGTGAACTCGCAGCCCTGGGCGGCGTCGGGCTCGGGGGTGTTGCCGCCGGGCGGGATCGTGAGCAGCTTCTGGTACATGTTCGAGATCAAGGTCCACGATCCGAGGTCGTAGGCACCCGCCGGATCCAGCGAGGTCACCTTGTCGGTGGTGCCCATGGTGACGGTGCCGCCCGCGCCGCCGCTGTCGTCGCCTCCTTGACCGCAGCCGGCGATCCCGATCGCGAGCACGCCTGCAGCCACGGCCGCCAGCAGCCGGCGCCTCCGAGTTGTCACAATCTCACCCCATCGGTCCCCGGTTTGTGGCCGGCTGGCCCGGCACTGTAGCGGCGCACCTTCACGTTGGGTAGGCGTCGGGCCGTGCAACGTGGTCCCGATCCAGTGACGATCGAGGTACGCCACGCCACGAAGGCCGCCCTCGCAGCAGACCGGTGCCACGACGGCTGCCTTCGCGGCGGGCGGTCCCAGCGGCGGTGCGTTCCTGTCGGGGTAGCCGCATAACATGGGAGACCGCCCCGCACCCACCGCGGTGTGGTGTGCTCGGGGCAGGTAGGCATCCGAAGGGCACGTGTAGGTATCCGAAGGGATCGCATGGCCGACAGCCTCGTCGTGCGCGGCGCGCGCGAGCACAACCTGCGCAGCGTCGACCTCGACCTACCCCGCGACAGCCTCATCGTGTTCACCGGGCTGTCCGGCTCGGGCAAGTCCAGTCTGGCGTTCGACACCATCTTCGCCGAGGGTCAGCGGCGCTACGTGGAGTCGCTGTCGGCCTACGCGCGGCAGTTCCTCGGTCAGATGGACAAGCCCGACGTCGACTTCATCGAGGGGCTCTCACCCGCGGTGTCGATCGACCAGAAGTCCACCAGCCGCAACCCGCGCTCCACCGTCGGCACCATCACCGAGGTCTACGACTACCTGCGGCTGCTCTACGCCCGCGCCGGCGAGCCGCACTGCCCGACGTGCGATGAGCCGATCTCCCGGCAGACCCCGCAGCAGATCGTCGACCAGGTGCTCGCGCTCGAGCCCGGCACGCGATTCCAGGTTCTCGCCCCGGTGGTCCGCACCCGCAAGGGCGAGTTCCTGGACCTGTTCTCCGAGCTGCAGGGTCAGGGTTACTCGCGTGTCCTGGTCGACGGCGCGGTGTACCCGCTGACCGGCCCGCCGACGCTGAAGAAGCAGGAGAAGCACGACATCTCGGTGGTGGTCGACCGGCTGGCCGTCAAGGACGGTGCCAAGCAGCGGCTCACCGACTCCGTGGAGACCGCGCTGCGGCTGGCCGACGGCCTCGTCGTGCTCGACTTCGTCGACATCGAGCGTACCGACGCCCATCGCGAGCGCCGGTTCTCCGAGCGGATGGCCTGCCCCAACGGCCACCCGATCGGCGTCGACGACCTGGAGCCGCGGTCCTTCTCGTTCAACTCGCCCTACGGCGCCTGCCCGGAATGCACCGGCATCGGTGTCCGCAAGGAGGTCGACCCCGAGCTCGTCGTGCCCGACGAGGAGCGTTCGCTGGCCGACGGCGCCATCGCACCGTGGGCCACCGGGCAGACCGCCGACTACTTCGCCCGGCTGCTCGAGGCGCTCGCCGAGACTGTCGGGTTCCGCACGGACGTGTCGTGGCGGCGGCTGCCGGCCGGCGCGCAGAAGGCCGTGCTGCACGGCAGTGACGACCAGGTGCACGTCCGGTATCGGAACCGCTACGGGCGGCTGCGCTCCTACTACGCGGCGTTCGAGGGCGTCATCCCGTTCCTCGAGCGACGGATGAGCCAGACCGAGTCCGACTACATGCGGGACAAGTACGAGGGCTACATGCGCGAGGTGCCCTGCCCGGGCTGCGGCGGCACCCGGCTCAAGCCCGAGATCCTCGCGGTCACGCTGTCGCACCGCACCGAGGGCCGCAAGTCCATCGCCGACGTCTGCGCGCTGTCGGTTCGCGAGTCAGCGACCTTTCTCGAAGACCTGGTCCTCGACCAGCGCCAGGAGATGATCGCCGCGGCAGTACTCAAGGAGATCTCGGCGCGGCTGCGCTTCCTGCTCGACGTCGGGCTGAACTACCTGTCGCTGGACCGCGCCGCCGGAACGCTGTCCGGTGGCGAGGCGCAGCGGATCCGGCTGGCCACCCAGATCGGTTCCGGCCTGGTCGGGGTGCTCTACGTGCTCGACGAGCCGTCGATCGGGTTGCACCAGCGGGACAACCACCGGTTGCTCGCCACGTTGAGCCGGCTACGCGACCTGGGCAACACGCTCATCGTCGTCGAGCACGACGAGGACACCATCCGGGCCAGCGACTGGGTCGTCGACATCGGGCCCGGCGCGGGCGAGCACGGCGGGCACATCGTGCACTCCGGGCCCTACACCGAGTTGGAGCGCCACGAGACCTCGCTGACCGGTGCCTACCTCGACCGGCGCCGCACGATCCCGCTGCCCGCCGCCCGCCGCAAGGTCGATCGCAAGCGGCAGGTCACCGTGGTCGGCGCGCGCGAGCACAACCTCCGCGGCATCGACGTGTCCTTCCCGCTGGGGTGCGTGATCGCCGTGACCGGGGTGTCCGGGTCGGGCAAGTCGACGCTGGTCAACGACATCCTCGCCCGGGTGCTGGCGAACCGGATCAACGGTGCGCGGCAGGTGCCCGGCCGCCATACCCGGGTCACCGGCCTGGACGACGTCGACAAGGTGGTGCTGGTCGACCAGTCACCGATCGGCCGCACCCCGCGGTCCAACCCGGCGACCTACACGGGCGTCTTCGACCGGATCCGCAAGCTGTTCGCCGCCACCACCGAGGCCAAGGTGCGCGGCTACCAGCCCGGGCGGTTCTCCTTCAACGTCAAGGGCGGCCGCTGCGAGGCGTGCGCGGGCGACGGCACCATCAAGATCGAGATGAACTTCCTGCCGGACGTCTACGTGCCCTGCGAGGTGTGCAAGGGCGCCCGCTACAACCGGGAGACCCTGGAGGTGCACTACAAGGGCAAAACGATCTCCGAGGTGCTCGACATGCCGATCGAGGAGGCCGCGGAGTTCTTCGAGCCGATCACCGCGATCCACCGCCACCTGAAGACCCTGGTCGACGTCGGGCTGGGCTACGTCCGGCTCGGCCAGCCCGCGCCGACGCTGTCCGGTGGTGAGGCGCAGCGGGTGAAGCTGGCCAGCGAACTGCAGAAGCGCTCCACCGGGCGGACCGTCTACATCCTCGACGAGCCGACGACAGGGCTGCACTTCGACGACATCCGCAAGCTGCTCGGGGTCATCAACGGGCTGGTCGACAAGGGCAACACGGTGATCGTCATCGAGCACAACCTCGACGTCGTCAAGACTTCCGACTGGGTCGTGGACATGGGCCCCGAGGGCGGCTCGGGTGGTGGCACCGTGATCGCGGAAGGCACGCCGGAGCAGGTCGCCGCGATCGAGGGCAGCTACACCGGGCAGTTCCTGCGTACGATCGTCGAGCCCGAGCACGCGAGGCCGGCCCCCGCGCCTTCCCGGCGCCGTCGCAAGGCCGCCAGCGTGGCCGGTTGACCCACCCGCCGGTTGACCGACGGAAGGGACGACCGATGCGCGAGCACACCGTCGCCGGCGGGGGTGGCCTGGTGCTGCTCAGCTGTCGCTGAGCGCTGCGCCGCGACCCTGACCCCGGACCGTCGCGATCGCTAGCCACCCCCGAACAGGGCGTCCGGCAGCCAGGTCACGATCTCGGGGAACACCGAGAACAGCACGATGGCCAGCGCGATGATGGCGACGTAGGGCAGCGATCCGGCCAGGATGTCGCGCAGCGGCACCTCCGGCGCGATGCCCTTGACCACATAGAGGTTGAGGCCGACGGGTGGCGTGATCAGCCCCATCTCCAGGTTCACCGACATGATGATCCCGAACCAGATGGGGTCGAAGCCGAGCTCGACGATCACCGGGAAGAACACCGGCGCCACCATGAGGATCACCGACACGGGGGGCAGGAACAGCCCGAGCGCCAGCAGCACCAGGTTGATGGCGATCATCACCACCCAGCGATTGAGCTGCAGGTCGGTGATCAGCAGCGCGAGGTCCTGCGGGATGGCCAGAAAGCTCATGACCGTTCCCAGCACGGCCGAGAAGGCCACGATCATCATGACCATGGTGCTCTCGCGGGTGGACTCCAGCAGGATCGCCGAGATCCGCCGCCAGGTCATCGATCGGTAGACCACGATCACCATCAGGAATGCCAGCAGTGCGCCCACCGCGGCCGCCTCGCTCGGGGTAGCCAGCCCGAGGTAGAGCACCGCCAGCACCCCGACGATCAGCGACAGGAAGGGCAGCACCTTGAGCAGGGCTGCGAAACGGTCGCGCCAGTAGATCCGCTCGGCGTCGCGCACGCGCTGCGCCACGGCGGCACCGGGCCCGGGGGAGTGCTGCGACTGCGGGTCCGGGCGCCCGGCCTCGCGGCGGGCGGCGACGAAGACCCAGCCACAGAACATCACCGTGAGCACGAAGCCGGGCACGATGCCGGCGATGAACAGCTGCCCGATGGACTGCTCGGTGGCGATGCCGTAGAGGATCAGCGTGACGCTGGGCGGGATGAGTATCCCGAGCGTCCCGCCGGCGACGATGGTGCCGGAGGAGATCCTGGGGGAGTAGCCGCGCTTGCTCATCTCCGGGATCGCGACCCGCCCGATCGCGGCGGCCGTGGCGGCGCTGGAGCCGCACAGCGCGGCGAACAGCGAGCACGCGACGACGCTGCTCATCGCCAGGCCGCCGCGGATCCGGGACAGCCACAGGTGCCCGGCTTCGAAGAGGTCGACGCTGGCCTTCGACCCGCCGAAGATCGCGCCCATGAAGATGAACAGCGGGATGGCCAGCAGGGTGAAGTTGTTGAGCGACTCGAAGACGAACTCGCCGAAGAAGTTCAGCTCCGCCGGGCTCAGGAACAGCAGGATCGCGAACAGCGCGGTCAGTCCGAGTGCGAAGGCGACGGGAACGCCGAGCGCCAGCAACGCCAGCAGCGAGACGATCAGGAACAGGCCAGCGCCCGCCGAGCTCATGAGGGTGCCACCTCGCTGCCCTCGTCCCCGTCGTCAGGGCCCCGGCCCGCCCGGCCCGCCGGCCCGCGCATCGCCTCGATCCGGCGCCAGGCGATCGCCAGGTACTGCAACGCCAGTAGCGCCATGCCCAGCGGAAGCACCGCGTACGGGACGGTCAGCGGGGGGTTCCACGCCGAGCCCGAGCGCCACCCTTCCATCGTGGCGTGCAGCCACATGTCCACGCCGCGAACGAGTACGACCAGGATGAGTGCCAGCGACAGCGCCACGGCGATCAGCTCGACGACCAGCCGCGCCCGGCGCGGGAGCCGGGCGACGAGCAGGTCGACGTTGACGTGGCTGCCGTGCTTGAGCCCGTAGGCGCCTCCGACGAACGTGACGAAGATCAGCAGGTAGACCGTCAGCTCGGTCTGCCAGACCGTCGAGTAGCCCAACGCCCGGATCGTCACGGAGTAGCAGATCGTCACCGTGGCCAGCGCGATGCACAGGCCGCTGAGGTAGCCGCAGACCTCGGTGACGGCATCGATGCCCCGGATCAGGCGCGGTTGCCTGGGCTCGGTTGTGGTGGACACGGGTACCTCCGGTGTTCCGGTGCGGCAGCTCCCCGGACCGGTGCCGCACGGCGTTGTCAGGTCTGCGGGACCTGCTGGGCCAGCTCCAGCAGCTGGCGCCCGTTCGGGATGTTGCCGACGAACCTGTCCCAGACCGGGGGTGCGAGCCGGGCCCAATCCGCGAACGCGGCGTCGTCGATCGTGGCGATGGTGTCGCCCGCCTGCCGCACCCGGCGCTCGGTCACCCGGTCGTCCTCGGCCGAGGCCTCGTAGGCGAAGTCCTGCAGCGCCGACCCCGCGCCGTCGAACGCCTGCTGCACCTCGCCGGGCAGCCGGCGGTACTGCTCCAGCCCGATGAGCAGCGGCTCGAAGTAGAAACCCAGCGTGTTGCGGGTCGGGGAGGTGTACGAGGCGGTCTGCTCGTAGAGCCGGTAGGAGCGGAACGAGGCGGGTGAGGTCGCCAACGCGCTGACGACCCCGGTCTGCAGCGCGCTGTAGACCTCCGAGGACGGCATGCTCGTGATGCTGGCGCCGGTGCGCTCCAGCATTGCCTCCATCTGCGGGCTGCCGCCCCGCCACACCTCGCCCGGCCGGATGTCACCGGGCCGGACCACCGGCGGGCCCTGCTTGCGGCCCAGGCAGAACGAGTTCCAGTTCCAGACCAGGATCTTCGACCCGTTTCGCTCGAAGATGCTCTCCACCCGGGCGCCGATCTCGGCGTCCTGCCAGTTCCGCGCCTGGGTGTGGTTCTTGACCAGGCACGGCAGGTCGGTGATCGCGAAGGCGGGGTGTTGGCCGACGGCGTAGGCGATCGGCAGCAGCGTCATGTCGATGGTGCCCTGCGCCACCGCCCGGTACTGCTCGTCGGCACCGACGAGCGAGGCGTTCGGGTAGATGCGGACCTCGACCTCGCCGTTGGTCTCGCGACCGACCTGGTCGGCGAACCGCTGCGCGATCTGCGAGCGGAAGTCGCCCTCCTGACCACTGGATTCCGGCCATTGGTGCGACAGCCGCAGCTGCGACCCGCCGCCACCGCCGCAGCCGGTCACCCCGGTGACGAGGGTCGCGGCGGCACCGCCGCCCAGCAGCTGGAGCAGGTGCCTGCGATTGATCGGGGTTGGGGTTGTCATCACGGGCCTCCGTGTTGGTTAGTTGGTTCGACCCCCGTCGTCTTCGTTGGTTCGACCCCCGTCGTCTTCGAATGCGGCGAGCAGCGCCTCGACGGTGACATCGCCCTGGTAGGGCCTGGAGCCGACGAACAGGGTCGGCGTGCCGCGGACACCGCTGCGGATCCCGGAGTTGAAGTCGGCCTCGACCCGGTCCTCCACTCGTCGGGTCGCGGGCCAGACGACGGACTCCGGGTCGATCCCGAGCTGCTCGGCGTAGCCACGCAGGTCGTCCTGGCGAAGCCGCGGCTCGCCCTCGAAGAGCAGGTCGTGCATCGGCCAGAACTGGCCGACCAGCGCCGCGCCCTCCGCGGCGACGGCGGCGGCCAGCGCGAAGGGGTGCACCTCGGCGAGCGGGAAGTGGCGGAACGCGACAGCCAACCCGCCACCCATCCGCCGGCGCACCTGCCCGATGATCGGCGCCGCCCGCCGGCAGTAGGGGCACTCGAAGTCGCCGTACTCCACCAGGGTGTGCGGCGAGCCGAGGGTGCCCAGCACATGGTCGTGCGTGCCGAGCGGCGGGTCGAGACCCGGTTCGGCCACCGGTCCTCCTCGCGGGCAGCGGCGGTACGGGGCCGCGGTGCGTGGCCCGCGTCCCAATCGCCCAGGATGTCTGCGTGGCCTCGCCGACCTTAGCCGAGCGCGCCGATCTCAGCCGTGCGGCGCGCTCCTTCCTGCGCACCGAATCGGGCTCCGCGGCACTGCTGCTGTTGGCCGCCGTCGCCGCGCTGCTGTGGGCGAACACATCGGAGACCTACGAGCAGTTCTGGACCGTCGAGCTGTCGCTGAACCTGGGTGGCGCCCAGCTCGCCCTTGACGTGCGGCACTGGGTCAACGACGGGCTGATGGTGTTCTTCTTCTTCAGCGTCGGGCTGGAACTCTCCCGCGAGGTGGTGCTGGGGGAGCTGCGCGGGCGACGTGCGCTGACCGCACCTGTGCTGGCCGCGATCGGCGGGCTGACGGTTCCCGCGCTGCTGTACCTGCTCTTCGCCGCAGGCGGCCCCGGGGCCAACGCCTGGGGGATCGCCATCTCCACCGACACGGCCGTGATGCTCGGCGTGCTCGCCCTGGTCGGGCCGCGCTGCCCCGACCAGCTTCGAGTCTTCCTGCTGGCGCTGGCGATCGTCGACGACGTCGGCGCGGTGACCGCGATCGCGCTGTTCTACACCGACGATCTGCAGCCTCGTGCCCTGCTGTTGGCGGGGCTGCTGTTCGCCGCGCTGCTCGGGCTGCGGTTCGCCCGGTTCTGGCGCACGCCGATCTATGTGCTCATCGGGGTGGTGATGTGGCTGGCGGTGCTCGAGTCCGGGGTGCACCCCACCGTCGTCGGGGTGGTGCTCGGTGTGCTGGTCAACGCCTACCTGCCCCGGGCCAGCGACATGCAGCGCGCCCAGGTGCTCGGGCGCAGCTTCGTCGCCGACCCGACGCCGGCGCGCGCGCTGGCGGCGCGCTCCGGGTTCGTCGAGGCGGTCTCGCCCAACGAGCGACTGCAGGCGCAGATCCAACCGTGGAGCAGCTACGTGGTGGTGCCACTCTTCGTGCTCGCCAACGCCGGGGTGGTACTCAACGCCGAGACCCTGAGCGCCGCCGTGCGGTCGCCGATCACGCTGGGCATCGTCGCGGGCCTGGTCGCAGGCAAGCTGATCGGCGTCACCACGGGCACCTGGGTGGCACTACGTAGCGGTGTCGGCCAGGTCCCCGACACGTTGCGGTGGGGCCAGTTGATCGGTGGTGCCGCACTGTCCGGGGTCGGCTTCACCGTCGCGCTGTTCATCACCGAACTCGCGCTCGACGACCCCGCCCTGCAGACGCAGGCCAAGGTCGGGATCCTCGCCGGCTCGCTGCTCGCGGGTCTGCTCGGGTGGGCGATCTTCCGCTTCCTCGGTGACCGCGGCGGCCAGTGCTCGCCCAGCGACCTGCCGGTGCTGCCGCCCCGCCCCTGGCGCCCCGTGGCGTGACCGCCCTGTGAGTGGCGATGCGAGTCATGACTCGCATCGCCACTCACAGGGCCGAAGGCCACTGATAGACTCATGACGCGACCAGCCTCTGCTGCGGCAGGGGTCGTCAAGTGGAGCCCGGCTCCCACCCGCGCCGCCGCACCAGACGGACGGGTCCGGTCCCGGAATCCCGCGAGGGGTTTCCGGTGTTACGCCGTCGTGGAGGCGGCGTAGATCGGTCGGATGTGGGCCCCGCGCGCCGGCAGGCGGCGGGGCCGTCTCGCATCCGAGGGCCTACCAGTGGGCAGGGTGCCACCGGCCGGGTTGCGCCGCACCGCCTAACCACGACCCGAGGAGGCCCCATCAGCGCCGAGACGCGCATCAATGACCGCATCCGCGTTCCCGAGGTCCGGCTCGTCGGGCCCGACGGCGAACAGGTCGGCATCGTCCGCATCGAGGACGCTCTGCGACTGGCCCAGGAAGCGGACCTCGACCTGGTCGAGGTGGCGGCACAGGCTCGTCCGCCGGTCTGCAGGCTCATGGACTACGGCAAGTTCAAGTACGAGAGCGCGCAGAAGGCCCGCGAGTCCCGCCGCAACCAGCAGCTGACCGTGATCAAGGAGCAGAAGCTCCGCCCGAAGATCGACGCGCACGACTACGAGACCAAGAAGGGTCACGTGTCGCGGTTCCTGGTGGCGGGGCACAAGGTCAAGGTCACCATCATGTTCCGCGGCCGGGAGCAGTCCCGGCCCGAGCTGGGGTTCCGGCTGCTGCAGCGGCTGTCCGAGGATGTGTCGGAGCTGGGCTTCGTGGAGACCTCAGCGAAGCAGGACGGCCGTAACATGACGATGGTCCTGGCCCCGCACCGCAACACCCGGCAGAAGGCGGCCAAGGCCGAGCGGTCCGCCGAGTAGCCGGTGGAGCAGGGACGGGCGCACCGGCGCGTGCCCGGCGTGCCCGCAGTGGCGACGCGCCCGCCGCGCGCCGTGAAACGACTGAGGCCGCCCCGGCGCGGGTGGCAGGACGAGGACGGACATGCCGAAGAACAAGACCCACAAGGGCGTCGCGAAGCGGGTGAAGGTCACCGGTAATGGCAAGCTGCTGCGCGAGCGCGCGGGCAGGCGCCACCTGCTGGAGAAGAAGCCTTCCACGCTGACCCGCCGGCTGGACGGCAACACCGAGTTCGCACAGCAGGACAGGAAGCGGATCCGCAAGCTGCTCGGTCGCTGACCCGAGACCACCCGGGCGGTGCTCCCGCCCCCGAGATCGACAGGACGAACCAGTGGCACGCGTCAAGCGGGCGGTCAACGCCCAGAAGAAGCGCCGCAGCACGTTGGAGGCCGCCAGCGGCTACCGCGGCCAGCGCTCCCGGCTCTATCGCAAGGCCAAGGAGCAGATCCTCCACTCGATGCAGTACGCCTACCGCGACCGGCGGGCGCGCAAGGGTGACTTCCGGCAGCTCTGGATCACCAGGATCAACGCCGGTGCGCGGCAGAACGGGATGACCTACAACCGGTTCATCCAGGGGCTGCGCGCCGCCGGCGTCGAAGTGGATCGCAAGAACCTCGCCGAGCTGGCCGTTTCCGACCCGACGGCGTTCACTGCGCTGGTCGACCTCTCCCGGGCCAGCCTGCTGGAGAGTCGGACCGCGACGCCGGCGAAGGACGGCGACGCCGCCTGAGTCGGCACGGAGTACGAGGCGATGCGACCCGGGGAGGCTCCGTTCACCGAACGGACACCCCGGGTCGCCGCCGCTCGGGCCCTGCTGCGCAGGCAGGGCCGCGAGCGGGCCGGTCGCTTCCTGGCCGAGGGGCCGCAGGCAGTCGGTGAGGCGGTCGGCTGGGCACGCGACCGCGGCGGGGGCCTGCTCGAACTGTTCGTCACCGAGCGAGCCGGTACCCGGCACCACGAGCTGGTGGATGCCGCCGTCACCGTCGGCGCCCGCGTCTCGCCTGTGACCGAGCGAGCGAGCGCGGGCCTGTCGGACACGGCCACTCCGCAGGGCTTGGTCGCGGTGTGTAGCGCGCTGCCGGTGCCGGCATCCCGGGCCGCCGCCGGGACGCGGCTGGTCGCCGTGCTCGCCGGTGTCGCGGAGCCCGGCAACGCCGGAACGGTGATCCGGGTCGCCGACGCAGCCGGTGCCGACGCCGTGATCCTCGCCGGGCATTCGGTCGACCCGCACAACGGCAAGTGCGTGCGCGCATCGGTGGGTAGCGTGTTCCACCTCCCGCTGGCAGTCGAGCCGGACGGCCGCCGCGCGGTCGACGCGTGCCGCGACGCCGGTTTGCACGTCCTCGCGGCCGATGGCGCGACCGGCCGCGACCTCGATGAGGCGGCCTGCGCCGGGGTGCTCGACCGGCCCACGGCCTGGCTGTTCGGCAGCGAGGCGCACGGGCTGGGCCCGGAGTTGCTCGACGCGGCCGACGCCGCTGTCGCGGTGCCGCTGCACGGCCGGGCCGAGAGTCTCAACCTGGCCACTGCGGCAGCGGTGTGCCTCTACGCCAGTGCCCGTGCACACCGGTCTCGACCTGCGGCGACGTGGCCGGAACCGATCGCCTAGGATCTGGCGTAACGACTCACAGCCACGGGGGGCGCGGACCTGCGGCCACCGGGCTGCCCCAACGCAGGCCAGGAGTTGCGACGACATGTCCGGAGCCAACGACGAGTACGACCCCAAGCAGGTCGCCGCGCTCGCGCCCCAGGCGCTGGCGCGGGCCGTCGAGGAGGCCCAGACGGCGTTCGCACAGGCCGCGGACCTCGAGGCACTCGCGGTGGCGAAGCCGGTGCATCTGGGCGAACGGTCACCACTGATGACCGCCCGCCGCGAGATCGGTGCCTTGCCCCCGCAGGCCCGCGCCGACGCCGGCAAGCGCCTCAACGACGCCCGCGCCGCCGCGCAGGCCGCCTACGAAGAGCGTCGCGCCGCGCTGACGGTCGAGCGCGACGCTCGAGTGCTGGGCGAGGACGCCGTCGACGTCACAGTTCCCACCGATCGCGTTCCCGCGGGCGCGCGGCATCCCATCACGACGCTGGCCGAGCGGATCGCCGACGTGTTCGTCGGCATGGGCTACGAGGTCGCCGAGGGCCCCGAGCTCGAGGCGGAGTGGTTCAACTTCGACGCGCTGAACTTCGGTAAGGACCATCCGGCACGCACCATGCAGGACAGCTTCTACGTCGCTCCGGAGGGGTCCCGGCAGGTGCTGCGCACGCACACCTCGCCGGTGCAGGTGCGGACCCTGCTCGAGCGCGAGCTGCCGGTGTACGTGGTGTGTCCCGGCCGGACGTTCCGTACCGACGAGCTCGATGCCACGCACACGCCGGTGTTCCACCAGGTCGAAGGACTCGCGGTGGACGAAGGCATCACGATGGCGCACCTCAAGGGCACCCTCGACGCGTTCGCCCGCGCGGTGTTCGGGCAGACCTCGGGGACACGGCTGCGTCCCTCGTTCTTCCCGTTCACCGAGCCGTCGGCCGAGGTCGACGTGTGGTTCCCCGAGCGGCGGGGCGGGCCCGGCTGGGTCGAGTGGGGCGGTTGCGGGATGGTCAACCCCAACGTGCTGCGTGCCTGCGGCGTCGACACCGACCGGTACTCGGGATTCGCCTTCGGCATGGGCGTCGAGCGCACCCTGATGTTCCGCCACGGCATCGACGACATGCGCGACATGGTCGAGGGCGACATCCGCTTCGCCCACGCATTCGGACCGGAGGTGTAGCGGATGCGGAACCGACCATTGGCACCGGAGGTGTAGCGGATGCGCGTTCCCGTCTCGTGGCTGTCCGAGCACGTCGCGCTTCCCGAGGGCAGCGATGCCCCGGGTCCCGACGAGCTCGCCGAGGCCTTCGTGCGGATCGGGCTCGAGGTCGAGGACGTCCACTCGCTGGGTCCGGTGACCGGTCCGTTGGTCGTCGGGCGGGTACTCGAGATCGAGCAGCTGACCGACGCCAAGAAGCCGATCCGCTACTGCCGGGTCGACGTCGGCGAGATGGAGCCGGCCGGGATCGTCTGCGGCGCGACCAACTTCGCCGTCGACGACCTCGTCGTGGTGGCACGTCCGGGCACCGTGCTGCCCGGGGACTTCGCGATCTCGGCCCGCAAGGCCTACGGTCGCACGTCCGACGGGATGATCTGTTCTCCTGCCGAGCTGGGCCTGGGTGACGACCACACCGGCATCCTCGTGCTTCCCGCCACCGTCGCCACGCCCGGAGAGAGCGCGGTCGAGCTGCTCGGCCTGGACGACTCGATCCTCGAGCTGGCGGTGACGCCGGACCGCGGCTACTGCTTCTCGGTGCGCGGCCTGGCTCGCGAGCTGGCCTGCGCGTTCGACGTGCCCTACGGCGACCCGGCCGTGCTCGAGGTGCCGGGGAGCGACGGCCCGGCATGGTCGGTGCACATCGCCGACCACACCGGGTGCGGTCGTTTCGTGGCCAGGAAGGTCACCGGTCTGGACCCGGTCGCGGCCACCCCGTGGTGGATTCGGCGGCGGCTGCAGCTCGCCGGGGTGCGGCCGATCTCGCTCGCCGTCGACGTCACCAACTTCGTGATGCTCGAGCTCGGCCAGCCGCTGCACGCCTTCGACGCGCAGCAGCTCGACGGCGATCTCGTCGTGCGGCGGGCCGAGGAGGGCGAGAAGCTGACCACCCTCGACAGTGTCGACCGGGAGCTCGATCCGGACGACATGGTCATCTGCGACGCCACCGGCGCGTTGTCGCTGGCGGCGGTCATGGGCGGCGCGAGCACCGAGATCGGGGAGACCACCACCGAGCTGCTGCTGGAGGCGGCGATCTGGGACCCGGCGACCGTCGCCCGGTCGGCGCGGCGTCACAAGCTGCCCAGCGAAGCGGCGAAGCGGTTCGAACGGGGCGTCGACCCGGCGTTGCCACCGGTGGCCACCGAGCTGGCCGCGCAGCTGCTGGTCCGCTACGGCGGCGCCACGATCGCCCCCGGCCGCACCGACGTCGGGCGTCCCGAGTTGCCGACCCCGGTCGTCATGCCGCTCGGACTGCCCGACCAGGTGGCCGGCGTGCGGTACGAGCGTGGCGCGGTGGTACACCGGCTCACCCAGATCGGCTGCCGGATCGAGATCACCGGTGGTGACGGCGTCACCTCCCTCGTCGCGACCCCGCCCACCTGGCGGCCGGATCTGGCCCAGCCGGCGGATCTCGTCGAGGAGGTGCTGCGGCTGGAGGGATACGACCGCATCCCGTCGCAGCTCCCGCCCGCGCCCCCCGGCCGCGGCTTGACGGTGGTGCAGCGGCGCCGGCGGTCGGTGGCTCGGACGCTGGCCGACGACGGCTACACCGAGGTGCTGCCGTCACCGTTCGTCTCCGCCGCCACCTGGGACTGCTTCGGGCTCGATGCCGAGGATCCGCGTCGGAACACGGCCGGCCTGCTCAACCCGCTGGAGACCGATCGCGACCAGCTCGCCAGCACGCTGCTGCCCGGGTTGCTCGAGGCGCTGGCGCGCAACGTCGCCCGTGGCCAGCGCGACGTGGCGCTCTACGGCCTGGCGCAGGTCGTGCTGCCCCGCAGTGGCGCCCCACCGCTGCCCGTGCTCGGCGTCGACGGCCGGCCGGACGCCGAGCAGCTCGCGACACTGCAGCGCGGTCTGCCGCACCAGCCGCTGCACGCAGGCGTCGTCGTCGCGGGGCAGTGGGAACGTCGCGGCTGGTGGGGTCCGGGGCGCGCCGCCTCATGGGCCGATGCTGTCGAGGCCGCGCGGTCGATCGCCCGGGCCGCCGGCGTCGAGCTGTCCGTGGTCGCCGGCGAGAACCCGCCGTGGCACCCCGGACGATGCGCCGAGCTGCGCGCGGGGGACCGGTCCGTCGGTCATGCCGGGGAGCTGCACCCCGGCGTGGTCGAGGCGCTCGGGCTGCCGGCCCGCACCTGTGCCATGGAGCTCGACCTCGACGCGCTGCCGGTCGCCGAGCACCGGCCCGCCCCCGTCGTGTCGCCGTACCCGCCGGTGCTGCAGGACGTGGCCCTGGTCGTCGACGCCACGCTGCCGGTCGCGGACCTGACCGCGACGCTGCGTGCCGGGGCGGGGGAATTGCTCGAGGACGTGCGCCTGTTCGACGTCTACACCGGTAAGCAGGTCGGGGAGGGGAAGCGCTCGCTGGCCTTCGCGCTGCGCTTCCGGGCCCCCGACCGCACCCTGACCGTGGTCGAGGCCAGCGCGGCCAGGGACGCCGCGGTCAGCGCCGCCCAGCAGGCGCACGGCGCAGCCCTGCGCTCCTGACCCCCTTCGCGCGCCGCTCGCAGTCGCCGTGAAGGGCGCCTGCACGGCGACTGACGCAGTGAAGGTGCCCCCCGCGGCGACTCCCCGCACCGCGGGGCACGGCGGTTGAATGATGTTCCGCTGTGATGCATAATCATCCGCATGACGGTGAAGGTGGCGGTTGCGGGCGCGAGTGGGTACGCGGGTGGCGAGTTGCTGCGCCTGCTGCTGGGCCACCCCGAGGTCGAGATCGGTGCGCTGACCGCGGGGGACAGCGCGGGGACCACGCTCGGCGAGCACCACCCGCAGTTGATTCCGCTCGCCGACCGCATCCTGGCCGGCACCGAGCCTGCGGTGCTCGCCGGGCACGACGCGGTGTTCCTCGCGCTGCCGCACGGTCATTCCGCCATGATCGCCGCACAGCTGCCGGACGCGACCGTGGTCGTGGACTGCGGGGCCGACTACCGGCTGGCCGACGCCACCGCATGGCAGCGGTGGTACGGCTCCGAGCACGCCGGGACCTGGCCCTACGGGCTGCCGGAACTACCCGGCCACCGTGAGAAGATCCGCGGCGCGCGGCGAATCGCCGTCCCCGGCTGCTACCCGACGGTGGCAAGCCTGGCGCTCGCGCCCGCGGTGGGCGCTGCCCTGGTGGCCCCCGACGTCGTGATCACCGCCGTCACGGGTACCTCCGGAGCGGGCCGATCGGTGAAGCCGCATCTGTTGGGATCCGAGGTGATGGGCTCGGTCAGCGCGTACGGCGTCGCGGGCGCGCACCGCCACACCCCGGAGATCGTGCAGAACCTGTCCGGCGTCGCCGGCGTGGCCGTGTCGGTGTCCTTCACCCCGGTACTCGCCCCGATGCCCCGCGGCATCCTGGCAAGCTGCACCGCCCCGTTGCGTGCCGGGGCCGATGACACCGCCCTGCGCGGCGCCTACCGCGACGCCTACGGCGGTGAGCCGTTCGTGCACCTGCTGCCGTCGGGCCGCTGGCCTGCCACCGGCGCCACGGTAGGGTCGAACTCGGTGGCGCTGCAGGTCGCGATCGACGTCGACGCCGGCAGGTTGGTCGCAGTCGCCGCCGTCGACAACCTGACCAAAGGAACCGCGGGCGGCGCGGTGCAGTGCCTCAACCTCGCGCTCGGGCTGCCCGAGACCACCGGGTTGCCCGTCGCGGGGATCGCACCGTGACCGCGCTGACCGTGCACCGCCACTCCGAGCAGCTCGCGGTGTGCAGGCTCGCGGCGGATGCGCCACTGCCGAGCTGGGCCGCCGCGCCTGGCAGGTTGCGGGCGGCGGTACGGAGCACGAACGAGCTGTCGATCGTGTGCGCCATCGCCGCGGTGCCCAGCGAGGTCCGCCACGAGGGCCCGTTCACCGCCTTCGAGGTGGCCGGACCGCTCGATCTCGGGCTGACGGGGGTGCTGGCCGCGCTGCTGGCGCCGTTGGCTGCCGCCGGGGTCAGTGTGTTGACGCTGTCGACCTTCGACACCGACTGGATCCTGGTGCCGTCGCTGCAACAGGCAGCGGCGACGAGGGCGCTGCAGCGCGCCGGGCACGATGTCGACGCACCGTCCGGTGACGAGGAGCCCGCAGAGGAGTCACGATGAGCGTCACCGCACCCGCGGGCTTCCGCGCTGCGGGGCTCGCGGCCGGCATCAAGGCCTCGGGCGCGCCCGACCTGAGCCTGGTGGTCAACGACGGGCCGTCCGACGCGGCCGCCGGCGTGTTCACCCGCAATCAGGTCAAGGCGGCGCCGGTACTGTGGTCGCAGCAGGTCGCCGGCTACCGGCGGTTGCGCGCCGTCGTGCTGAACTCGGGCGGTGCGAACGCCTGCACCGGCCCGGGGGGCTTCCAGGACACCCACGCCACCGCCGAGCGGGTCGCGGCCGCGCTCGGCTGCGGCGCGGTCGAGGTGGCGGTGTGCTCCACCGGGCTGATCGGCGAGCGGTTGCCCATGCCTGCACTGCTGTCCGGTGTGGACGCCGGGGCGGCGATGCTGGCCGGAGGCCCGGACGCGGGACTCGCCGCGGCGACCGCGGTGCTGACGACCGACACCGTTGCCAAGCAGGCGGTGGTCACCGGCGATGCGGGGTGGAGCGTGGGCGGCTTCGCCAAGGGCGCGGGAATGGTTGCACCGAGCTTGGCCACCA
Organism: Pseudonocardiaceae bacterium; assembly: GCA_009379815.1. Classification (GTDB taxonomy): domain Bacteria; phylum Actinomycetota; class Actinomycetes; order Mycobacteriales; family Pseudonocardiaceae; genus WHSY01. Next base: position 82,619 of record WHSY01000006.1, read on the forward strand.
TGCTCTGCGTGCTCACCACCGACGCGGACGTCGACGGGTCCACTCTCGACGGCGTGCTCCGCGAAGCCACCGCAGCGACCTTCGAGCGGTTCGACATCGACGGCAGCTGCTCGACGAACGACACCGTGCTGCTGCTCGCCTCGGGGGCTTCCGGGGTCCGGCCGGGATGTGACGAGTTCGCCGCCGCGGCACACCGGGTCTGCCACGATCTCGTGCGCGGCTTGCAGGCCGACGCCGAGGGCGTCACCAAGGAGGTCACCATCACGGTGCGCGGCGCGGCCGACGGGCCCGATGCCCTGGCCGCGGCCCGTGCCGTCGCACGCGACGCCCTGGTCAAGACCGCGCTGTTCGGGTCCGACCCGAACTGGGGGCGGGTCGCCGCCGCGGTCGGCGCATCCCCGGCGGAGGTGCACGCCGAGACCCTCGACGTACGGATCAACGGGGTGCTGCTGTGCTCCGGCGGGACCGCAGCGGGCGACCGCGCGGCGGCGAACCTGTCCGGTCGGGAGGTCACCGTCGATATCGAGCTGCACCTCGGAGACGGCGAGGCGACTGTGCTGACCACCGATCTGTCGCACGGCTACGTCGAGGAGAACAGCGCGTACTCGTCATGACCAACGAAGACGTGCTCGCAGCATCGAGCACCGGCGACAGGATCGCCACCGCCGCCGCCAAGGCCGCGGTGCTCACGGAGGCGCTGCCGTGGCTGCAGCGCTTCCACGGCGCCACCGTCGTCGTCAAATACGGCGGCAACGCGATGCTCGACGACGAGCTCAAGCAGGCCTTCGCGCAGGACATGGTGTTCCTGCGGCTGGCGGGGCTGCGACCCGTGGTGGTGCACGGCGGCGGGCCGCAGATCACCGCCATGCTCGACCGGCTCGGCATCGCGGGCGAGTTCCGGGGCGGGCTGCGGGTGACCACACCCGAGACGCTGGACGTGGTGCGCATGGTGCTGCTTGGCCAGGTCGGTCGCGAGCTGGTCGGCCTGATGAACGCGTACGGACCGTTCGCCGTCGGGATGTCCGGTGAGGACGCCCAGCTGTTCACCGCAGCTCGGCGGCAGGCCACCGTAGACGGATCCGCGGTGGACATCGGACTCGTGGGTGACGTGGTCGCGGTGAACCCCGACGCCGTGCTCGACATCGTCAACGCCGGCCGTATCCCGGTGGTGTCCACTGTGGCCCCCGATGCCGACGGTGTCGTACACAACGTCAACGCCGACACGGCGGCGGCGGCGCTGGCAGTGGCGCTCGGGGCCGAGAAGCTCGTGGTGCTCACCGATGTGGCGGGGCTCTACACCGACTGGCCGGATCGGGAGAGCCTGCTGCCGCACGTCGGGGCGGACGAGTTGGAGCGGCTGCTGCCGCAGCTGGCTTCCGGCATGGTGCCGAAGATGGAGGCGTGCCTGCGGGCGGTGCGCGGCGGCGTGCCGCGCGCGCACGTGATCGACGGCAGGCTCGCGCACTCGGTGCTACTCGAAGTCTTCACCAGTGAAGGAGTCGGCACCATGGTGCTGCCGGACGAGGAGGTAGCCGGTGTCCAGTGACGATGGCGGCCGGTGGCAGGCCGCGCTGATGAACAATTACGGCACACCGCCGGTGACGCTGGTGCGAGGCGACGGGGCGCAGGTCTGGGACGCCGACGGCCGCCGTTACCTCGACCTGCTCGGCGGAATCGCCGTCAACGCACTCGGCCACGCCCATCCCGCCGTCGTCGACGCGGTCACCACCCAGATCCGCACCCTCGGGCACGTGTCGAACTTCTACGCCACCGAGCCGATGCTCGAGCTGGCCGAGGTGCTGCTCGACCTCCTCGGCGCGACCGGTACCGGGCGGGTGCTGTTCTGCAACTCCGGCGCCGAGGCCAACGAGGCGGCGTTCAAGATCGCGCGGCGGACCGGGCGAACGAAGATCGTGTCCACCGAAGGCGGTTTCCACGGCCGCACGATGGGCGCTCTTGCCCTGACCGGGCAGCCCGCCAAGCGAGCGCCGTTCGAACCGATGCCCGGTGGCGTGGAGTTCGTGGACTACGGTGACGCGGGCGCGTTGGAGTCCACTGTAGACGATACCACGGCTGCGGTCGTGCTGGAGCCGCTGCAGGGCGAGGGCGGCGTGGTCGTGCCCCCGGCGGGGTACCTGCAGGCCGCCCGGGAGATCACCGCCCGGCACGGCGCGCTACTGGTGCTCGACGAGGTGCAGACCGGCATCGGGCGCACCGGAACCTGGTTCGGGCACTCCGCGGCCGGGATCAGCCCCGATGTGGTCACCCTGGCCAAGGGGCTCGGCGGCGGGCTCCCGATCGGCGCGTGCATCGGCATCGGCGCGGCCGCGCAGCTGCTCGAGCCCGGGCAGCACGGCACGACGTTCGGCGGCAACCCGGTCTGCTGCGCGGCCGCGCTGGCGGTGGTGCGTACGATCGCCGCCGATGGCCTGCTCGAGCACACGGCAGCGCTCGGCAAGGAGATCACCACCGGAGTCGAGCATCTCGACCACCCGATGGTCGGTCACGTGCGCGGCGCCGGGTTGCTGCTCGGCATCGCGCTGCGCGACCCCGTCGCAGCCCAGCTGACCACCGTCGCCCGCGCGGCCGGCTACCTGGTCAACGCGGTGCAGCCCGACACGGTCCGGCTGGCGCCACCGCTGGTGCTTACCGATACCGACGCGCGCGAGTTCCTCGCAGCGCTGCCGGGGATCCTCGACGAGGTGGCCGATGCCTGAGCTGCGGCACCTCCTTCGCGACGACGACCTGACGCCCGACGAGCAGCGTGAGGTGCTCGACCTGGCCGACGAGTACAAGCGTCGGCCGCTCGGCGCGACCCCGCTGGCCGGGCCGCGGTCAGTGGCGGTGATCTTCGAGAAGGCCTCCACACGTACCCGGCTGTCGTTCGAGGTGGGCATCGCCCAGCTGGGCGGCAATCCGGTCGTCGTCGACGGGCGCAGCACGCAGCTCGGCCGTGACGAGTCCATCGAGGACACCTCTCGGGTGCTGTCGCGGTACGTCGACGCGGTGGTCTGGCGCACCTTCGCCCAGCACCGGATCGAGGCGATGGCCGGCGCGTCACGTGTCCCGGTCGTCAACGCGCTGACCGACGAGTTCCACCCCTGCCAGGTGCTCGCCGACCTGCAGACCATCCGGGAGCGTCACGGCAGGCTGGCCGGGGTCACGCTGACCTATCTCGGCGACGGCGCCAACAACATGGCGCACTCGCTGCTGCTCGGCGCCACCACGGCAGGGCTGCACGTGCGACTGGCCGTCCCCGATGGCTTCGCACCCCGCGAGGACGTCATGCTCGCCGCCGAGCAGCGCGCCGCCGTCACGGGCGGCAGCGCCCTGGTGCTGTCAGATCCGCATGCCGCGGCCGACGGCGCGGACGTGCTCGTCACCGACACCTGGACCTCGATGGGCCAGGAGGGCGACGGGAACGACCGGGCCACCTCGTTCGCGCGGTTGCAGGTCAATGCCGAGCTGCTCGAGCGCGCCGCGCCCGGCGCGATCGTGCTGCACTGCTTGCCCGCGCATCGCGGCCAGGAGATCACCGACGAGGTGCTCGACGGGGCGGCCAGTGCGGTGTGGGACGAGGCGGAGAACCGGCTGCACGCGCAGAAGGCGTTGCTCACGTGGCTACTGCGAGGGCCGGGATGAACAACACCACCCGGGCGGGCAGGCAGGCACGGATCATCGAGTTCGTCGCGCAGCACGCGGTGCGCAGCCAGGCCGAACTCCTCGCGCTGCTGTCGGCCGAGGGCATCTCGGTCACGCAGGCCACGCTGTCGCGTGATCTCGACGAGCTCGGCGCGGTGAAGCTGCGCGGAGCCGACGGTGGCGCGCCCGTCTATGTCATCCCCGAGGACGGCAGCCCGGTCCGAGCAGTCGAGGGCGGCACCGCCAGGCTGACCCGGCTGCTGTCCGAGCTGCTGGTGTCCGCCGACGCCAGCGGCAACCTCGCCGTACTGCGCACCCCACCCGGTGCGGCACACTTTCTGGCCAGCGCGCTGGACCGGGCCGCCCTCACTGACGTGGTCGGCACCATCGCCGGCGATGACACGATCATGGTGGCCGCCCGGGAGCCACTGACGGGAGCCGAACTTGCCCGGCGCCTGGAGGCGCTGCGCCCGTGAGGGGCAACGGGTGCCATGGCACTGGTTACCACTCACAGGTCCGACTGGAAGGAGGACATATGACAGATCGGGTGGTGCTGGCCTACTCGGGAGGGCTGGACACCTCGGTGGCGATCGGCTGGATTGCCGAGGAGATCGGCGCGGAGGTGGTCGCCGTCGCCGTCGATGTCGGTCAGGGCGGCGAGGACCTGGACTCGATCCGCAAGCGCGCACTGGCCTGCGGTGCCGTCGAGGCCGTGGTCGCCGATGCGCGTGACGAGTACGCCGAGCACTACTGCCTGCCGGCGCTGCAAGCCAATGCGCTCTACATGGACCGGTACCCGCTCGTCTCCGCGCTGTCACGGCCACTGATCGCCAAGCACCTCGTGAAGGCGGCGAAGTACCACGGCGCGTCGACGGTGGCGCACGGCTGCACCGGCAAGGGAAACGACCAGGTGCGCTTCGAGGTGGGGATCGGGGCACTGGCTCCCGATGTCGACGTGATCGCCCCGGTGCGCGACTACGCCTGGACCCGGGAGAAGGCGATCACCTGGGCCGAGGACCGCGACCTCCCCATCGACGTGTCCAAGCGCTCGCCGTTCTCCGTCGACCAGAACGTGTGGGGCCGCGCGGTGGAGACCGGGTTCCTCGAGGACCTGTGGAACGCTCCGACCGAGGACGTCTACTCCTACACCCGCGACCCCGCCGCCCGGCAGGCCCCGGACGAGCCGGTGCTGACCTTCGAGGCCGGCGTCCCCGTCGCGATCGACGGCTCGCGCGTCTCGATGCTGGAGGCGATCCAGCAGCTCAACGTGCGCGCCGGGGCGCACGGGATCGGCCGGCTCGACATGGTCGAGGACCGCCTGGTCGGCATCAAGAGCCGCGAGGTCTACGAGGCACCGGGCGCGATAGCGCTGATCACCGCGCATCAGGAGCTGGAGAACGTCACCGTCGAGCGTGACCTCGCGCGGTTCAAGCGGGGCGTCGAGCAGCGCTGGACCGAGCTGGTCTACGACGGTCTGTGGTTCTCCCCGCTCAAGCATGCTCTGGACACCTTCGTCGCCGACAGCCAGCGCCATGTGTCCGGCGAGATCCGGCTCGAGCTCGCCGGCGGTCGGGCCACCGTGACCGGCAGGCGCAGCGAGGCGTCGCTCTACGACTTCAACCTGGCCACCTACGACGAGGGCGACAGCTTCGATCAGTCGCTGGCCAAGGGGTTCGTGCAGCTGTGGGGACTGCCCTCGAAGATCGCCGCCAAGCGGGACGGCTCGTGACCGCACTGTGGGGCGGCCGGTTCTCCGCAGGACCAGCGGCCGCCATGGCGGCGCTGAGCGCGTCGACGCAATTCGACTGGCGGCTGGCGCCCTACGACGTCCGGGGCTCCCGGGCGCATGCCCGCGTGCTGCACGAGGCGGGGCTGCTCGACGGCGGTGAGCTGGAGCGGATGCTCGCCGCACTCGACCGGCTCGAAGCCGATGTCGCCGACGGCACGTTCACACCCGTGCCCGAAGACGAGGACGTGCACACCGCGCTGGAGCGAGGACTGATCGAGCGGGCGGGTTCCGAGCTCGGCGGCAAGCTGCGTGCCGGGCGGTCCCGCAACGACCAGGTGGCCACGCAGCTGCGGATGTGGCTGCGCGACGCCGCGCGCCGGGTGGCAGCAGGCACCCTCGACGTCGTCGACTCGCTGCTGGCGCAGGCCGCCGAGCACCCGGATGCGGCGATGCCGGGACGCACTCACCTGCAGCACGCCCAGCCCGTGCTGCTGGCCCACCATCTCGGCGCGCACGCCCAAGCGCTGCTGCGTGACGTCGAGCGGTTGCGGGACTGGGACGCCCGTGCCGCCGTCTCGCCGTACGGCTCGGGCGCACTGGCCGGCTCGTCGCTGGGTCTCGACCCGGATGCGGTGGCCGTCGAGCTGGGTTTCGACACCGCCTGTGACAACTCCATCGATGGCACCGCCTCCCGGGATTTCGCCGCCGAGGCCGCCTTCGTGTTCGCGATGCTGGCCGTGGATCTGTCCCGGATCTGTGAGGAGGTGATCGTCTGGGCCACGGCCGAGTTCGGTTACGTGACCCTCGACGATGCGTGGTCGACGGGCAGCTCGATCATGCCGCAGAAGAAGAACCCCGATGTCGCCGAGCTGGCGCGCGGCAAGGCCGGCAGGCTGATCGGCAACCTCACCGGGTTGCTCGCGACGCTCAAGGCCATGCCCCTGGGGTACAACCGGGACCTGCAGGAAGACAAGGAGCCGCTGTTCGACTCGGTCGAGCAGCTGGAGCTGCTGCTGCCCGGGGTCGCTGGGATGGTCGCCACGCTGACCTTCCACACCGAGCGAATGGCCGAGCTCGCGCCTGCCGGGTTCGCGCTGGCCACCGACGTCGCCGAGTGGCTGGTGCGGCAGGGCGTGCCGTTCCGTGAGGCGCACGAAGCCGCCGGACGGTGCGTCCGCGTGGCGGAGGCCCGAGGTGTCGGGCTCGACGAGCTGACCGACATGGAGCTGACCGCCGTGCACCCCGGGCTCACGCCCGACGTCCGCGGGGTGTTGTCCGTCGCGGGGTCGGTGCGCTCCCGCGACTCCCGCGGCGGCACCGCGCCGGAGCGGGTGGCCGAGCAGCTCGATCGTGCCCGGTTGGGCGTGTCGGATCATCGCGGCTGGGTGGGCGAGTGACGTTGCCTCGCGAGGCGCTGGCCGTCGACGTGCTGCCGGCGGCTCGGCTGCTGCTCGGCTGCCACCTGATCGCCGACACCGCCGACGGCGAGGTGGCGGTGCGGCTGGTGGAGGTGGAGGCATACCGGGGCGCCGATGACCCGGCCGCGCACTCCTTCCGCGGCCGCACCGCCCGCAACTCCGTGATGTTCGGCCGTCCCGGCCACCTCTACGTCTACTTCGTCTACGGGCTGCACTTCTGCGCCAACGTGTCGTGCCTGCCTGACGGCGAGCCGGGCGCGGTGCTGCTGCGTGCCGGTGAGGTGGTCTCCGATCTCGAGGTCGCACGCCGGCGCCGTCCCTCCGCCCGGCGCGACGCCGAACTCGGTCGTGGTCCCGCCCGCCTCGCGGCCCTGCTCGGGCTACGCCGTGAGCACGACGGCGTCGACGTCACCTCCCCCGAGTCGCCGGTGCGGCTGCTGCCCGGGCAGGCCGTGCCCGGTTCGCTCGTGCGGTCGGGCCCCCGGGTCGGGGTCGCTGCGGCGGCCGACCTGCCCTGGCGGTTCTGGCTGGACGGCAACCCCGCCGTCTCGACCTACCGGCCCGGCGGGAGACGGCGATCGCAACAAGTTTGAGCCGGTGCGGGAGGATGTGACGCCGTGGGAGAGCACATCCTCGACGAGCTGGCCTGGCGGGGCCTGATCGCGCAGCACACCGATCTCGACGCGCTGCGGCGGGACTGCGATGCAGGCCCGCTGACGCTCTACGCGGGATTCGACCCGACGGCGCCGAGCCTGCACATCGGCCATCTGACGCAGATCCTGACGCTGCGGCGGTTCCAGCACGCGGGGCACCGGCCACTGGCCCTCGTCGGCGGCGCGACCGGCCTGATCGGGGACCCGAAGCCGACCGCAGAACGCGTACTCAACTCCCGGGAGGTGGTCTCGGGCTGGGTCGCACGGCTGCGGCGGCAGATCGAACCGCTGCTCGACTTCGACGGGCCACACGCCGCGATGATGGTCGACAACCTGGACTGGATCGGGTCGATGTCGGCGATCGACTTCCTGCGCGACGTCGGTAAGCACTTCCGGGTCAACCGGATGCTGGCCAAGGAGGCGGTCAGCGCGCGGTTGAACTCCGACGCCGGGATCAGCTACACCGAGTTCAGTTACCAGCTGCTGCAGAGTACCGACTTCCTCGAGCTCTACCGACGGTACGGCTGCGCGCTGCAGATCGGTGGCAGCGATCAGTGGGGCAACCTCACCGCCGGTGTCGACCTGGTCCACCGGGTGCAGCAGCGGGCGGTCCACGCGCTGGCCACCCCGCTGATCACCAAGGCCGACGGGACCAAGTTCGGCAAGACCGAGACCGGCACGGTGTGGCTCGATCCCGAGCTCACGACCCCCTACGCCTTCTTCCAGTTCTGGATCAACGCCGACGACCGCGACGTCGGCGGTTACCTGCGGGCGTTCACCGACCTGGGCCGGGAGCAGATCGAGGAACTGGAGCAGGCGACGGTCGAGCGGCCCTGGGCTCGCGAGGCCCAGCGCGCCCTGGCCGAGGAGATGACGTCGCTGGTGCACGGCGCCGACGAGACCCGCCGGGTGGTGCTGGCCGCGCGGGCGCTCTTCGGCCGTGCGGATCTGCGCGAGCTGGACGCCGCAACCCTGACGGCTGCCATGACCGAGGCACCGACCGGCACGGTGGGGCTGTCGCAGCAGCCGACCATCGTCGACCTGCTGGTCTCCTGCGGCCTGGCCGACAGTCGCGGGGCGGCTCGCCGCACCGTCCGGGAGGGCGGGGCATACGTCAACAACGACAAGGTGGCCGACGACTCCTGGTCCCCAGCCGCGGCCGACCTGCTGCCGGGCGGATGGCTGGTGCTGCGCCGTGGCAAGCGCCACATCGCGGGTGTGCGCGTGCAGTGACCGCTGCCGGGGCCGGTATCAGCCCTGTGACCAGCGTGGTCATGCCATCGCCTGCCGATTTGACTTGCCCCGCGCGCCGCGCGTAACTTTCCCTCTGCTCGCGGAACGGGTTGCAGCCCGGTACAGGGATAGCTGCCAGTCCGGACCCGCGGGATCGCCGATCGGGTCGGCTGCTAAACTGGCTCGATCACCGGGACGAAGCCGGGTCGACACGACTCAGCTGTTGCGGACCGGGTACTCTGAGCTGGTTGCCCTGGATCGGGCCGTGGTTGTGGTTCGTGATGGTGTGCTTGTTCTTTGAGAACTCAACAGTGTGCCGAAATGTCAGTGCCATGTTTTTTGTATGCCCCGTGGCCTGGTTGTGGTTGCTGCCGGTGTGGTGGTGGTTGTGGCTGGGCCGGGGTTTCTTTGGGTACTTTATTTTTGCTAGTGATCAGAGCGGGTGCTTGTTTGGGTGCTCGTTTTCTGTTGAGGCATTCAACGGAGAGTTTGA
>WHSY01000700.1 GCA_009379815.1 Pseudonocardiaceae bacterium
GAGCATCATGCCGGGCAACTTCCGGGGGCGGGACGTCACGATCCAGGATGCTTTCGAGGCCGTGGGCCGCCATGCCACCGGCGAGTGGAGCACGGAGGACGTCCAGGAGATGGAGCAAGTGGCCTGCCCCGGCGAGGGGGCCTGCGGCGGCATGTTTACGGCGAACACCATGTCGTCGGCCAGCGAAGCGCTGGGCATGGCACTTCCGTTCAGCGCATCCATCCCGGCGATCGACCCAGCTCGGGAAGATATCTGCCGTGCCACTGGGGCGGCGATGGTGGACCTGATCCAGCGGGGCATTCGGCCGCGGGACATCATGACGAGGGAGGCATTCCTGAACGCCATCGCCGTTGTCGAGGCGCTGGGCGGGTCCACCAACGCAGTGCTGCACCTCCTCTCGATTGCGCGGGAATGCAATGTGAAGCTGACCATCGACGACTTCGATGCGGTCAGCGCCAAGGTGCCCCACGTGGGGGACCTGAAACCGAGCGGCCGGTATGTGATGTAC
>WHSY01000701.1 GCA_009379815.1 Pseudonocardiaceae bacterium
CACATGGCAGCACCGCGAGCCACGGGACCAGCCGTGAACGTTCTCGAAGCGCTGCTGGCGACACCCGAATGGCACACCCGCGCGGCGTGCGCCGGGATGGCGCCGGACGCCCGGATAGACCCCGAAGCCGACGACGTGTTCTTCCCCGCCGACCAGCGGCTCACCGCCGAGGCGTACGGGCTGTGCCGCGGCTGCGAAGTCCGCGAGGAGTGCTTCGAGTCGGCGCTGGCCGCCCCGTTTCCCATCGCGGGTACGTGGGGCGGGCTGGGCGAGCGGGTGCTGGATCAGGCGCGGCGCAGAAGGCAGCCATCCCGGCGCCGCTGTGAGCATTGCCAGGACTGGTTCACGCCCCGCTGCAAGCCGGACACCCGGTTCTGCGGCGACAAATGCCGTAGCGCCGCAAGCACGCGGCGGGCTCGGAGGGCGGCATGAGCTGGCCGTCGTGGCGCACCGAAACGTCGAACCAGGAGCTGGTCGACGAGCTGTACGAGGAGCGGTTCGGCCCGCT
>WHSY01000702.1 GCA_009379815.1 Pseudonocardiaceae bacterium
GTAGAGCGAGAACATGATGCCGCCGGTGCCGAGGGCACGATACTTGCGTGGCCACATCTCCGCCGTGTACGGCGCTCCGACAGCCAGTTCGCCGGCGCCGCCGACTCCGGTCAAGAATCGCAGGAACGTGAAGAGGCCGAAGTTGTGGGTGAGCCCACCGAGCGCTGTCGTCGTACCGTACACGAGGATCGACACCCCGAGGGTGTCCCGCCGACCGAACCGATCCGCCGCCATACCGAAGCCGACGGTCCCGATGGTGTAGCCGATGAGGAAGATCGTGCCGATCATTCCGGCCGTCGCCGCACTGATCTGCAGCGTGTTCTGTATCTCGGGCAGCACGATGCCGTAGATGTTCACCGCGTAGGCATCGAACCCGTAGCCCATGCCGGCGGCAAGGGCTACCGCGAGCGATTGCTTGAAAGGTACCTTGACCTGCTTCTGTTGCCGGGCCGAAAGGATCTCCTTCTTCTGGTCCTCGGTCAGGCCCTTGGTTTTCTCGAGTTCTTT
>WHSY01000703.1 GCA_009379815.1 Pseudonocardiaceae bacterium
TCGTCGTCCCCGTCCCGTTCGCCCGCCCCAACCGCAAGTTCTTCGGTTCCAGACGCGGCATGACCTGGCTCAACGCCATGAACGACCAAGGCATCGGGCGCAGCGCGAAGGTCGTGTCCGGGACCGTGCGGGACTCCCTGCACATGGTCGACGTCATCTTCGGCCTGGACGGCGGGGAACTCCCCGACATCGTCGTGTCGGACACCGCTCCTACAGCGACCTGGTCTTCGGCCTGCTGGAACTCCTGGGCATCTCCTACCGGCCAGCCCTGGCGGACCTTCCCGACCAGAAGGGCTGGCGGATCAAACCGGACACCGACTACGGGCCGCTCAACACCTTCGCCCGAGGCAAGATCGACCTGCGGAAGATCCGGAGGAACTGGGAGGACATCCTCCGGGTGGTCGCCTCCATCTACACCGGCACCGTCCGCGCCTACGACGTCGTCACCATGCTCCAGCGCGACGGCCGCCCAACTGGCTTCGGAGGTTTCGTTCGACACCGCTTGTA
>WHSY01000704.1 GCA_009379815.1 Pseudonocardiaceae bacterium
GGCGGTGTGACTGGCCCCGCGGGACTGGTCGTGGATGAACGCCAGGCAGATATCGGCGCTGGTGGCGACCATCTCGGCGTTACGCCGGAATCCGGCCGCACGGCCGTGCCGGCGCCAGTCGGCGGGGTGGCGCTCCACGGTGCCGCCCCACCCGGTCCAGATCCGCTCCGCATCCCGATCGCCACGCGGACAACCGCCCGACACCAGAACGGCGGTCCCGTCGCCCCACTGCTCGGCGAGTGCGGCCCGCATGGTCTGCCAGTCGGTCCAGGTCCGGGAGACGGTGACCAACACCCTCCGCCGCTGCCGTCGTCCAGATGTGCCCATCGCGGCCTCCTCACGAACGTGGTGCGGGCCTGCTGGCCCCGGCCTGTGGCGGCGGGGCGTGCCCCTGCCGCTTATGAGCGCCGGAGCACGGCCGTAGAGGCTCGACCGCAGGGGGAAGGGAGCAAAGATCTTGGGCGAGCGCAGCGGCCCGGAGGGCGGCCAAGATGTTTGCGACCGGCC
>WHSY01000705.1 GCA_009379815.1 Pseudonocardiaceae bacterium
CCGTGTCAGTGACGCGCGCGAGGCGACGACCCAACTCGCGGAGGCGGCCGACGCCCTGGGTTCACCCATGCTGGACGCGGTGTCTCATCGGGCGACCGGATCGGTCCTCTTGGCCGAGGGTGATCCACGCGCGGCGCTCGTTCCGCTCAGGAGGGCCAGCGACGGGTTCCGGGAGCGCGAGTCGCCCTACGAGATCGCGCGCTCGGCCGTGCTGATCGGTCGTGCCCGTCGTGAGCTCGGTGACGAGGAGGGCGCCCGCTTGGAACTCGATGCGGCGCGCTCGACGTTTGCGCGGCTCGGAGCCAGACCCGACCTGGCCCGGCTCGACAGCGGGAGGCCGGCCCAGCTTACGGCGCGGGAGCTGCAGGTGCTGCGTCTGGTGGCCGCCGGGCACACGAACCGCACGATCGGATCCGAGCTGAGCCTGAGCGAGCGCACTGTCGACCGGCACGTGAGCAACATCTTCGGCAAGCTTGGGGTCTCCTCCCGAGCCGCGGCGACGGCGCT
>WHSY01000706.1 GCA_009379815.1 Pseudonocardiaceae bacterium
ATGCCGTCGCGGTGTTTGCGGATGGTGCGGCCTAGCGTGACGAATGGCTCGAGTCGGCTGCGTTGCGCCCACCCGCACCAGCGGTCGAGCAGGGCGATGACGTCGGGCTCGGGCAGGTCGCCGGCGAAGACCGCCCGCAGGGCTTCTTTGCCCTTGTAGGCGCGCCAGGTCGCACCGCCGCTGCGGCGGATCGCGGCGAGGCTGTCGGCTTGGCGGTCGGTGAGGTCCTCGGGGTTGCGCAGCAGCGCCCAGCGGGCGCCCTTGAAGCGGCGGGCGACGGTCTTGTCGGCGGCGGCGCGCAGCCGGTTCCAGTGGCCGCGCCGGACGACATCCAGCGCCTTGGCGCCCATGGCGACCACGTGGAAGGGGTCCCAGCAGATCTCGGCCTGGGGAGCGTGGTCGTGCTTGGCCACCGACTTGGGGTAGGCCTTGCCCATGTCCATCGAGACGGCCCGCAGTTGTGCGGCCCGTCGGGGTCCGAGCTCGGCGAAGAAGCGGTCCAGCGCG
>WHSY01000707.1 GCA_009379815.1 Pseudonocardiaceae bacterium
CACGAGCTCGTCGAGGTGCGCGCGGGCCTGCTCGGGCTTGCCCTGCAGGATGCGCTGGCTGGTGCGGGCCGCGAGGCAGCCGGTCAGGCAGATCACGCCGTCCGCATGGCGCTCGAGCAGCTCGAGGTCGACGCCCGGCTTGCCGCGGTGCAGGCCCTCGAGGAAGCCGGCGCGGTGGCCGACGTGCTGATCGCCGGCGACTCCGAGGTCGACCTCAGCCAAACGGTGCAGCGGCTGGGGGAGCGCGGCTTCCGTCACGTCCTGGCCGAAGGAGGCCCGAGCTTCAACGGTGCCCTGGCCACCGCCGGCCTCCTCGACGAGCTGTGCCTGACGGTCGCCCCCCGCCTGGTGTCCGGTTCCGCCAAACGGATTGTCACCGGCCCGACGCTCGTGCCGCCGTCCGAGCTCAGCCTCCACACCGCTTGCGAGGAGGACGGGTACCTGTTTCTCCGTTACCGGTTCCCGGGCCGATGACGGACGCGCGCCCGCTCGCCGTCGGCGGAGCGC
>WHSY01000708.1:0-239 GCA_009379815.1 Pseudonocardiaceae bacterium
CCCGTACTACCTCGGCAACCCGGCTTACGCGGTCGTGGTGGCGCTGATCTTCGAGTACGCCATCATGTTGCACGACCTCGAGTTCGACCGGGTTGTGAAAGGCGAACGGAAATGGTCGGAGTTCGCCGAGGTGCGCGCGAGGATGGTGCGTAAGGCACTGCCGCAGGCGGGCAAGGACTTCGTTGTGTTCCCGCTGCTGAGCGGACCACTGGCGCCGTTGACCTTCCTCGGCAACGGTT
>WHSY01000708.1:249-506 GCA_009379815.1 Pseudonocardiaceae bacterium
ACCGAGAACGAGACGCGTGGCCAGTGGTATCTGCGGCAGATCCTGGGTTCCTCGAACATCACCGGCTCCTGGCTGTTTCACGTGCTGTCCGGCAATCTTTCCCATCAGATCGAGCACCACCTGTTCCCCGACTTGCCCGCGTGCCGGTATCCGCACATCGCCACGGAAGTGAGGGCGATCTGCGCGAAGTACCGGCTGCCCTATAACACCGGTCCTCTGCATCGCCAGCTGTTCTCGGTGGCGAAGAAGATCGTCAA
>WHSY01000709.1 GCA_009379815.1 Pseudonocardiaceae bacterium
CAACACGCCATGCGGGCCGGGTCCTGGGTTTGCATCCAGGTGAAGAAGGAGTCGATCGCGGCCAGCCGCTGGTTGCACGTCGACGGACTGTTTCCCCGGCTGGTGCGTAGCCAGTCGAGGAACCCGGTGATGGCCGCGGCGTCGATCAGTTCGAGGGTGAGTTTGTCCGGCGGGGTAGACCGTTCGTCGCGGAAGTAGCAGATCAACAGTTTGAACGCGTCACGATACGAGGCGATCGTGTTGGTCGAGTAGCCACGCAGCCCGGTCAGGTGGTCGGTCAGGAACCGGCGCAGGAACACCGCGAAGTCAGTCGCCATGACGCGGCTCCGCCGTGGCGGGTGGGGCGACGTCGCCGATCACCTGCTGGACGCGGGTGGTGATGTCCGGGTAGGACTCGGCGGTCAGGTGCAGGTAGTAGGCGGTGTCGGCGATGGAGGAGTGGCCCAGGTAGGTCTGCAGGACCGGCAGCAGCGCGCCGACATCACGTCCCTGGGCGAACCAGGACC
>WHSY01000070.1 GCA_009379815.1 Pseudonocardiaceae bacterium
AGCGCTGTCACGGCGAACCAGTCTGCCAGCGCTCCCACCATCCCGGCTTCGGCCGCGGCGCGCACGTACCCGACCCATGCGGCGGCGTCCTCGTTGAGCCGGGCGGCGACGTAGACCACCGCCGCCCCGAGCAGAAAGCTCAGCGCCGCGGCCTTCATCCGGCGCAGACCGCGTTGCTTGGCCTGCTCGTTCATGGTCAGCTCCACATGACGATTGTCCACGGGTCACGGACTGTTCGCGGGTCTCGGACGGTGTGTCCGCGCTTGGTGGGCAGGGCGGCGCGGGCCCGTCCCGTCGGAAGCAGCGTCGGAAGCCGGATGGCCCCACCTGCCGTGCGATCATCCGACCGACGGGAGGTCGATGCGGAGCACCCGTCCGGCCGAGCGCCGAGCTGCCCTCACCCGCACAGGGTAGGGTGGCCCACCCGTAAGAGTGACCCGGTTCAGTCCCCGTCCAGGGGTGCCGATCGGGCGTCAGAAGGGGGATGATCCAGGCAACTCGCAACCGTGCAGCGCCGGACGCCCGAAAGGTAGAGCTCGCCAGTGGCCACCAGTCGCAGTGCAGCGTGCGCGTACGGTGCTGCGCTGACTCGGATGCTGCTGCGTGCCACGGTCGTCGGCGGCCTGGTCGTCACGGGCTGGCTGCTCGGCAGCGCCCTCGCTGCGGCGGATACCCCCGAACCGGCCGTCACGGGCTTGGAGCTCGGCGACCAGTCACCGTCGGGAGAGTTGCTGTCCGACCCTGCCGGGCTCGCCGGCGATGCTTCCGAAGACGTGAGCGCCTCGAACGGTTCCGCGATGGAGCAGACCCCGCAACGCACGCAGGCCGACTCCACCGAGTCGGTCACCGAGCTCGCACAGCCGGTCGCCGAACCGGTCGCCAAGCTGGCACAGCCCGTCACCGAACCGGTCACCGAGCTCGCACAGCCGGTCGCCAAGCCGGTCACCGAGCTGGCACAGCCCGTCACCGAACCGGTCACCGAGCTCGCACAGCCGGTCGCCAAGCCGGTCACCGAGCTGGCACAGCCCGTCACCGAACCGGTCACCGAGCTCGCTGCCGAGGCCCTCCCATCTCCCGCTCCGGCTCCGCAGCGGCCGGATCCGGCCGCTGCGCCGGGCTCACCCGAACCAGCCGCCGCGCCCCCGGCCCCAGCACCGGAGACCAGCCGTCAGGTGCTCGTCCCGCAGGGTCCGGTCTTCGGGCCGCCCGTCGCCGCAGTGGCCTCCCACCCGCAGCCCGGCCCCGTAGGCGATGCGGCCGCAGGCACAGACCTCGCCGACACCAGTGCGGTCGACCGCGTGCTTGCCTCCACTGTGGACGATTCTGTGCTCCCGCCGGGCAGCTCCGGCGGCCCGCAGGGCAGCTCCGGCACCCCGCCGTGCCCGTCCGGCACTTCGCCGTCCGGCGGATCGGGCGGGGTGACGGCCGCCACCGGGATCGACACCGGGCCGACCTCGCACGTCGCCCAGGCGGGAGCACTGCTCCCGGTTGCGGGCACGAACCTGCCGGGTTCTCTCGCGCAGTGCCCCGCCACGTCGCCCGACTGAACCCAGGTCCCGGCACGCTCCGTCACTGAGGCAGTACTGTCTGTGCGTCCGCATCACGTGCGGACGCGTCATCCCTGGTGAAAGCCCCCGATCCGGCCGACCGCGCCCGGGCGGATCGGGTTGAAGGCCCCGGCGTCGCGTTGCCCCCGCGACGCCGGGGCACCTTCCTCTCGCTGCGACTCCAGCTCATCGGGGACCGATGGCGTGGCCGCGCGGCGAATCAGGGGCACATACTCGGTTCGGTGCGGTCGCGGCGGCCGTGGCGCCGTCCGTCACCTCGAGGGGCGGTGACGGGCAGCGCAGCGCACTCGGCGCGTGACCGCACGGCGCGCAGCACCGGAGTGACCGGCCCCGCGATCCGGGAGGGCTCGCGGGGCCGGTCACCGCTTCCGGTTCTGCAGCCGGGGGCGAGCCGGTAACCGGCGCCGGCCCCCGGCCCGCTCGCCGTACAACACGCCGAACAGGTCGCCGCTGCGGGAGATCCGCTCGAGCACATCGTCGACGCCGAACATCAGGTCCTCGGGCTCGCGGCAGCGGGCCACCTCCTCCCAGCTCACGGGGGTCGAGACAGTGGGCTCGGCGCGACCACGCAACGAATACGGCGCGACGGTGGTCTTGGCAGGGTTGTTCTGGCTCCAGTCCACCAGCACCTTGCCGCTACGGCGAGCCTTGGCCATGGTGGCGACGACCTCTGCGGGCCACCGGTCGGCGAGGTGTTCTGCGAGGTGTCGCGCGTACTCCGAGGTGCGCCCGGCGTGGGGCACGCTGACCCGCGCGTAGACCTGCAGTCCCTTGGACCCACTGGATTTCACGACGCAGTCGAACCCGTCCGCGGCGAGCACGTCGCGCACGGCCTCGGCCACCCGGGCGCACTCGACCACGGTGGCGGGTGCGCCCGGATCCAGATCGAAGACGAGCAGGTCGGGCACGCGCCTCCCGCCGCGCGGGCCGAGGGTCCACTGTGGAATATGCAGTTCCAGGCCTGCCAGGTTCGCCGCCCACACCAAGGCGGGCAACCCGTCGAGGATCGCGTAGCCGACCTCGTCGCTGCCGCTGCTGCTCCCCGGGCTGGGCAGCCTCACCACCCGCAACCAGTCGGGCGCGTGCCGGGAGGCGTCCTTGTCCCAGAATCCCTGCCCGGCCACGCCGTCCGGCCAGCGATGCAGCGACACCGGACGGTCGGCCAGGTGCGGGAGCAGCACCGGCGCGACCCGCGAGTAGTAGTCGATCACCTCACCCTTGGTGAAGCCGATGCTCGGGTAGAGCACCTTGTCCAGGTTGGACAGTCGTAGCCGTCGTCCCTCGACGTCGACCGTCGCCGCGTCACTCGCCATGTCGCCGGCATCCCGCCCCGACCCGTGCGGCGTCACGCGAGCGCAGCGTCGGTAGCGAGCTGCACGGCGTCGCCACCGGGAGCGGCGCCGACGGCGGCCCAGGCCATCGCCAGCCGTGCCACCGCGCCGGGGAGCACCTCCGTCGGCAGCGTGTAGGGAAGCCGCAGCCTGCGCTCCAACCCGCCGTGTGCGCTGAAGCGCGACCCCGGTGTGACCCGCAACCCGTGCTGCGCCCCCAGCACCGCCAGCCGGCTCGATCCCGCAGCGTCGAGCTCGCACCACAACGACAACCCACCCCGGGGCTCCCGCACCGTCCAGGAGGGACAGTGCTCACCAAGCGCGTCGAGCAGCGCCGCACGGCGGTTGCGCAGCTCCGCGAGCCGGTCGGCCAGCAGCACGTCAGCACCGTCGAGCAGCTCGCCCAGCAGCAACTGCTCGAACACCGGACAGCCGAGGTCGGTGGCAGGCCGGGCAGCGACCAACCGGGACACCAGCTCCGCGGGGGCGCGCAGCCAGCCCATCCGCAAGCCGCCCCAGAACGATTTGCTCGCGGACCCGATCGTGATGGCGAGGTCACCCGCGGCTTCGGCCAGCGGGGGCGCGGTCGCGCCGCCGTCGAGATCGAGCTCCACCAGGGTCTCGTCGATCACCACCGGCGTGCGGCTGCGGCGCAGCAGGGAGCCGATCTCGCGGCGGGTGCCGGCAGACATCGCCAGCCCGGTCGGGTGCTGGAAGTCCGGGATGAGGTAGGCCAGCGCGGGCACCGACCGGCGCAACGCCGCGTCCAGCGCCTCGACGTCCCACCCGGTGCGGTCCAGCCTCACCGGCACCGGGCGGGCGTGCACGGCGCGGATGGCTTCGAGCGCGTTGGGATAGGTGGGGTGCTCGACGAGCACCCGGTCGCCGGGAGACGTCACGCTGCGCAGCACCAGCGCGAGAGCATGCTGCGCGCCGTGTGTGACCAGGATCTGGTCCGGGCTGGTGGGCAGCCCGCGGCCGGCGAAGCGGTCGGCGATGCGGCGGCGGAGCTCGAGCAGGCCCTGCGGATGGTACCCGTGCTCGGCCAGCTGCGCAGCGAAAGCGGGACGCACCGCTTCGGCCGCCGCCGCCAGCCCCGGTGGAGCGCTCGGTGCCGCATGTGCCAGATCCAGCAGTGGCTCGCAGTTCGGGAGCAAGGCGTCGCCTGCCGCCCGGACGGCACCGGGCAACGCGGTCCACGAGCCGGCGCCGCGGCGGCTGGCCAGCAAGCCCTCGTCGCGCAGCCGGTCGTAGGCGGCGGTGGCCAGGGTGCGGCTGGTGCGGGTGGCCGTGGCCAGCTCCCGCTCCGATGGCAGCCGCGTACCCGGGGGAAGCTGTCCGTCGAGCACCAGCAATCGGACGGCGGCAGCGAGATCCGCTGCGCTCGAGCGGGCGGGCCGGCTGCGCCACGTGCCGAGCAGCGCGGCCAGCCGTGACCCGCTGATCCGCCCGGCGGGATTGGGATGCGCCATACCAGGCCATTATTCACTGATTGGCTCTTGAGACAAGAGCCAATCAGCAGCCACAGTGGCAGCCATGGCTACCAAGCTCGACGCGCTACCGGTGCGCGACCGACCGACGCGGCGGTTCGCGCAGCTGCTCGCCGGGCTGCTGCTCTACGGGACCAGCATGGCGATGCAGGTCCGTGCGACGCTCGGGCTCAACCAGCGGGACGTGCTGCACGAGGGGATCATGCTGCGCACCCCGCTGACCTTCGGGATGGTCACAGCGCTGACCGGCCTGGTGGTGCTGCTCACGTGGATCCCGCTGCGGGTGGTGCGAACGGGCATCGAGGCGGCCGTGCTGTCCACCGGCTGGCTACTCGGCGGGACCGTCGGGCTCGGCACCGTGCTCTACGCGCTGGCGATCGGGCCGCTGACCCAGGCCTTCCTGCGGTCCGGGACGACGTAAGGTCGGTCCAATGCAGGTGACGCAGTCGAGCAAGCTGTCCGGAGTGGCCTACGACGTGCGCGGGCCGGTTCTCGACGAGGCGATGCGGCTCGAGCAGGAGGGCCACCGCATCCTCCGGCTCAACATCGGCAACCCGGCGCCGTTCGGTTTCGAGGCGCCCGACGAGATCGTCCGCGACATGGTGCGCCAGCTGCCCACCGCGCAGGGCTACAGCGACTCCCGGGGCATCGTGCCCGCCCGCCGCGCGATCGTGCAGTACCACGAGGCCAAGGGCCTCGAGGGCATCGACGTCGACGACGTCTGGCTGGGCAACGGTGTCTCCGAGCTGATCACGATGGCGTGTCAGGCGCTGCTCGAGGACGGCGACGAGGTGCTCGTCCCCGCCCCCGACTATCCGCTGTGGAGTGCGGTGGTGAGCCTGTGCGGTGGCCGCGCGGTGCACTACGTGTGCGACGAGGGTGCCGGGTGGCTGCCCGACCCCGCCGACATCGAGTCCAAGATCACCAGCCGCACCCGCGCGCTGGTCGTCATCAATCCCAACAACCCCACCGGGGCGGTGTACCCGGCCGAGGTGGTCGGGGCGCTGGCCGACATCGCGCGCCGCCGCGGCCTGGTGTTGCTCTCCGACGAGATCTACGACCAGATCCTCTACGACGGCGCCGAGCACGTCGCGACCGCGGCAGTGGCACCCGACGTGCTGTGCGTGACGTTCAACGGGCTGTCCAAGGCCTACCGGGTCGCGGGGTTCCGCGCCGGCTGGATGGTGGTGTCGGGCCCTACCCAGCACGCCGGTAGCTACCTCGAAGGGTTGTCGATACTGGCCAACATGCGGCTGTGCCCGAACGTCCCCGCACAGCACGGCATCCAGGCGGCGCTGGGCGGCCCGCGGGACGTCCGGGACCTGGTGTTGCCCGGCGGCCGGCTCGTCGAACAGCGCGATACCGCGTACCGGACGCTCAACGACATCCCCGGGGTGAGCTGCGTGAAGGCCCGCGGCGCGCTCTACGCCTTCCCGCGGCTGGACCCTGCGGTGCACCCCATCGACGACGACGAGCGGTTCGTGCTGGAACTGTTGCGCGCCGAGCACGTGATGCTGGTGCACGGCAGGGGCTTCAACTGGCCGCGACCAGACCACCTGCGGATCGTCACGCTGCCCCATGCCGAGGAGCTCGCCGCCGCGATCGGGCGGCTGGGCTCCTTCCTCGAGCGCTGGTCGGCGTGATCACTGTGCCGCCAGCAGATCCCAGGGCACGAGCCAGTACACGCCGGTCGCCGCGGCCGCGAGTGTCAATGCCCCGAACAGCACGATCCAGCCGGTCGCGGCGACACCGGTCAGCCGCGCCAGCTGGTCGGCGTCGGAGTCGCGGGCCCGGCCACCGCGCCGCAACCGAGGCAGCTCGAGCACCGGGCGCGGCGACGCGAGCAGCAGAAACCACACGAGCAGGTAGCCGAACGCGGCCTGCACGGCAGCGGTGCCGTACCAGGACAGCAGGAACACCACGGTGGCCGTGCCCACCACCGACACCACCCCGTAGACGTTGCGGATCAGCAGCAGCATCACCCCGAGCAGCACGATGCTGCTCCACAGCAACGCGGTGATGCGCCCGTTGCCCAGCAACGCGACACCACCGAGCCCGAGCAGCGACGGCGCCACGTAGCCGGCCGCCAGCGTGAACACCATGCCGGGGCCGGTCGAGCGGCCCCGTGACACCGTCAGGCCCGAGGTGTCCGAGTGCAGCCGCACCCCGAGCAGCTGCCGCCCGGTCAGCGTCGCGGCCGCGGCATGCCCGCCCTCGTGGGCGATGGTGAGCACGCCGCGCAGCACCCGCCACGCCGGCTGCCAGCCGGTCAGCACCAGTGCGGCGAGCCCGGTCACCAGCACCACCGCATCGGGCGGAGTGGGCTGCGTCCCGATGACCTGCTGCCAGACGTCGCCGAGATCCATCCGCACATCATGCGGGCTCGCCCGACCGGCCCGCCGCCCGCCGAACCCCGTTCCGGTTCCGCAACGGGGTGCGAGAGCGGCACCCTCCCATCGGGCGGCCGGGGGCTGCGCGCACCGGAATGTCGCCACATTGACGGTCGTCACGAGACCTTGCACTGTGTCGACCGTGGAAGCGCGTACCTGCCTGGTCACCGGGGCAGGCCGGGGTATCGGCCGCGCCGTCGCCCGACGACTGTCCGAGCAGGGCCACCGCGTGGCGTTGACCGCGCGGAGCGTCGACCAGCTCACCGAGGTCGCAGGCGAGCTCCCCGGGCCCCCGCTGGTGGTCGCCGCCGACCTGACCTCGGCCGACGGCGTCGAGCGGGTGTTTCACACCGTGGAGCAGCAGTGGGGGCCGGTGGAGGTGCTGGTGGCCAGCGCCGGAGCCGGTACCTCGGCACCCCTGATGCACACCACCGACGAAGAGTGGCAGCGGATGCTCGAGCTCAACCTGACGGCGCCGTTCCGGTGCCTGCGACGGGCGGTGCCCGGCATGGTCGACCGCGGGTGGGGCCGGATCGTGGTCGTCGCCTCGGTCGCGGCCAAGCGCGGCGAGCGCTACGTCAGCGCCTACACCGCGAGCAAGCACGGCGTGCTCGGCCTGGTGCGGGCCACGGCCAGCGAGCTCGCCCGCAGCGGCGTGACGGCCAACGCGGTATGTCCCGGTTACGTCGATACCCCGATGACGAAAGGCACGGTGGCCACCATCAGCGAGCGCACCGGTCGCAGCGAGGAGGAAGCGATGCAGGTGCTGCAGGCGGCACAGCCGATCGGCAGGCTGGTCACGCCGGAGGAGGTCGCCGACGCGGTCTCGTTCTGCCTGTCCAATCCGGCGGTGACCGGCCAGGGCATCAACGTCGACGGTGGCGCGGTGCAGTCGTGATGCCCGAGCGCATCAACCCTGCCGAGCTGGCCCGCCCGTCCGGGTTCTCGCACGCGATGCGCGTGCCCCCCGGCCGGGGGCTGGTCTTCCTGGCCGGGCAGACGGCCCTCGACGGCGAGGGCCGGGTGGTCGGCGCATCGGTGGTCGAGCAGTTCGAGCGGGCGCTGGGCAACCTGCTGACCGCGCTGCGCGCCGCCGGCGGCCGGCCCGAGCACCTGGTCAGCGTCACCGTCTACATCGTCGACGTCGACGACTACCGCACGCACGCCAAGCAGCTCGGCGCGGTGTGGCGGGCACTGGTCGGCGAGCACTACCCCGCGATGGCCGGCGTCGGCGTCTCCCGGCTGTGGGACGCCGAGGCCCTGGTCGAGCTGCAGGGCGTCGCCGCCGTCCCCGCCCGCTGACCCCACGAGGTCGTGAGTGGCGATGCGAGTGATGGCTCGCATCGCCACTCACAGGCGCGGCGCGCTTACCGGTTGATGAGGGTGCGCGCACGGTCGTGTGCGGGATCGCGCAGCCGGTCGTGCAGCGCGGCGAACAGCTCGCCCGCGGCCACCCCGTTCCAGCCCTGCGGCAGCAGGTCCAGCGGCAGGCCGGGGTCGAGGTAGGGCAGCCGGCGCCAGGCCGTCAGCACCCGCACATAGTCGACGAACGCCGCCACGGGGGGTGTGGTCCTGCGGCGCGACCAGCACCGCCAGACCGGCCGGTAACAGGCGAGGAACTCGGCGTAGCGCCGCTGCAACCCATCGAGGTCCCACCACCGACCGACCTCGCTGGTCAGGTCACCGAAGGCGAGGTGGTGTGCCTTGAACACGTCGGCGTAGCGGTCGAGGCCCAGCCGTCCCAGCGCCTCCACGGTCTCGTCGTAGAGGTGCTCGGGGGCGATCCACACGCCCGGCGCGGCGGTGCCGAAGCCGAGCCGGGTCAGCTGCGTCCGCAGCGTGTGGCGCTTGTCGCGCTCCGATTCCGGCACCGAGAAGACCACCAGCAGCCAGCCCTCGCCGGAGCCGGCGCGCCGCCGGTCGAAAATCCGGATGTCGCCCTCGCGCAGGATCTCCACCGTGGCCGGCGCCAGTGCGTAGCCGGCCACCCCGTCGCGGCTGCTGCTGCGCAGCACGTCGCGCCGCTTGAGCCGGGAGATCGACGACCGGACGGCGGGCTCGTCGACGCCCAGGTCGGCGAGCAGCCGCACGACCGACGAGACCGACAGCCAGCCGTGGTCCTCGCGCGCGTAGAGGCCGTAGACGGTGACGATCAGCTGCCTGGGCTGCGGTCCACCGTTGCGACCCGCACCGGCCGCCCTCTCGGTCGTCACGGGCACACCGTATCGAGCCGGACCGTGTATGTCGTGTGCTTGACCACCGTTAACAACAGGGGATACTGGAGCTGCCTGCCGCAACCCGGAGGTGTTCGGCCATGCAACTGTCACCCAGCGCGCACATCGACACGTTCTGCCGGGACACGCTGCCGGCTGCCGACCTGTGGCCCGAGCTCACCGCCGGGCCGCACTACCCGGACCGGCTCAACTGCGCCGCCGCACTGCTCGGCGACGCCGCCGCCGACCCCGACCGCCGCTGCCTGCTGGCCCCGACCGAGGAATGGACCTACGGGCAGCTCCGGCAGCGGTCCCACCAGATCGCGCAGGTCCTGGTCGAGGATTTCGGCCTCGTTCCCGGCAACCGAGTGCTGCTGCGCGGCCCGAACAACCCGTGGCTGGTGGCCTGCTGGTTCGGGGTGATCGAGGCGGGCGGAGTCGCCGTGACCACCATGCCGATGCTGCGCGCGCCCGAGCTCTCGATGATCGCGGAGATCAGCAGGCCCATCGTGGCGCTGTGCGACCATCGCTTCCTCGACGATCTCGATGCGGCCGGGCTACCCGGCCGCCCGACCGTCACCTACGGGGCCACCGGACCGGCGGATCTCACGGCGCGGTGCGCGACCCGCAGCGGGCGGTTCCGCGCCGTCGCGACGGCAGCCGACGACGTCGCACTGATCGCGTTCACCTCGGGCACGACCGGGCGCCCCAAGGCCACGATGCACTTCCACCGCGACGTGCTGGCCATCGCCGACACCTTCTCGCGCCGGGTGCTCGAGCCGACCGCAGCCGACCTGTTCGCCGGCACACCACCGATCGGGTTCACCTTCGGGCTCGGCGGCTCGCTCGTGTTCCCGCTACACGCCGGGTCGGCCGTGCTGCTGCTCGAGCAGACCACCCCGGCGCAGCTCGCCGACGCGGTCGCCGAGCACGGCGTGACCGTGCTGTTCACCTCACCCACCGGCTACCGGGCCATGCTCGGCGCGGGCAAGGCCGCGGCGCTGCGTGGGCTACGCTGCTGCGTCTCGGCGGGCGAGCCACTCCCGCTGGCGGTCTGGGAGGACTTCCGGGCGGCCACCGGGCTGCGCATCATCGACGGGATCGGCGCCACGGAGATGCTGCACGTGTTCATCTCGGCTGCCGGCGACAACATCCGACCCGGCGCTACCGGCCGGGTTGTGCCTGGCTACCAGGCGACCGTGCTCGACGACGTGGGCGTGCCGGTGCCCGACGGCACGCCGGGGCGGCTCGCCGTCAAGGGCCCCACGGGCTGCCGCTACCTCGCCGACGAGCGGCAGCGCAGCTACGTGCAGGCCGGCTGGAACATCACCGGCGACACCTACGTCCGCGACGCCGACGGGTACTTCTGGTACCGGGCGCGCAGTGACGACATGATCATCTCGAGTGGTTACAACATCGCGGGCCCCGAGGTGGAGCAGGCGCTGCTCGGGCATCCGGACGTGCTGGAGTGTGGCGTGGTGGGCGCCCCGGACGAGCGCCGTGGGATGGTCGTGGCCGCCTATGTGGTGCTGCGCGACGGCGTGGCCGGTGACGGTGCGAAGGCCGCGGAACTGCAGGCCTTCGCCAAGCAGGCGATCGCCCCGTACAAGTACCCGCGCACCGTCGAGTTCCTCGCGGAGCTGCCCCGGACCGCCACCGGCAAGCTCAAGCGTTACGAGCTGCGCCACCGGGCCGCGTCCGCGCTGGCGGGGAGCTAGCCGGTGCGCATCGCGGTGGTCGGCGGCGGGCCCGGCGGGCTGTACTTCGCCGCACTGATCCGGCAGCTCGAACCCCGGCACGACGTGACCGTCTGGGAGCGCAACGCGCCGGACGACACCTTCGGCTTCGGTGTGGTGCTGTCCGACGAGACGCTCGGCGGCATCCAGCATGCCGACACCGCGATCTACCGGGAGCTGCAGCGGCAGTTCGCCCGGTGGGACGACATCGACATCTGCTTCCGCGGCACCACGATCACCTCCGGCGGGCACGGTTTCGCCGCGATGAGCCGCAAGAAGCTGCTGCGGACGCTGCAGCAGCGGTGTCGGCGGCTGGGCGTGCCCGTGTGGTTCCGGACCGCCGCGCCGGACCCGGACGTGCTGGCCGACAGTCACGACCTCGTGGTGGCCTGCGACGGCGCCAACTCGACGGTGCGGGCGAAGTACGCCGACATCTTCGGTCCCAGCCTCGAGACGCGGCACAGCAAGTACATGTGGCTGGGCACCGAGCGGGTGCTCGAGGCGTTCACGTTCGACGTCCGGCAGACGCCGCACGGGGTGATGCAGCTGCACGGCTACCCCTACGACGTCGACGCCAGCACGGTGATCGTCGAGATGCACGACGCGGTGTGGCGCCGGGCAGGGTTGGTCGCGCCCGACCTGGCTCCCGGGGCCAACGACTGGCGGTCCATCGAGGCCGTCCGGGAGCACTTCGCCGACGTCCTGGCAGGTCACCGGGTGCTGGCGAACAACTCGCAGTGGCTCAACTTCGTGACCGTCCGCAACGAGACCTGGCGGCACGGCAACATCGTGCTGCTCGGCGACGCCGCGCACACCGCGCATTTCTCCATCGGCTCCGGCACCAAGCTGGCCATGGAGGACGCGCTGGCGCTGGCCGCCTGCCTGCGCGAGCACGACGACGTCGACGGTGCCCTGGCGGCCTACGAGGCCGAGCGACGCCCCGTCGTGGCCTCCACCCAGCGCGCCGCGCAGGCCAGCCTGGAGTGGTTCGAGAACCTCGGACACTACGTCGATCAGGAACCGGAGCAGTTCGCGTTCAACATCGTCACCCGCAGCCGCCGCGTCACCTACGACAACCTGCGGCTGCGCGACCCGGAGTTCGTCGCCGGGGTCGACGAGTGGTTCGCGGGGCCCGGCGAGGTGCGGCCGCCGATGTTCCAGCCGGCTCGCCTCGGGCCGCTGCACCTGCCCAACCGCGTCATCGTCTCGGCGATGGACATGTACTGCGCCGACGACGGCTGTCCCGGCGACTTCCACCTGGTGCACCTGGGCAGCAAGGCGCTCGGCGGGGCCGGCCTGGTGATGACCGAGATGGTGTGCGTGTCGCCCACCGGGAGGATCACCCTGGGCTGTGCCGGGATCTACACCGCCGAACAGGAGGCGGCCTGGGCACGGGTCGTCGACTTCGTGCACAACGAGTCCGGCGCGAAACTCGGGATCCAGCTCGGGCACTCCGGCCGCAAGGGCTCGACGAAGCTGATGTGGGAGGGCATCGACGAGCCGCTGCCCGACAACAACTGGGAGGTCGTCGCCCCGTCGGCGATCCCGTACTCGCCGGCGAACCAGACCCCGCGCGAGCTCACCGAGGACGAGCTTGGCGAGATCAAGGAGCAGTTCGTCGACTGCGCCCGCGCGGCCGCCCGTGCCGGGTTCGACGTCCTCGAACTGCACTGCGCGCACGGCTACCTGCTGTCCTCGTTCATCTCACCGCTGTCGAACACCCGCATCGACCGCTACGGCGGCTGCCTGGCGAACCGGCTGCGCTACCCGTTGGAGGTCTTCGACGCGATCCGCGGAGTGTGGCCCGCGCAGCGGGCGCTGACCGTGCGCATCTCGGCCACCGACTGGCACGAGGGCGGTACCGATGTCGACGACGCGGTCGAGGTCGCCCGCGCGTTCGCCGAGCACGGCGCGGCCGGGATCGACGTCTCCACCGGGCAGGTGCTGGCGGCCGAGCGTCCCGCGTTCGGGCGCAGCTACCAGACCCCCTACGCCGACCGGATCCGCAACGAGATCGGCCGCGAGTACGGCATCGCCGTGATCGCCGTCGGTGCGATCTCGTCGGCCGACGACGTCAACTCGATACTGCTGGCCGGACGGGCGGATCTCTGCGCGCTGGCGCGCCCGCACCTCTACGATCCTCACTGGACGCTGCACGCCGCCGCAGAGCTGAGCTACTCCGGGCCGGGCGCGCAGTGGCCGCGGCCGTTCGCCGCAGGCAGCCGCCCCCCGCAGACCGGTCGGACCGACGGTCCGCGGCCCCGCCTCGACCTGGTGCGCCACGGCGAGCCGACCACCCGGCACGCGCGCTGGCGGCCGTAGCGTGCTCAGCGTGGCCGGGCGAGCCACTCCCGGACGGGTATCGGGTGCGAGGACTCGTAGCCCAGCGGCCGCCGGATGTCCCCGACCGTCGTGCGGAAGTAGACCGGCCGGGCGTGATAGCCGAGGAAGGCCCGCTCATCGGCCCGCATGACCGCCACGTAGTGGCGCACCGCGCGCACGTAGCGGGTGTCGTGGTTGTAGCTGTACAGCGCGCTGTCCAGCTCGCCCCGGGTGGCGCCGCTCGCCGCGAGGTAGTTCGCGGCTCCCATGATCGCGTCGTGGGTGTCCCAGACGTCGCCGCCCATGCCGTACGCATCCCACGTCGCGGGCATGAACTGCATCGGTCCCTGCGCGCCTGACGACGACAGCCCGACGATCCGGCCGGTACCGGTCTCCACCAGGTGCACCGCAGCCAGCATCTCCCAGGGCACGCCGAACCGTCGCTGCGCCTCGGCGTAGATGTCGCGCAGCTCGGGAGCGGGTACCGGCTCGACCATCCGCCACGCCGGGAGGGTGTCGCCCGGCTCGCCCTGCATCGCCCGGAACTCCCGGCGCGCGGCGATGTTGTGCCGCACCGCCTCGCGCAGCCGCTCGGGCACGCCGGCCAGGACAGCGGCGTCGGCCGCGGGCTTGTCCTCGAGGGCCCGGTAGGCGACCTGCGCCGTCCACGCCGCGGCCCGCAACTGGTCCGGGGGTGTCGCCGCATCACGGATCGCGGTCTCGGCGACGGTGATCTGGTGCGCGAGTGCGGCCGGATCCGCCGCGGCCCGTGGGCTTGCGCCTGCCACCACGGGGGCGAGTACCGGATCGGGTCGCGATTGTGGAGCTGCGTGTGCCGGTGCCTGGTCCGGGGCGCCGGGCGCCGGCCCTGTGGTTCCGCACCCGGCGACGACGATGAGAAGAGTTGCCGCGACGGGCCACGGCCGGTGTCGTTCATTCACTGGATTCCAGGCTACCGGTGCCCGGCCCGGTCCCCGCTGTCGTGATCGAGATGGGCGCACAGATGCACGGTGGTGCCCTGGGCACCGGGTTCGACGTCCACGGCGGAGACCAGCTGCCTCATCAACGACAGCCCGCGGCCGCGGAGACCGCGGTCACCAGGGGGGCACCAGCGACCCTCGTCCGAGATCGAGACCAGCACGTGGTCGTGATCGAGCCGGGCGGTCAGCCGAAGCGGTGGTGCCGGGCACCCGGGCTCGTAGGCGTGCTCGGCAGCGTTGGCCAGCGCCTCGTAGACCGCGAGCCCGAGGTCTCCGAGCACCGGGGTCGGCGCGGTGGCGCCCCGCAGCCAATGCTCGAAACGCAGCCGCAGCTCGCGGGCGTCGAGCGGGTTGGCCTCGGCGGCGAGGTCAGCGAGGAATGGTGGATGGTCTCTCCCGGCATGACGCGGAGCCGCGCGATCAGGCCGCGATGTTCGTTCTCATGTGGTACGGGTACCCGGTTGGCACGGCTTCACACCCACGGTCGGCAACCACAACGTCACCCCAGCCGTGTCCGGTCCTGAGTGTGCGACAGAGCTGTCGGTGTTCCGTGCAAAGCTCAGCTCGACGCCGACGCCGGGAGGACCTCCCGATGAATGCAACGCTGCCCTGTGGAAGCCTGCCGACGACACCGGATCCCGGTGACCGGTGAAGGTCACCATCCGCGTACGGCCTGGTGCCCGTCACACGAGCGTCGCCGGTGAACGTGACGGCGCTCTGGTCGTCCGGGTGACCGCTCGCGCCGTGCAGGGCCAAGCCACCGAGGCCGCGCTGGCCGCGGTCGCGCAGGCGTTCGGCGTGCGACGGCGTGCGGTGACCCTCGTGACGGGCGCGACGAGCCGTACCAAGGTCGTCGACGTCGATGGCGGTGTGCCGGCCGTGCTCGATGCGCTGCTCGCCCGACAGTCGCCGACCTAGGCCTCACGACCCAGGCTGGTGGCCACGTTCTCCGCCGACGGACCGGAAGCGGACAGATCAGGAACCAGACGGCCGTTCGGACTGACGCTGGCCATGGCGGAATCCGGTGTCGTGCCAGAACTCCTTGCGGCACTCCGGGCATTGCAGATGCACCTGCGGCCCCTCGTTGCCGAGCAGGTAGCACCACTCCTCGCAGCAGCCGATCCACGCCCGGCGGGTCGGGTCAGCGTCGGGGCTCAGGGGCATCGAGGACTCCCGCGTCGATGAGTTGGTCGTAGCTGGCCTGCTGCTGCGCGTCCAACCCACTGTAGACCTCTACGAACGGTCCCCGCGCCGAGCGCTGACAAGAGGTGTCACCCGGCCGGGCGGTAACGCTCGGGCTGTCCATGGCGCTAGGATGGGTAGAATCCTGACTAGGCCAGGAACGGGAGCACACCACCATGAACACAGACACAAGGGATCTCATCAGCGTCAGCGACGCCAGCAACAAGGGCGTGTCCAAGCTTGTCACAGAAGCCGAGAACGGCAGACCCCAAGTGTTGCTCCGAAACAGCAAGGCAGTTGCGGCCATCGTCGACATCGACTGCATGGACCGCCTACAACGGCTCGAGGAGCTGGAGGACGACATGCGACTCCTCAGCATCGCCCTGGTGCGAGCCGCCGCCGACAGTGGCCGCCGGTACGACCTCGACGACGTCTTGGCTGAGGCCAACATCGACCCCGACAGCCTCGACGAGGGCTGAGAGCGCAGAGCTGTGGCGAAGGTTCAGCTCAGTGAGGAGGCCCGCGAGGACTTCCATGACCTCGACGGAGCTTCCCAGCGGATCGTCGCGAAAGCTCTCAGGAAGCTGGAGACAGATCCCCACCTGCGCGGACGCCCGCTTGGCAACCGGACGGGTGGGGATCTGACCACGTTCAGAAAACTCGTGGTCGGCAATCGGGATTGCCGGATCATCTGCCGTGTCGACCCAGATGGCACGATCGTCGTCGTGTGGGTCATCGGCAAGCGAGCAGACGACGAGGCATACGAACTCGCGATGAGCCGGATCCGGATGCACAGTGATGTGACGGTGCGCCAGTTGGCGACCAGCCTGGAAAATATCTGGGATCGTTGAGCCAAGCGCGGCCGGGTTGTCGCGCACGGGCCACGCCTCTACGACGGCGCCGCGCACCGTTGGTTGCCGGGCCTGCAGGTTCAGGTCGAGCTGCTGCGAGGGTGAGGAACAACCGACCGGGTGATCGTGGGGGCTGAGGACTCTTCCTGCTCCCGGACCGCCTGAGCCACGGCCAGGATCACCCAGACCCTGCGCACTTGCCAAGGTCTCCCGTGTTGGGTCACGGCCCGACTCGTACTGCGTCAGCGCCTGCGCCGGGAGTGAACCGCAGCGCCGGACCGCTCGGGCCTTGCTGTCGTTGGACGACACGGCCGCCGTCGTCGAGGTCGGCGACCTCGACAACTTGCCGCCCTGTCTTTGCTGTAGCTGCTCTGTACCACGCCAGGTGTTCGCCGAAACGAGATCGTGACTGGCCGCTCTGATCCCGGACCGTAACGATCCGACGAATCTGACGATACAGACAGTGAGCGGCCCCCGGGTCGGGGACAGACCGAACCCGAGGGCCTTGATCCCCTACTGACAGAGCATGAGAGGACCCATGTTTCATCGTTCCACCGCCCGCCTCGCGGGGGCAGTGATCCTCGGCGCCGGGTTAGTGCTCACAAGCGCCGCCCCGGCGCTGGCCCAGGAGGATCCAGGCGTGCCGGGTGACGTCACGACCAACATCAACAAGGATTGCGGCGTGGCGGTGGTGTCGATCAACAACACCACGGACTACACCTTCGCCGCTGACTGGACCGCTTCCGCAGCGTCGACTGCTGGTGAGACGTCCGGCACTCTCGTGGCCGATGGCCGCGATGGTGGCAATCCGAGCAGCGCCTCACAGACGATCCGCTTCCCCGAGGACATTGGAGAGGTGACGGTCGACCTGGTGGTGGAGAAGGGTGCCGAGCGCGACGACTACCCGGCTCCCAAGTCGGCCGTTGTCACCACCGACTGCCAGGAGCCTGAGCCCACCTACCCGCAGGACTGCGAGATCGAGGGCGGGGTCGACGACGGCGAGTCCGGCACGCAGGAGAGCGCCGAGGCCGACTGCGTCAGCAACTCGCCGGGCTACGAGTCCGACGAGGTCGGCGGGCCGTGCGTGCTGGACACCGGTGAGCCGGGTGGCGGCGCTGGTGTCGTGACCGAGGACGGCGCCTGCGAGGAGCCCGCTTCGGACGAGCCACCGGCCGACGGCGACCAGGATGGCGGCACCGACGAGGGTGGCGAGCAGAAAGACGAGCCGAAGCCGGACAAGCCTGACGCAGACCTGGACTGCGCCGACTTCCCCCTCGCTGACGGCACCACGGCGCAGAACGTGCTCGACGCCGACGGGTCCGACCCGCACCGGCTCGACGCCGACAACGACGGCAAGGCATGCGAGGGTGACGCCCAGGAGGACACCGAGCCCTGCCCCAACGCCGGAACGATCAGCGACAGCGGCGACTGGGCGTGGAACTGCGAGCAGTGGATCCCGGTCGACACCGACGACGCAGCCGCGCCTGATGGCGGTGTGGAGACCGGCGACGGTGGCACCGAGAAGCTCGCCTACACCGGCGCGGGCAACGCCCTCGGCTGGCTGGCCGGCGGGCTCGGCCTCGTCGGGGCCGGCGCGCTCACGCTGGCGGCCGGTCCGAGGCTGCTGCGGCGCACCTGACCCGAACGCACGGAAGCGCCCCGCTCACCATCACGGTGAGCGGGGCGTTTCGCTGTCCCGACGGGGGCAGGCGGGACGTCAGGGAGCGGACGGGCGGGGCTGCTCGAGGACCTCCTCGGCCAGTGCCACCACCTCCGGGGGATGCCGAGCCAGCTGAGTTGCACGAGCCACCCGTTCGGCTCGCGGGCCAACATGCGCGCCGCGCTGCTCGACAAGGCCGTCGGCAGGCTGGACGCGGCTGCGCTCATCGAGCCGGCTCCGGAGCACGCGTCCCTCACGCGGTTTGTCCCGAGGTATCAAGTTCCTCAGTGGCTCAACTCGGCAAGGAATTCGAGCGGGACGGTGTCCGCCATCGCCTCGTAGCCTGCGTCGTTCGGGTGCAGGTTGTCGCCCGCGTCGTAGCGCAGCTGGATCCAGTCGGGGATCAGAGGGTCCCGGATCGCGGCGTCGTAATCGATCACACCGTCGAACACGTCCGGCCCTTCGGTGCGGAGCCACTCGTTCACCTGCGCCCGCTTCGCCACAGTATCCGGCGTGGAATACGTCCCGTATGGGGCGGGCCGGGCGAGGTTGCCGGACGGCGTGAGCGTGCCGATGAAGATCGGGATATCGTGGGCGTGCGCCCGGGCGGCGAGCTCCCGGTAGCCCGCGATGATCTCCTCGGCCGACGCCGCGGGGAGCTGGTAGAGCGCCGTGCCGAAGTCGTTGATGCCCTGCAGGAAGATCACACCCGCGACGTTGGGCTGGTCGAGCACCTCGCGCTCGAACCGGTGCAGCGCGCTCGGGCCGATGCCGTCGCGCAGCACCCGCCCGCCGCTGATGGCCTGGTTGGCCACCGACAGATGGTCGGTGCTCGGATTCGCCTGCAGCCGGCGGGCGAGAAAGTCCGGGTAGCGGGTGTCGGTGTTGCCCGAGGACAGGAACCCGTCAGTGATCGAGTCACCGAAGGTCACCAAGGTTCGCGCCTCCGGGTCGGCGTCCACCTGGATCCCGGCGACGTAGTAGGACGCGGTGGTGAACGTCGCGGTGTAGTTGTTCAGCACGATGCCCCGCTCAGTGAATCCCTCGTCCCCCGGCTGGCCACTCAGGTCGCCGGAACCTGTGAAGAAGGTCTGCTGCGCGTTACCGTGCACGCTGGCCGGCGGATTGCCCGCCGGGACGAAGATGCTCGTCACCAGGTGGTCGAACGCCTCGACCGGGAGATCCACCGGGTCGCTGAGCACGCTCCCCCCTGCAGGGATCGTGACCGACCGGTCACTGCCGAAGGTCACCGCACGCTGGGTGCCCTCCTCGACCGCCCCTCCGGACTCGCCCTGACGGATGCCGACCGTCACCGCGGGCAAGGTGGTCGGTGCCGCGCCGAAGAGGTTGGACAGCTGCAGCCGCACCGCATCGCCGCTGTGGTGCAGGTACTGCACCTGGCGGATCGTCTCGTCGGAGAAGGTCGTGGGCGGCGGGACGATCTCCTGCGCCGTCTTGGTGTACTCGTAGCCGCTCAACGTCTCGGCACCGAAGTCGCCCAGCGTGGACGGTCCCTGCATCGAGGCCGAGTACGCCGTCACCCAATGCCGCCCGCCGCCGTCCGCCGACTGCGGGGCCACCGTTCCCAGGGTCGGTGCGGCGAAACCCGGGCCTGCGGCGACACCCCCGACCACCGTCGCCGCGCCGACGACGGCCGCCGCGATCCGTAGCGCGATCCTTCTGCTGATCACTCGCATCGTCAGATCCCTTCCGCTACAGCACGTATTCAGAACGGTCTACGGAGCAGAACGACACGCGTGCCGACGCGGTACGTCCGGAGCAGGGCGTTTCGACAACCGGTAGACGGGAGGCGCCGGGCCTCCAACGGTCTAGCGAGTTGAGCGGTAACGAACTCGGCAAGAAGGCCCCGGTGACTGGACATGACGCCAGTTGGGAGGTGAAGGGAACGCTCGAAGGCATCGAGCACCGACACGACGAACGTGGGTGGAGCGCCATCCAGATTCATGGGGCAATCGGAACTGGCACGATCGCCCTCACCGCCCGAATCGGCGACAGTCTGACCGACCTGGTCGCCGGCCCCTGGTCTGCTACGCCTTCGGCGCCGATGCGTCGGGGTGCCCGCCACTGGTGACCCGCTCTGCCCTGCTGCTCCTGCCGGGCCATCGTCCACGAGCCGGCCCGCACCGCGTCGGACAGCAGTGTGGTGGCGTCGCGGATGACGGTGCACCGCATCCTGGTCCGCCACGGGCTGATCGAGCCCCGGTCGCGGCGACGCAGGCGCAGCGACTACCCCCGCTGGCAGCGCCAGGTCCCGATGCAGCTGTGGCAGCTCGACATCGTCGGTGGGCTGATGCTGGCCGACAGCACCGAATGCAAGGTCGTCACCGGGGTCGATGACGGCTCCCGGTTCTGCGTGCTCGCCGCCGTGGTCGTGCGGGCGACCGGGTGGGCGGTGTGCCTGGCGTCGATCACCCAAAATAGTAGGACGTCCTACTATATGATGTCCCATGCTTATGGGTGGGATGACGTTCGGCGCCGATCGGGTCTTGGCTCGGATCTGACTCCAGCCGCACCGACATGGCGCTTCCGCACCGACCCGTATGGAGGAACAAGCATGAGCTGGACGATCGATCGGTGGGGGCGCGTTGCCGTCGTGATGATGACGACCAATCCCCTCAATGCGCAGAACCGCGCCTTCTTCGCCGACCTGCACGAGGCGTTCGACCGGCTCGAACGCGACCACGCGGACTCGCCCGTCGTGCTGACCGGCACCGGAACACGGTTTTCGGCTGGTCTCGACCTCGGCGAGCACTTTCCGCTCTTCGCCGGCGACCGGGCGGACGTGGCGTCGTGGTTCCGCGACTACCGGGCGACGAACATGCGGCTGTTTTCCTACCCGCGCCCGACCGTGGCGGCGGTGAACGGGCACGCCTTCGCCGGCGGCCTCATCACCGCCGCCGTCTGTGACTACCGAGTCGCGGTTACCGACGGGGCGCGGTTCGGGCTCAACGAGGTGGCGATCGGAATCCCCATGCCCGCGGTGTATGTGCGCATGCTCGCCTACGCCTGGGGTGAGTCCGTCGCCGCCCGCACGTGCCTGCTCGGCGAGATCTTCTCCCCGGCGCAGGCGCACACCCTGGGCATGGTGCACGAGCTGGTGTCGGCCGAGGAGCTGCTGGAGCGGGCGGTCGCGGTCGCCGACCAGACACCCGAAGACTGCCTGGAGCAGTACGCGTTCACCAAGCGGGCTTGCCAAGCCAGCGCGTTACGTGACATCGCCGAGCTGGCTGACCCGCTGGATGGTGAGCTACCCGAGGGAATGACCAGCGACCAAGCCCGGCATGCGCACCGGCGCTACTGGGAACAGCTCAAAGGCTCCCCAGCGCCGTGGTGAGTCGCATGGCCCGGCCGGTGTGCGCAATGTCCAATCGCGGGCTACCCCTCGCGTAGTCGTTTCCGACGGATGTCCACGTCAGCGCACGAAGCCGTGTCGAGAGGCGAGCGCGCCCGGCTCGCAGGCGGCTCGGCGTATCCGCTCGACGGCCACGAAAGGAGATCCATGACGCTCGACACTGAGCAACT
The DNA here is from genome assembly GCA_009379815.1 of Pseudonocardiaceae bacterium. Taxonomy (GTDB): domain Bacteria; phylum Actinomycetota; class Actinomycetes; order Mycobacteriales; family Pseudonocardiaceae; genus WHSY01. The sequence continues at coordinate 21,267 of WHSY01000070.1, forward strand.
GCCAGCCTGGGTGACCTGGCAGCGCAGGCCGTTCCCCGATGCGAACCTGCTCCTGCTGCACGGGCGGCAACCGGCCCTTGTTGACAGCGGCTTCGTCGGCCATGCCGACGAGACTGCCGCGTGGGTACGCGCGCACACTGGGCAGGTCGCACTGGTGGTGAACACTCACTGGCACTCCGACCACGTCGGCGGGAACGCGCGACTGCAGGCGATGGGCGCCGGGATCGCAGCCAGCGCCCCGGAGGCTCAGGCCATCGCCCGGCGAGACCCCCGCTGCTGCCTTGCGGAATACCTCGACCAGCCCGTGGCGCCCTACACCGTTGACGAGCCGCTCGACGACGGGCAAGTGCTTCGGCTCGGCGACGCCGACTGGCAGGTCATTCGCACACCCGGGCACACTCCCGGCCACCTGTCGCTGTGGCAGCCGGGAGAGCGGCTGCTGGTGGTCGGCGATGCACTATCGGACTACGACGTTGGGTGGGTCAACCTCGCGCTCGACGGGCCCGACGCGGCTGCCACCGCACTCATCTCCTTGCACCGGCTGGCCGATCTTGCCCCGCGTGTGCTGCTGCCCTCGCACGGGCCGATCCCTGCCGATCCCGGTGCAGCGTTCGCCACGGCATCGCGCCGCGCCCAACGCCTCGTCGACGACCCGGCCGGGGCGGTGTGGTACGCCGCCCGGCGGATCTTCGCGTTCGCTCTGATGATCCGTGACGGGATCCCCGTTGACGAGGTCGAGCCCTACCTGCACGCGCGGGCGTGGCTGACAGACGCGGCCCGACTCCTGGGCAGGACTCCCGAAGCACTCGCCGCCGAACTGATCGACATCATGCTCCGCAGCGGCGCCGTCATCCAGCGCGACAAGCGACTATACGCCGCCGCCGAACACACACCGGTCGCGGCGGAAACGTTGCAGGTGCCCTTTCCCCGGGAATGGTCAGTGGCAGCACCGGCGAAGACCGAGACCACCGACCCCCTGTAACAACCACTCTCCCGCCACCGCTCGGGCGGCGCGGACTACGGGTCGGGCCCCTCCAGCCTCAAGGGTGCTGCGCATCGCTACGCGCCGCAATGCCACGGAGTTAGCGAGATGTTGATCACGTCAAGGAGGCGGCGAGGGTCGGCGTGTCGGGGCCGGGAGCGGGACGACGTTGGTGGTGGCGCAGGTCTGGTCGTCGTGGCCGCGCTGCCGGGCCTGTCGCCGTGTTGCGGTCGGTATCCCGTTGTCGGGATTGACCTTGTCCGTGAGCCGATGCCGGGGGCGGGTCCTGGCGCGTCGCAGCCGGGGTGGCCCGGTCGTCATGGTTTCGATCACGGCGTGTCACGCCGGGAGTGATCAGATAGGCAACGGGACCTCTGGTAGGTCGGTCGGACCCGTCACGATCTTCCTGCCGGTCCGGCGACGGCCACTCCGTTCCCGAGGCACAGGAGACGAATGACCATGCCTAGTTTGCCCCAGCCAGGACGACCCAGCCAGGATGACTCGCCGGGGCGGTTCATCCTGAACCGCCTGGCCTCGGCGTCGACGGCCTGCAGGACCCGGCGGATTGTCGACTCACACGGCGGCCGCCGACCCAGCCCGAGCCGAACCCGCACCCCGACCGGCAGGTCATGGGCCCACTCCGCGACCGCCACATACGTGCGGGCACCGGCCAGCACCGCGCACACCGCGACCGCCAGCACCGTCACCAGACGATGCCGCACCCCACGAGCCGCTCGCGGATCGGGCACCGCCACCAACGCGGCCAGCAGATCCGCCGGCGGACCCGCGTCCCGCCATCGGGAACCGGCTCGGTATGGGCAGCGAGCAGGGCGATCGGCGAAGATGGGCACGCGGACACGGCAGTCGCTCCGATGATCAGCTGGTGTAGGAACCGTCATGATCACCAGCGGCGCCGTGTCCGCGCACGCACCTACCGCATCACCGGCGCGTCATCGCGCAGACACGCCGTAACTCGCGACCTTGCCGACGCCCTGGGACTCGGCCCGGCGGCCTCGAGGCCGCTACTCGTCCGCTTTTCGCCTCCGATGATCTTGTGAGGTTTGACAGTTCACCCAAGCACACAGCAAGGTGACAATCCGTACGTGCAGACATTTTCCAGAAAGCACGTACCGTGCTGGCTCGACCGCCGTACGATCACTGAATCGGGTGGTCGACCGTCGTCGCCGAGCGGGGACTGAGTCCGCGTGGGAGTATCGCTCGTCCGGTACGAAGGTCCACCACATTCAGGGTGCCCTCCGTCCGGCCAGGCACACGACAACGCCGCGGGGAGGTTAGGGAAGGTATGGCCATACGAAGGATGGTGATCGGAGCGACGGCAGCCGCGGCGATCGCCCTGACTGGCGCGGCGGGTTGCTCAGGCGACGAGAATTCGGCATCGAAAGGGGCCAAGTCGGCACAGTCAGGCGAGCAGAAGCCCGGTACCGCCGGCGGTCCCGCGAACGCGCAGCAAGCGCAACAGCAAATCGATTCGCTGCTGCAGAAAAATCCCGTCGTCTTCACGTCGACAAGCCCAGAATTGACCGACCAGAACCGGCAGACGCTGCAGAAGATCGCTGGCATGCTCAAATCCAGCGGGGCAAAGATCACCATCGTGACGCACGCTGGTTATAAGGATCCGCAGCGGGCCCAGGAACTGTCCAAGCAGCGCGCTGATGCCATATCTCAGGCGCTTCAGCAGGAGGGTGTGCCAGCGCAACAGATCACTGCAAACGCAACCGGGAACACGACGGCACAGGGCGAGCAGGCATTGCAGACCCAGTTCAAGGTGTCGCAGTAGTCTCCGTGAAGCCCGGGCGTCGCGGGCCACGAGCAGGCCTCACATCCGTCATATCACCCACCAGCGGGCGGGTCGAGGTGGGCGGATGACTCCAGCGGGCGGTCGAGCCTGCTACTACCTCGTGGGCTCGACGGGCGTCCCCAACTACGGGGACGAACTCGTTGCGGCGACCTGGTTGCGCCATCTCGCCGAGGTCGCGCCCGAGGCAGACGTCTGGCTGGACTGCCAGGAGCCCGGGTCGGCGCAGGTGCTCCTGGACGGGCTCCACCCGCGCGCCCGGTTCGTCGACACCTTGTGGCAACTTTGCCGACTGGCACCCTCCGCTGAACCATGGCAGGTCGCGTCCTGGGTGCAACGCGCGATCCGCGACCCCGGGCTTGCGCCCAGGCGCGTGGCCGGAATCGAGATGCTGGTCCGCGCCGATGTCGTCCACCTGATCGGCGGCGGAGACATCACGGCGATGTGGCCCGGCCTGGTTGGTGTGCTGGCGGGTGCGGCGGCGGCGACCCGCAGGTCCGGCGGTCACGCCGTGATGACCGGGCAAGGCCTCTACCCGCCGGTGCCGGGCACCTCCCCGTTGCTGCGGTCCCTGGTCGAGCAGTTTGACATCGTCGATGTGCGTGACGAACCGTCCGCCGAGGTCGCGGGCTGCCGTTCGACGACCAGGCTGACGTGCGACGACGTATTCCTCCGGCTCGGGGCAGGTGTCCTGGATCTGGTCGACGGCGCCGGCCCGGTGCCGGAGTACATGGTCTGTGCGCAGTCGGATGCCAGCGACGTCGACACGCCGCGTCTGGCCGCCCACATCCTGCACACGCTGCGGTCATGGCAGGCCGAACCCGAGCAAGTCGGGGTCATCGAAGGCATCCCGGGAGCGGACCGGGAGGTCTACTCGTTGATCGAGCACGAGCTGCCGGGAGCGCGGTTCTACCCGTTCAACAAGCTGTGGACCGACGGGCTCCCGCTCGGACCACATCAGTGGTGGATCTCGACCAGGTTTCACTTCCACCTGCTCGCCGCAGCCGCAGGCGCTGGCGGTCTGGCGCCAAGCGTGCATCCCGAGTACTAGGCGACCAAGCACCGATCCCTGATCGAGCTGGGATCCGGATGGCGGCTCGTCGACCCTGCGAGCCCCGAACACGACGTCGAACCCCCGGTCGGCGGCGGGTTCCCCACACCGACCCTGCGCCGCTGCGCGACCCGCAAGGCAGACGTGGCTCGCTCCATCTACCCGGCACCACCCACGTCCACCACGCCGCCGTCCGAGGACCGAGCGCAGCAGTTGTACACGTCGACGGCATCGGCGTCGCCCGGCACCGTTCCCAAGTGGTCGCACGCCCTCTGGACCCGGCTCACCCGGGGCACTTGACACGACCGAGCATGCTCGCGTTGAAGTTGCGTAGCTCGATAGGGTGCCCCACTGGGTCGTGAAGACCAGCTTGCCGCCTTGCCAGGCACTATGGGAACAGCCCGGGTTCCTCGAGATCTCGGTGCTGCGCCGCGACCCGCTGCGCCGGGTCCTGGAACGCCCTCGGGCGCTGGGCACCGGCCGGATCGTGGTCGGGGCCACCGAGACCGGCGTCCCCCTCGTGCTCGACTTCCGCGAGCAGCCGCACTGGCTGGTCTCCGGGGCCACCGACTCGGGCAAGTCCAGCCTCATCGCCGCAGGACTGTCGGCGCTGGCACCCACCTCGGCGGTGCTGATCTCCTGGGATCTCAAGTTCGGCATCGAGGCCGAACCCTTCCGGCCCCGATTCACCGACGTCGTCACCACCGCCGCCGGGGTCGCGCACTGGTGCCAACGACTGCTCGCGCTGGCGGAGTCGCTACCGGGTCGAGCGTGGCCTGAGCGTCGATGAGGCGATGCGGCTCCTGGAGCACGCGAAGGGCGGCCGGCTCTACGTCGTGTACGTGCTCGCGCTCTACCTCGGCATGCGCCGGGCCGAGCTGCTGGGGCTGCCATGGGACACTGTCGACCTCGACCAGGGTGTGCTCGACGTCCGGCAGAGCCTCCAACGGGTCAAGGGTGAACTCCGGCTGGTGCCCACCAAGTCGAAGTCCTCGGAACGGCCCGTGCCGCTGCCGGACGTGTGCGTGCGCGCGCTCAAGGCGCATCGGGCCAAGCAGGCGGCCGAACAGCTTGCTGCGGGCGTGCCCGGGTGCGGGCTGGTGTTCACCACGACGGCCGGTACCCCGATCGAGCCCGACAACCTGCGCCGCAGCTGGTACCCACTCCGGCAGCGTGCCGACTTGCAGGACGTCCGGTTGTTGAGACCTGCGGCACAGTTGCGTGACGCTGCTGCTCGACCTCGGGGTGCCGCCGCACATCGTCATGCGGATCGTCGGGCACGCCACGCTCGACGTGACGATGGGCATCTACGCCCACGCGGCGCTCGACGAGCAGCGGGAGGCGCTGCGCAAGCTCGAACGGCGGTTGAGCGGATGACGTTGCTACACCCAGTGCTACAGGAGAAGCCCGTGCGAGAGATGCAACGGAACACGCGGCCGGCGTTTGTGCTGGTGAATGTGGTGGCCAGGGGCGGGGTCGAACCGCCGACCTTCCGATTCATGATCGACTTGTCGGGTCACTGCTCGTTGGTGCCTAGCAACCCCTGCTAGCTGGGGCGACGGATCGCGCGACCTCTGGTCGTCTCCGGCGCCTGCGGGCTG
>WHSY01000710.1 GCA_009379815.1 Pseudonocardiaceae bacterium
GGGGCCTACGACCCCGGTGGTGTCCAGCCGGGCACTCGCTTGCCGAAGGCGTCCGACATGTTCGCGGACCGGTTGCGGGCTGTGATCCTGGGGGGAGAGCTGGAACCTGGGAGCCCGCTGCCGTCGGAGGCGGAGCTGATCGAGGCTCACCAGCTCAGCCGGGGTACGGTCCGCGAGGGCCTGCGCCTGCTGGAGGCCGAGGGGTTGATCGTCATCAAACGCGGGCCCAAGGGCGGTATCTACGCGCGGCGGCCAGACGTGAGCCAGGTCAGTCGTTCCCTGGCGGTGCTGTTCACCAGTACCGGGACGACGCTGGGTGATTTCTTCGCCTTCCGTTTGCTGGTCGAGCCCGAGGCCGCAGCCGAGGCGGCCCGCTCGGCGACGGACGAGGTGCGTCGGTTCGTGGTGAAGACCGCGCAGGAGGATCGCGGGCTGCCGCCCTCTCTCGAGCGTGCGCCCGAGTTCCACCGTGTCATCGGGATGTGCTCGAACAACGGTGTCTATCG
>WHSY01000711.1 GCA_009379815.1 Pseudonocardiaceae bacterium
GGTGGCGGCCTCGGCCCCGGCGACCACGGCTTTGGCTTGGCGGCGCTCGGCGCGCTTGACGGCTCGGACGTCGCGGCGCTGCCAGGCCATCCGCACCCGCCCGATTACCGGGGTCATGTCCCGGTAGAAGACGACCACCCGCCCGCGGGGCAGGTTCGCCAGCTGCGCGGGTGCGAGCACCGGGACCTTGCGGACGGTGCGGCTGGCCATCCGCCCGTGCGCGTCGGTCGTCATCACGGGTTCGTCGCGGTCGCCGGCGAGGGTGGACCAGTAGTCCAGGTCGTCGCGGTCTTTGGTGCCGCCGAACAGCATGATCGCGGCGGAGTTGTTCACGATCGTGCGTGCGCCGGCGTCGCCCCAGCGGGCGATCAGCTCGCGCCAGTGGCGCACCATCTGGTCGACGCTCAGGTGTTGGAGGTAGTAGCCCCACGCGCCGACGATGCAGGGCACCAGTCCCTGGTCCACGATGAGCCGTACTCGGGCGTCGGCGTGGTCGAGCCACCTCT
>WHSY01000712.1 GCA_009379815.1 Pseudonocardiaceae bacterium
CGGTGGCGTCCGCCGGGTGCAGCTGTGGTCCCGAGACGCCGCAGTGCGGGCACCGGGACAGCTGCAGGTCACCCGAGGCGCTGGTGGCTGGCGTCCGGAACGGCAGCAGCACCGCCGCGAGCAGCGCGCCGGCCGCGATGCCACCGGGAAACGGCGCCTGGAGCGACACGGTCTCGGGCAGGATCAGCCGGGCGAGGGCAACCATCTCCAAAAACTCGTCCCGCCCGGCAACCGGCGACGGCCGCTGCACCATGAGGTGTTGGACATGACCGTGGCGGTCGTGGATGGCGGCGATGCGCTGCAACGCATCGAGCCGGTCATCGCGAGACACGCCGTGCTCGACGGGCAGGCCGGCCTCGGCCCAGGCCAAAGTGCCCCCGGCCACGTTGACCGCGTCGATGCCGTTGGCGACGAGGTACTCGGCGGCGCGGAGGCTGCGCGCCCCGGACCGGCAGATCACGTACACGGTGTGGTCGCGGGGCACCTCGTCGAGCCGGTCCGGCACC
>WHSY01000713.1 GCA_009379815.1 Pseudonocardiaceae bacterium
TCAAGCTCGCGCTGCCGTTGGGCGACGGCGGGTTTTCACGTCCGACGCGCGTCGTGGCCGCGCGGCCGGACGAGGCGTAGCATCGGCGGTGCCGGGACAATCCCGGCAAACGCCAGGTCGGCCGCGGGTGCGGGGTGCCTGCTGGCTCCGAACCGGGCTCTGGCAACCGAATCGCCGACGCTGTCTCGTGGTGCCGGCCTTTCGGGCCAGCACGACCGGAAAAGAATTCGCCATGACGGCAAGCGAACCCACCACGTCGGCCCTGCGGCCTCCCCTGACCACCGCACGACTGATCCTGCGGCCCTGGCAGGTGGACGACGCCTCAGCGGCGCTTGCCGTCTACGGGCACGGCGCCGTGGCGCGCTGGCTCAGTCCTGCCATGGATCGCGTGCCCGATCTGGCGGCCATGCGACTGCTCCTGCAGCAGTGGATCGCCGAGACCGCCCGCACGGTTCTACCGGCGGGGCGCTGGGCGATCCAGCGCCGCAGCGACGGTCTCGTCATC